>JAILQN010000076.1 GCA_024699005.1 Clostridia bacterium
AAGCTGACTTCAGATACTGCCGAAGACGCGACAGTCTTCGGCCCGGCAAAGCTTTTAAGAGACGGCGGCGAAATACGCATAGAAGCAAATATTGACGCTCCCGAAGCGGCGATCGTATTTTTCGGAGGCGCATGATATAATTAATTAAATAAGGAGTAATCTGTTATGGTAAGGATCGGCATTATCGGCAACGGCGGCATATGCAAAGGCTCGCACGCTCCGGTATATCTGGACGAACCGCGCGCAGAGGTCGTTGCGGTCTGCGACATCATCGAAGAGCGCGCAGTTTATATGCGCGAGAATTATTTTCCGGTGGCGAAGGTCTATACCGATTACCGGGAGCTGCTGCGGGACCCGGCGATCGACGCGGTGGATATCTGCACGCCCAACGACATGCATTCCGAGATCGCCGTCGCCGCGCTGGACGCGGGTAAGCACGTGATCTGTGAAAAACCGGACGCGATCGACGTTGAAAAGGCCATGGCGATGCGCTCCGCTGCGGAGCGTAACGGGAAAGTTCTTATGGTTATAAGGAACAATCGCTTCACCGCAGCTTCGCGTTATCTGAAAAGCTATATCGACGCAGGGCGCGCGGGGGAGATCTACTGCGGACGCTGCGGCTGGCAGCGCAGGCGCGGCATTCCCGGCAAGGGAGGCTGGTTTACGACAAAAGCGAAGTCGGGCGGCGGTCCGCTTATAGACCTAGGAGTGCATATGATCGACCTCGCGGTATGGCTTATGGGAAATCCGAGACCCGTAGCCGTGAGCGCGAATACCTACAGCAAATTCGCCGACAACGACGTCAGCGACTCTGTCAATTCCGATTTCGGCGATAAGGACGCCGCCGGGACATTTGATGTGGAGGACCTTGCCATGGGCATGATCCGCTTTGAAAACAGCGTCGTGCTGCAGATCGAGTTCAGCTGGGCGTCCAATATCAAAAAAGAGAACCGGTTCGTGGAACTGCGCGGTACGAAGGCGGGCATCAAATGGGAAGACGAACGCGCCGAGATCTATACCGAGGAGAACGGCCATCTGCTGGATACCGCTACGCTTCCCGTGAGGAACGACAACGGCCACCGCAATAACATCCGTCACTTTATAGACGTGCTGACCCGCGGGGACGAGCCATGCTACACGCCGGATCAGGGCGTGGATATGATAAAGATCCTCTGCGCCGTTTACGAATCCGCGAGAACGGGCAAAGAGGTTTTACTGTAAAGGAGCTTTCAATGAACGTACTGATTTACAACGAGTTCCGCCACGAGCGCGAGCCCGGCGGCAGAGCGAAAGAGGTTTACCAGGACGGGATGCACGCCGTGATAGCCGGCTTTCTGGAGAAGGATCCGGATATCAGCGTAAAAACGGTGACGCTGGATACCGTGGATGAGATCACCGCTGATTTACTGAAGGAGACAGACGTGATAATCTGGTGGGGACACTGCCATCACAACGACGTCCCGGACGAAGTCGCCGAGCTGGTGCAGAACGCCGTACTTAACGGCATGGGCGCGGTCTTCCTTCATTCCGCCCACAAGTCAAAGCCTTTTATGCGGCTGATGGGCACGAGCTGCTCGCTCATCTGGCGCGAGAGCAACGATATGGAGCGTGTCTGGGTCAGCGCGCCGTATCATCCTATAGCCTTCGGGCTGGACCGGTTTTTTGAGATCCCTGCGGACGAGACCTACGGCGAGCCCTTCGGCATCCCCACACCGGACGAGACTGTTTTCATCGGCTGGTTCACGGGAGGCGAAGTCTTCCGTTCCGGCTGCACCTGGCAGCGCGGCTGGGGAAAAGTGTTCTATTTCCAGCCCGGGCACGAGACCTTCCCCGTATTTTACGATCCGAACGTGCAGACCGTTATCCGCAACGCCGTACGCTGGACGGCGCCGGAGCGCAGGATCGACGACTGCATGGATTGCCCGTGCCTGCCAAAGGCTCATAAGGGAGCGTTGTAAATGAACAGAGGGGACGGCCGGCGGCCGCCCCTTCGAATATTCAAAACGTAAAACATCAACCCGAATGTCTGCCCATCATATCAAGCGGCAGAGGCTCAAATTCAGGATAATATATCTGCATCATAGACGCGTCTCTGATCGTATAATCACCGTTGTCCGGATCGGTAAACAGCGATTTTATCTGCGACTTCCGGAACAGGCCGTTGCCTGTTATCGTGCTGTATTTATACGCGGCGTCGCTGATATTGCCGAAAGAGCCGCCCTGCGCTACAGCGAGATTGCCCGCCAGGGTGCTGTAAGCGGGATTCGGTACAAAGTCGGGATTTTCCGGATCGGAGAAATCGTCGCTGAAACGCTGCATCTGAGGAAAGGCCTCCCGCCACGCTTCCGTCTGCCGGGGCGAAGCGTAAAGCTCCTGCCACATACTTCCGCCTTCGGCCGCGTGGGTGAACCAGCCGCCGTTTACGCCGTCGACAGCGCGCTGATCGTAGCTGACCGTCTCGTGCGCCATGATCACGATATTGTTCCGCACGTCCAGGTCGCGCCCGCCTCCCAGCATCAGCGCCGCTCCGGGTATATTCAGAAGCAGGTTGCCTATCACCGTCTGACCCGAGAGAGCGTCGTCCAGATAGATGCCGTTGGGCGTGAAACCGTCTGAACCGAGATTGTAAATGCAGTTGTATATTATCTTTGTGCCGTAGCTTGTCCAGCTTCTTCCCGCGTAGATCGCGCCGGCGTCACTGGAAAGCAGGCATACGTCATGTATGCGGTTATATGCGATGGTATGATTATTGCCGCTGTATGTGATCGCCTCGTGGGGGGAGTTATATATCTCGTTGTGTTCGCAATGATTCCCGACGCCGCCGAGACCTACCGCCGGCTGATAGGTGAGGTAAATTTCAGACCAGTCGTGGATCAGGTTATTGACTACGCGGTTATTGCCGGGCGTCAGAGTCGCCGTGTCGCCGCCGGAGACCATAAATCCGCCCTGACCGGTGCGTGTGACTTCGTTGTCGGTTATGAGATTATCCGTGCCGTTAAGTATAAGCGCGTGCCCCGCGACGTTTTTGAACGTGCAGTGCTCCACTGTATTGCGGTTGCCGTTGATGACCGCCGCGCTCGTCCTGGTGCCCTTGAAGGTCAGGTCGCGGAACGTCAAGTCGTTCGCATTGGCTGTCAGCACGGTCGAGGTGCTCAGAGACAGGTCCACGCCCGCTTCGCCGAAATCCTCCGGCGGATAGAGATACAGAATTCCGTTTTCCCGGTCTATATAGAATTCGCCGGGGGAGTCCAGCTCCTCGAACACGTTGAAGAAATAATACGGGGCGCCTGCCTTGGTGCCGTACAGACTCACGAATTCAGGCGAGAGCTCCCGCGTTTCTGCGTTGAAGGAGCCGATCGGGGAGGAGGCGTCCGCCCAGTCGTATTTGGGAAAGCCGAATATCCACACGTCGTCCAGCGTATCCCATGAGGCTATGCGGGCGGCAAGCTCCGCGTCGACGCTGTAAACGTCGCTCTCAGGATTGCGCACCTGTCCCCAGTTTGGATTGACGGTCAGACTGCCGTCCTTTTCGTAGCCGTCGCCCGTAGATATGACGTCTCCGCCTTTAAGATATCCCTCGTCCGGATATCTCGCAAGGGTGCAGCGCCGGTCATTGACAAAAAGCTCGCTCCAGATAGGGCCTCTGTAGTCGCCGTCGTACATCGAAGCGGTGTTGTATGTGCCTATCGCGTAAACTTTGCCGTAGTCCGCCGGAGTCAGTCCGAGCTCGAACAGATCCGCCGAGACGACCTTATCGCGCGCTTCGGGCGAAAGACGCTCGCAGGCATCGCCCGTCACGGGAGTGAAAACTGACGGCGAAACGGAAAGACCGCCGTTCAGCGCAACCTCGCCGTCGCCGTACGCGCACCAGGTAACGGGACATTCCGGCGTCCCGCCGTCTTCGTAAGACAGATCGAGGTGGCTGACGCGGTAATCGCCCGCCATAAGCGCGACGGTCACGTCTGTGCGGCCTGTTTTGTCCAGATCGCGTACGGCGTCGCGCGCGCGTTCCGGAGTGCGGAATGGGTGTGCGAACGATCCGTCGGCGCCGTCGTCGCCGTCCGGGGAGACGTAAAAGTCAGCGTCCGTCAAAAGCCCCGCGCTTTCATATTCGTATTCGCTCAGATAAACGGGTTCCGCTGCGTGCCAGCTGCGGTATTTCTCGATAAGTGAGGACCCTGCGTTCAGCACCGGGAAAGCTGCAGTCAGAAGCGAAAGCAGCACGCCCAGAGCTGTGCGGACACCGCCGCACGAGCGGGCGCGGATGGCGGCGCATAACAGCGTAAAAAGTCCGCCGCAGATAAAAGCCCACAGAGCTGCCTGAGCGGCTTTAGGGGAAGACGCGTCAAGGGCGGGTTCTTCTGACGCGGCGAAAGCGTTCACAGCAGGTAAAAGGAAAAACAGAAGCGCGGTTATAGCCGGGGCAAGACGAAGTTTTGAGAATAAGGTATGATTTTTCATAAATACTCGCCGTCCTTTGGGGGTTGGTTTTATAGTTCAAAGTTCAAAGTTTTTGTTAGTTCCAAGTTCCAAGTTCCAAGCTATCATATTGAAACAGGTACAATTCAAACGAATAAATCACAGCCGTAAGCCATTTTGAACGGCAAAAGCTTTATTGTCGAAAAACTTGGAACTTGGAACTATGAACTGATTATATCCCTCATCGATTTGCCCGTCAATCGTTTTTTCTGTTGCCATAGCCGCAAACTTATGATATAATTATTTAGATAAATTGTCTTTTCAGCAGAAACAATAAAGGAGATCATGTTATGTCTGCCGTGAAAAAAATCGTAAAGACCGGCGTCAAAGCCGGTATAGGAGCAGCCGCCGCGGTCCTGGGCGCCGGCGCGCTGGTATACGAAGGCGCGATGAACACCAGGATAAACAGGTTTTTCATCAATCTGTTTGAACCGCAGGAAACGCCCCCTCAGGAAGACGCCGCTCCCGCGGAGCCCGGCTGGTTCGATACTCACAAGGGCGACGATCAGGTGATCGCCGTCAATAAAAAAGGCCCGATCCACGCCTACGTAGTACCG
>JAILQN010000243.1 GCA_024699005.1 Clostridia bacterium
TTTTCGTCTTTGTAGCTTCCATGCTGCTGAAAATCCCGATCATGGGTTGTGTAAACGATCTGCTGGCAATAGACCGCGATCATACCGAGATTCGTGTTGTGGTGGAAGACGGCATGAATGTCGACGACGTGATCGATCTTCTGGCTTCCAAGGATCTTTTGTACAGCGCTCCGTTCTGCAAGCTGGTCGCGCAGATTCTTGACTATTCGCAGGACGACGTTTTCCCCGGCGGTACCTACAATCTCAGCTCGGATATGGGCCTTGAGGGGATGTTGAAAGAGATCATTTCCGCCGGTGTGAAGCAGAGCACCGTTACGCTGACGTTTCCCGAAGGTTACACGGTGGATCAGATTATTAAAAAGCTCAGCGAGAACAACGTCGCTTCTGAAGAGGCTCTTTATGAGGCGCTCAACGGAACGGCGCTTGTGGAAGAATTCGATTTCCTTTCCGCCATTGAGAACAGAGCGGAGCGATACAGTATTTTTGAGGGGTATCTCTACCCGGATACATACGAATTTTATATCGGCGAAGATCCGGAAAGCGTATTTGAGAAATTCCTGAAGAATTTTGCCAAGCGGTGGACTTCGGAATATGACGACAACGCGATGAAACTCGGCATGACGGTCGACGAAATCGTCACGTTGGCCTCTATTCTTGAAAAAGAGGCGTTTGACGCACAGCAGATGCCGTTGATTTCCTCTATTCTGTTCAACCGTATCCATTCCACTTCTTTCACTTTCCTCAACTGTGATTCCACCGGCACTTATCTGGAGTCGATCCGTCCTCACGTTGCCTCTGATCAGTTGTTTGCACAACTGACCGATGCGTATGACACGTACGTTAAAACCGGATTGCCCGTCGGCGCGATCTGCAATCCCGGCGCTGATGCGATCAACGCCGCCATGCATCCGGAAAGTTCGGATTATTATTACTTCCTGCATGATTCTTCCGGCAAGATCTATGTTGCGCGTACCGGCGCGGAGCATGAAGCCAATATCCGGGAGCATCTGAATAACTGACCGATGTTCTGTTTATGCGGTAGATTCGTCTGCCGCATTTTTCATTTTTTTCGATATGGGTATCGATGCGCAGAATAGAAAGGTTACCGATCGCATGCAAAATGTAGCCCTCGAATGCCCCGTCAGCAAAAAGTGCGGCGGGTGTCAGCTTTCCAATATGACATATGCCGAACAGCTTTCCTTTAAGCAGGCTAAAGTGATTCGTTTGCTGGGGAAAATGCATCGTGTCAGCGAAATCATCCCATCCCCACGGGTGTTTCACTATCGCAATAAAGTACAGGCGGCATTCGGGAAAACGAAAAGCGGCATGATTATATCCGGCGTCTATCAATCCAGCACGCACAATATCGTCAAAACAGACGCATGCAAGATTGAAGATGAAGCGGCGGACGCGATTATAGCGACGATCCGGGAAATGCTGCGGTCATTCGGATTAACGGTATACGACGAACGCACCGGGAAAGGTTTTTTGCGCCATGTTCTGGTGAAGCACGCGTTTGCTACCGGTGAAATCATGGTAGTCCTGGTAACGGGAACTCCGGTATTCAAATCCAAAAACGCGTTTTGCGAGGAATTGCTGCGGCGACATCCGGATATCACCACGATCATTCAAAACGTGAACAATCGTTTTACAAGCCTTGTGTTGGGAGAGAAGGAAACGGTTTTATACGGCAGCGGATATATTACCGATGTGCTTTGCGGCGTTCGGTTCCGGATTTCTTCCCGGTCGTTCTATCAGATCAATCGGGACTGTGCGGAACTGATGTTTACAAAAGCGCTGGAATACGCAGAACTGACCGGAAACGAGCGGGTGATCGATGCGTATTCAGGGGTAGGTACGATCGGGTTGATTGCGGCGTCAAAAGCAAAAGAGGTGATCTCCGTTGAGTTGAACCGCGAGGCGGTAAAGGACGCGATCACGAACGCAAGAATAAACGGAATCAGGAATACGCGTTTTTATTGCGCGGACGCGACCGATTTCCTGGCAGATATGGCTTCCGCCGGACAAAACGCGGATCTTGTCATCATGGATCCGCCCCGTGCCGGCAGTACGGTGAAATTCATGAAAAGCGTCGTCTCCCTTTCACCGGAAAAAATACTGTATATTTCCTGCAATCCCGAAACCCTGGCCAGAGATCTGACGTATTTCCTGAAAAATCAATACGGTATCAAAAAATGCTGCCCCTTTGATA
>JAILQN010000095.1 GCA_024699005.1 Clostridia bacterium
CAGGACCAATCTTTCCAAATACTCCGTTTTCAGCATGATCGGCGGCATGGCTCTGCCGTTCACCGCCGGGCTTTTGTTCTTTAAAGAGGAGATTACGGCGGGCAAGGTGATCTGTCTGCTGTTCGTGGCGCTCTCGCTCGCTCTGACCGTGGAGCGCGGCGGGAAAAAGGGCGGAACGCTCTATTACGTCGGGGTCTTCGTCACGAACGGGCTTTACGGCGTCATCAGCAAGTTTTTCAGCAACGCTTCTTTCCCGAAAACGAGCGACGCCGCTTACTCCGTGCTGATAGAGGTCTTCACCGTCGCGCTCTGCCTTATCCTTATCGCTTTCACGAAGAAGAGGACCGCGAAACTGACCGGCAGGGCGTTTTTCTATATGGGCGGCTACGGCGTGATGTGCGCCGTCGGGAATTATCTGCTGCTTACCGCGCTCGTCGTTCTGCCCGCCTCGGCGCAGTATCCCTTCGTGACCGGCGGCGTTATGATAATCTCGACTGTCTACAGCTTCATCTTCTCGGAAAAGCCGGGCAAAAAACAGATCGTCAGCGTGCTGCTCGCTCTGGCGGGAGTTATCGCTCTTGTGGCTCTGTAGTCCGGTCAACCCCTGTGAATTGCGCCTTCGGCGCGTGAATTGCACTTCGTGCATGAATTGACCGCAGGAAACCTGCGGTCGTGAATTGCGCTGACGCGCATTTTTTCATATTTCAAAAGGTCATATATTATTATATTAATATGGGTGCGGGCTTTGCCCGCCCTTAACGCGTCGCTTCGCGGCGCAATTCACGCTGCGAAGCGGCAATTCACGGCGGCAGCCAATTCACGACGCGAAGCGTCAATTCACAGAATTTTTACAAATCCTTCTGCAGACGCCGTCCGGATCAGCCCATCGCGTTTATCTGATCGATATAAGGCCGGATCGCGGAAAGCACGCCGTCGAGCGTCGCCGAGGCGGAGTTTTTGTTCACGAATACGGGCACCTTCGCGGTGGAAGCGCGGCACGCCACCGTTCTGCCGCCGTTATAGGTCTCGCCGCTCCACAGATCCGTCCATTCCCCCTTCGGCAGATATACGATTCTGGAGATCTTGCCTTTTTCAAGGATGGGAGCGACAAGGAACGCGTCTCCCAGCACGTATTCGTTCCAGATATCCGCGCAATTGCCGTCGTTCTGGTCGAAAAGCACCAGCGCGCGCATAAGCGGAAGTCCCGTTTCGGTGGAGATCTTTCCGTATTCTTTGAGATAGGGACGCAGAGCCTCGTGCATTTTCGCGTATATGCTGTACAGTTTCGTCGTCCTGGCGCTGTAATCGTAAGGACGCGTCACACGGCCGTGAGATTCCATATTCGTGCTGAAGCAGGTATAGCTGAGTCCGCGGAGGAACACTTCCTCTTCCGGGTCGGGATTGGTCTCCACGTCGGTCGGCTTATATCCGGACATATCGTGGCTTATGAACGGAACTCCGGAAAGGCCGGTGGAGAGCAGGCCTTTGAGCTGCGCGTTCAGCCACTGATAATCGCGGCTCTGATCGCCCGACCAGTACATGGAGGAGCGCTGCGCGCCTATCCCGCCTCCGCGGGAGAGATTCATGGTGCCGTCCGGCAGAACGGAGTCCATAAAATCGTACATCAGCGTATTATAGTAAGTGGGATACCAGTGATGGGTTCCCGCCGCCGCCCTGCCGTCGGAGAACTGAAGATTTTTGAAATCGGGAATGATCTCGCAGAAGTCGATCTTCGAGCCGTCTATGCCGATATCTGCCAGCTGCTGCCAGACCTCGCCGAACCACCAGTTGCGGGCGTCTGCGGAGGTCAGGTCAAGGAAACGGCTCCCGCGGGTCTCGTGGACGTTCCCGTAGCGATACGCCCACGGGATCGAGGTTCCGCCGTCGAGATGAACGAGATATTCGTCCCGGACTCCGCCGAAACCAGAGTCTATCCAGCCGGAAATCTCGCCCGGCACCTGATACATCATGACCTTTTTGCCGAGGGAGTGTACGTAATCGGTGATCCTGCTCAGTTCTTCCCACTGACCTTTGTTGTAAGCGGGGAAGCCCTCGATTATGACCGCGTCCCAGGGAATATCGTTCGCAGCCATTTTTTCTATCATGGCGTTCACTCCGTTGAAAGACGCGAACTCCGAACCCGAGCGGCATACCTGTACGCCGTAAGACCAGTCGGACGGTTCGGCGGCGTAACCGGATACCGTCTGATAACCGTAAAGAACGTCGGAGATCTTCTCGGTCGCAAAGACGTAGAGATCGCAGGCGGCGTCGTAAAGCTCCATATCAAAGCGGTTCTTCGCGTAGTGGCCGAGGTCGAACACCTGATTCTCGAACCGGTTCATGAACATGCCGCACCCTCTGGAGGAAACCACGATCGGGATCGCGAGATAGGTGGTATCGTCGAGCTCCATATAACCGTCGTAGCTGTAGATGCTCATGCGTTTGCCTCGCTGATCGACAGAGTCAAAGCGCTCGCCCGTGCCGTACAGACGCTCGTTCGCGTCGAGATCTCCCGCGACGTGCAGGATCCCGTCCGAGTCGGTGAAGATCACGTCGATATTATACGCCTGTTTCCCGGACGGCGTACGGAATACGATACCGCTGCCGTTTTTCAGCTGCGCCGTGCTTCCGTCCGGAGCGGAAAGGATCCTGTCGTTCCCGTTGTAGGATATCGGTTCGACTGTGTCCGGAACGGCCTCGCCGAGATCGCGGGCAAGCGTCTGGCCCGCGCCCCAATCGTCGAAAGAGCCGTCTTTCTGCGCCGTACGGAGGCGCCAGCCGTGGGGGGACGTGAACTGCAGAAGGCATTTCACGCCGTCCGCGGTAAAATATACGGCGTTGTTTTCATAAGCGACGTCCGAGACCGACATTCTGCCGCCGCCCCAGAAAGGTCTGACATCCTCGGAGAAATTGTTGCCCCTGGTGGCGGAAAACAGCAGCGAGAAAGCGTTGATGACAGCCATGAA
>JAILQN010000244.1 GCA_024699005.1 Clostridia bacterium
TGGAATTATCGAAGCGGTTTATATGTCCGGGAATCGATTTTTGTGGGCAGTGCAGTGGCATCCGGAGTTTTCATGGAAGACAGATCCCAATAGTACGAAAATACTCAAAGCCTTTATAGAGGCTGCAGCAGAATGATGAAAAATGTATCAAGGCTCCCACACTACGCTGTATAAGTTCGACAATGAAAATCACAGATTTTCTGTCTCACTGCCGAGGGAAACGGTGTTTGAATTGAGCCTGGAGGAACCATATAGAGACACCGTGAATGTTCTTTACAATGTTTGTACAAAATCAACGCCAAGCGAGGTCAATTTACAAGGCTCTTCAGATAGGTTTCAACGTTCAGATATTGGATGTCTTCCGATTCCGCCGCATCACCGCGGTAAATCACGTATTTACCGGTGATCTTTCCGAAACGGTGTTCTGCCGCGGCACATTTCTGATTATCAATAAGGTACCGATACTGTTCCGGGACAAGTTCCCTGCTGTGTTTGATCTCATAAACTCGGCAGGAAACCGACGATGGATCATACACGACCATATCGAATTCCCCAACGGCGAACTGTACTCGGTACACTTCTGAGCGCGGCAGAGCGAGCTTCGTTTCAAGAAGAACGATCTCCTCCATGATGAAGCCCCTGACAGTGTCCAATACCCGGTTAAGAATGGCCGTGCGTTCCGACGCGTCCAGATAGCTGAACTTTTCATCAAGCAGCAGCGCGTTCACCAACGCTTCCGCCAAAGCATAGCGCATACCCGGCTGACTGAAAACGGATCTCGATGTTTTTCCGCCGGGTTCAGGCAAATAGATCTGATCGATATCCGTTACAAGATCGAGAAGCGAAAGGTATTCCCTAATCTGGCCCCCGTGTGCTTCGTCGATTTCAACGCTTTGTTCTTCTTTTTCAAGAATATCCAGCATGGTTTTCAGCGAGCGCTCAACCTTTTCCCGGTCGATATTGCTTTCAAGATCGATCGGGTGCTCCCTGTCATGCAGCAGATTGCGAGAGGCAACGGAAAGATCAGAAGACCGGAAGGTACGCGTGAGAACTTCTTTGGTAAAGCGGTGGTTCATGTCTTCCACAACGCGGTTGATGGCGCTTGTCAGCTCGCCTTTTTCATACAGATCGTAAAGCAGGCGGAAATGACCGCCGTCCTGATAGTATTTCAGCGAGTGCTGAATGTTGCGCGCGATGGCGCTGTTGATATATTCATCCGCGCTTTTCTTTGATGCAAAGGTGGATTTTTCGTTGTAATTGACGTCGCTCATACTCATCGTGCCGCCGTAGCGGATATACTCGTCGATACCGCAGATACCCAGGACCGTTTCAAACTCACGGTACGGGATAAACGTAGTATGAAGCATAATGCAGCGGTCGTACAGCTGATCCTGCTCTGTGAATGCAAAACCAAGCGAATCCGTTCCGGAAAGGACGATCTTCATCCCGCTGGCTGCGTAAATATCAGAGAACAGCGCCGCGCCTTCGATGAAGTCTTTCATCAGCGTCACTTCGTCAATGAACACGTATTGATATCCGTGTTTTTCCAAATACTGCAGATCGGCATTGACCTCCGAAAGGGTGTTCGTCTGACGGATTTGAAGAAACGCCGTTTTTTTCAGCTGTTCCTGCGTCATATCAAGGATGATCTGGCGTATCATCGTCGTTTTTCCGGTACGGCGTAACCCATAAAGGATAAAAACTTTATCCTGCTGATCGCCGAAAACATAATCACGCAGCGTTTGATAGCATTCACGGTGACGGTACTTTTTGACCGGCGCAGCCATTTTGACGAGCTGTTCTCCGATGCGGACATAGCACTTGAAATCGTGCGTTGTCTGCCTGCGTTTCGGCTCGTCGGCAACGCTGCGCTTCAGCTCCTTCAGCTTGCCTTCAAGCTCTTTGCGTTTTTCAATACCGGTGCGAAGCTCGTCCACTTTATCGAATTCAATATACGTTTCAGTCCGCTTGCCGCCTTGGGTTATGCGATGGTAATAGTACTCTTTCCCGCGAACCCTTTTTATCGTAATACTTCCAGCCGGCAAAAGAGCGATCTCTTTTTCCAGTTCTTCTATGTCAGGGGTTTTGTCCGCAATATCCATAGGTGCGCCTCCGTCATTTGTTATACCCATTATACCCACTATTATTCATTTTGTCAAGATGGGGATAACACCGCTCCGGCGATTTTTGCGATAAAAGATAAAGATGGTAAAAGGTCATTCTCTGAAATACTCCGACTTCGTTAGGCGCTTGCGCATTTTATCGTACGCGCCGTCGATGATGTGCTTCGCCCAGTTGCCGTCCTCCATTTCAAACGCCTCCGCAATGCCGACGTATGAGTTCGCGTGCGGGGGCTTTGCTCTTTTTTCGCCTTTTTTATCCGTATACAGTTCCGGCTGCAGGCACTCGGAGCAGAAAGAGAGGTCCATTGCGACCATTTCCTTCTCCCGGCAGGTAAGAGAATCATACGCCTCCATTACGGCGTCCGCGCGAAGCGAATCAAAGAATCCCTTCAAAACGCAAGGAATTTATCCCAAGTCGGTATTCTTAAGATGCCCTTTCCAGACACCAAAAAATGCGGACCTCCTTGCGACCTTAAAAGCATTTTTCTTTACGTTCTTTTTTGCATTGTTCAATATTGCCACAGCGGTAACACAGCTCGTTATTACAGATCCCGTTGTTCTCAAAACAGGATTTGATATTTGTCACCGTCGTTTCAGCTATATTGTTCAGCGCTTCCTTTGTCAAAAAGGCCTGATGCGACGTGACGATCACGTTCGGCATGGAGATCAGCCGGGAGAGCAGTTCGTCGTCCATGATATGCCCGGACCGGTCTTCAAAGAAAACGTCCGTTTCCTCCTCGTAGACGTCCAGACAGGCTGCGCCTATTTTCCGGGATTTTATGCCCTCCAGCAAGGCTTCCGCATCGATCAGACCTCCGCGGGAGGTATTCACGATCACAACTCCCTTTTTCATCTTTGCGATCGCATTTCTGTCTATCATGTGACGGGTTTCTTCCGTTAACGGACAATGTAATGAGATAATATCGCTGCGGGCAAACAGGTCGTCAAGACTCACATATTCGTTACTATCGTTCGCCGGGTGCCGATCGTATACGAGGATATGCATTCCGAAGCCGCGGCAGATATCGATAAAAATACGCCCGATTTTTCCCGCGCCGATCACGCCGACGGTTTTGCCGTGAAAATCAAAGCCGGTCAGGCCGCTCAAAGAAAAATTGAATTCTCTTGTGCGGTTGTACGCCTTGTGGATACGGCGAACGGAAGCAAGCAGCAGCGCCATCGCATGTTCCGCCACGGCGTACGGGGAATACGCAGGAACGTGAACGACGTGGATTTTTCCGAAAGCGTGCTTTACATCGACGTTATTGTATCCCGCACATCGCAGAGCGATCATTTTGACGCCGAAGCCGTATAGCTTGTCGATGACCGCGGCGTTTACCGTATCGTTCACAAAAACACAGACAGCATCGTATCCTTTTGCAAGCTCCGCCGTATCCTCGGTCAGCTTTGTTTCCAGAAATTTGAATGAGACGCCGGCGTCTTCACCGTATTGCGCAAAGGACGCGCGGTCGTATTCTTTTGTATCGAAAAAAGCGACTTTTATCATAGTTTCCCTCCCACATCCGGAATTACATCATTGCATCTATTATTTCTCCGACGTCTCCGTCGAGACAGATCGCCTGCTTTTCTATCTGCTTCGGACAATACGCTTCGCCGTAGTTCAGGCAGGCGTAAACGGCTTTTTCATTCGCCGCCGTCATTTGCCAGAACGGATACTTGATGATAACGGGCGTATTCATACCTACGCCGATCTCCATATACAGCACGTGCAGATTCTTGTGTCTGCGCAGAAAATCTGAATAGGCAGCTGACGCTCTGTGCCAGCCCTCATCTTCAACAAAGGTATCGTCGGAGCGCAGATTCATCGTGACCGGATCGCCGTTTGGGGCGGTCGGGATCAATTCTGTCGGAATCCTCATAGAGATTGTTCCGCTTTCCGGCACTTGG
>JAILQN010000245.1 GCA_024699005.1 Clostridia bacterium
GAACTGAACGCGGACACCTTTGAGATCGTTCCCGCCCAGCCGTATTCCGATGCCGACCTGAATTGGACGGACCGGAACAGCCGCGTCTGCCGGGAACACGACGATCCCTCTCTGCAGGATATCGCGCTGGTTTCCGCCGAAACGCCGAACTGGAGCGACTATGATGTAGTGCTGTTCGGCTATCCGATCTGGTGGCGTGAGGCTGCCTGGGTGGTCAACAGCTTTGTGAAAAACAACGATTTCACCGGAAAGACCGTGATCCCCTTCTGTACTTCCACCAGCTCAGGCCTCGGAGACAGCGGAACCAATCTTGAAAAGATGGCCGGGACCGGCAATTGGCTGGAAGGTCAGCGGTTCAATGAAAATCCGAGCGAGGATAGCGTCCGGGAATGGGCGCGTGGGCTGGTTCCGGGATAACCGACATTTCCCAGAAGATGAAAACAGGAGATCAGAAGATGAAGAAGCTTCGAATGACGGTCGATATTGCAATGACGTTGGCGCTGATCGGGCTGATGGCGTATTCCCTGATCGGCACTCTGACGCACGAGATCCTCGGGGTGGCCATGTTTGCGCTGTTCACGGTCCATCACGTCCTGAACAGAAAGTGGTTCGGCGCGCTTTTCAAGGGAAGATACAAAAGCTTCCGCATTTTTCAGACCTCTCTTGTTTTTCTGCTGATCGGCTCGGTGATGGCCTCGGTCATCAGCGGGATCGTCCTGTCGGAGCACGTATTCGCGTTTCTTCCGATCAACAAAGGGACTGCGTTTGCCCGGAGCGTGCATATGGTATGCGCCTATGCTAACTACATTCTGATGTCACTGCATCTGGGACTGCATTGGAACGTGATGCTAAGCTCGATGCGCAAAAGTAAAACGAAAGCAACCGGGATGAAAGCATGGGCTCTGCGAGGAATCGCCGCAGCGATTGCGGCTTACGGCACGGTTGCGTTCGTCCAAAGGCAGATCGGAGAATACCTCTTCCTTAAGACGCATTTCCTGTTTCTGGATCCGACGCAACCCATTCTCCTTTTCTTCCTTGATTACATGGCGATCATGGGTCTGTTCGTATTCCTCGGGTATTATCTCGGCAAAGCGTTGAAACTGCTTGACAACCGTAACAGCACAGAACGGAAAGGGACTTAGAAATGAAGATTTTATACTTTACCGCGACGGGAAACAGCCTTTACGTCGCAAAAAAAAATCGGAGGACAGTTGCTGTCGATCCCGCAGCTCGTCAAAGCAAAGATCGATGAGATCGAGGATGATGCCGTGGGCGTCGTCTGTCCCGTTTACTGCGGCGAGCTGCCGCGCATGGTCAGAGAATTTCTTCTGAAAGCGAAGATCGGAACAAACTACTTTTTCTTTGTTTTTACCTATGGCATGAACGAAACAACGGCGCGGTTTCACGCCGGAGCTCTCTGCGATGAGATCGGCCTGCGGCTGGATTACGCGGACGCGGTCCTGATGGTGGACAACTACCTGCCGGGCTTTGAAATGCGGGAACAAATGGATTCCGTCACGCAGAAGGATATCGAAGGTCAACCGGCGCGGATCACAGATCATATCCGGCAGAGAAAAAAGCAGACCGTCACCGTCAGCCCATTGAAAAAAGCGGAGATGGCAATAATCCATCAGGCGATGGGCAAACGGATTTTAACGCCGGACGCCGCGAAGCATTATATCGTGACAGACGCCTGCATCCGGTGCGGCGTCTGTGAAAGAGTTTGCCCGGCGAACAACGTGAAGGTTACGGATACGGTCACGTTCGGCAGCCGCTGCGAGGTCTGTTACGCCTGCGTCCACAATTGCCCGCAGGGCGCAATCCATCTGAAAAATGAAAAAAGCGCCGTCCGTTTCCGGAATGAAAACGTTTCGCTCAACGAGATATCCTATTCAAACGGCTGACGCACTCGGATGAAAAAAAGCATATACCTGCAAATATTATCCGGCAGAAAGGAAGGTACGCATGATCAATATAACAAGACGAATGCTGTCCGTCCTCGCCGCGATCGTTCTTTGCGCTGCCGCGATCCTTATTTTCAGCGCGTTCAAAAAGGGCGACGGCGACAATGACGGCGAAATCACCTCCGCCGACGCAAGGCTGACGCTGCGGCTGAGCGTGGGGCTGGAGAACTTCACGCCGGACAACGAGGAATTCAAAGCGTTGGATATCGACGCTGACGGTACGGTAACCGCCGCAGACGCGAGAACGCTGCTGCGTATTGCCGTAGGATTGGAGGCGCTGCCGGAAGATGGAACAGATACGATGGAGTTGGGCGATACGCTGATCCGCGGGTTCCGCTTTGATTCGGTGCTGCATTCACAGGCACACGGCGATATCCACTTCGGCGCGTACATTCCGCAGAGCTACGACGGCAGCGAGCCGTACGCCCTGTACGTCACCCTGCCCGGCTGGGAAGGTTTGTATTTTCAGGGCGTCGGCGTGAATATCCAGTCGGAGGACTACGGGATCGAAGCACAGAAATATAACGATAAGATGATCATTCTTGCCCCGCAGCTGAATGATTGGGGCATGACGAGCGCCGAGCAGACGGTGGAACTGACGCGTTACTTCCTGCGGTATTACAACGTCGATCCCGACAGGGTCTGGCTGAACGGCTATTCCGGCGGCGGGGAGACCGGCTCGCTGGTCATGGAGATCGCGCCGGAGCTTTACACAGCGTTCCTGCACTGTTCCTCCCAGTGGGACGGCAAGCTGGAGCCCATCGTGAACGCCCTGACGCCGGTTTACCTTGTCACCGGGGAAAACGACAGCTATTACGGCTCCGCTTCCGTGCGGGGAACCTATGAAAAGCTGGTCGCTCTGTACCGCGCGGAAGGGCTGACCGACGCGCAGATCGAACGGTTGGTTGTGCTCGACCTGAAGGATCAGGCATTCTTCGACGCACGAGGCATCCGCGACCAGCACGGCGGAGGCGCTGCGTTTGCCCACGAAGAAGAGATCATGAAGTGGCTGTTTGATGAACATAAGGAAGTGACTCAAGTGAAAAAAATGCTTGCGGCAGGGATCGCGTTCTCGGTTGCGATCGCCTCCCTCACCGGCTGTACGAAACCGGCGGATACGCCTGCGATTACGCCGACGCCC
>JAILQN010000121.1 GCA_024699005.1 Clostridia bacterium
TTACTGTACGATGCACGCTCTCAGAGTGTATTCGGATATGATCCTTACCGGGGCGAACGCCGTGATACGCGTCACGGATCCCGGTATCAGCCATACGATATTCACCCATAACGACGACGACGCGACCGGTTACGACGGCGCGCACGATATAAAGATAATCGGCTTTACCTTCGACGGCGGAGTGTCCGACTGTCTGACGCAGGTCAACGTCAGCCACGCCCGGAACGTGCTCATCGCGGACTGCAATTTCATCGGCGGTGCGCGCTGGCACGATATGGAGATAAACAGCAGCGAAAACGTGACCGTGACCCGCTGCCGGTTTTATCCGCACAAAAGGGATCTGTACCCCGAACAGATACAGGTCCGCAGCGAGCAGATCCAGCTGGACTCCGCTACCGGAGACGGCAATCTGGCGGTCTGCGACGGCACGTGCTGCCGCAATATCCTGATAGACAACTGTCTGTTCGAATGCGCCGACCATCCGGCGATAGGAAATCATTCGGGCTGCCGGCATCACGATATACGTATCAGCCGCAGCACTTTTAAAACTGACTGCGCTTTTGAGAGGGGATATATATCCTTCAATTACAGCGCCGCACCGAACGTCCATCTTGTAAGTGTGTCCGACTGCGTGTTTTACAAAGCGCGGGGCGGAGTTGAAATAAAATACGATAAACGCTGCGACAGCACCGTTTCGGGCTGTAAATTCTTCGGGGTGGATCGTCCCGTCTGGAATGAAGGCACGGCAACGGAAACAGGAAATATGATATTTGACGAGGAGGAACCATGAACAAAGATCAGAACATCGGCACAAAATGCGTACAGGCGGGCTATACTCCCGCGAACGGTGAACCGAGGCAGATACCGATAATCCAGTCCACCACATTCAAGTACGATTCATCCGCAGATATGGGCAAGCTTTTCGATCTGGAGGCGTCCGGCTACTTCTATACCCGGCTTCAGAACCCGACCAACGATTACGTGGCGGCAAAGATCGCCGCGCTGGAGGGCGGTACCGCCGCCATGCTTACTTCAAGCGGGCAGGCGGCGAACTTCTTCTCGCTTTTCAATATATGCGAGTGCGGGAGCCACATCGTATCGTCTTCGTCGATCTACGGCGGCACTTTCAACCTGATCGGCGTCACGATGGCGAAGATGGGTATAGAGGTGACCTTCGTTTCGCCCGACTGCACGGAGGAGGAACTTGATGCCGCGTTCCGCGGCAACACCCGCGCCGTATTCGGCGAGACCATAGCGAACCCGGCTCTCACTGTGCTTGATATAGAAAAATTCGCCCGTGCGGCTCACGCCCACGGCGTGCCGATGATCGTGGACAATACCTTCCCGACTCCGGTGAACTGCCGTCCGATAGAGTGGGGCGCGGATATCGTCACCCATTCCACAACAAAATATATGGACGGTCACGGCGCAGGGGTAGGGGGCGCGATAGTCGATTCCGGCAGATTCGACTGGATGGCTCACGCGGACAAATTTCCCGGGCTGACCACTCCGGACGATTCCTATCACGGCATCACCTACGCCGAAAGATTCGGCAAAGAGGGAGCTTTCATCACCAAGGCGACCGCTCAGCTCATGAGGGATTTCGGATCCATCCAGTCTCCGCAGAACGCATTCCTCCTTAATCTTGGGCTTGAGTCCCTGCACGTGCGCATGCCTCGCCATGTGGAGAACGGACAGGCGGTGGCGGAGTTCCTGCAAACCCGTCCCGAGGTGAACTTTGTAAGCTATCCGGGCCTCAGGAGCGATAAATACTACGCTTTGGCGCAGAAATATATGGGCAACGGCGGATGCGGAGTCGTGTCCTTCGATCTCAAAGGCGGCAGAGCCGCAGCGGAGCGCTTTATGGGAGCGCTGAGGCTGGCGGCTATTGAGACCCACGTCGCGGACGCGCGCACCTGCTGCCTGAATCCCGCGACCTCCACCCACCGCCAGATGACCGACGAGCAGCTTACCGCAGCGGGCATACCCGCCGGTCTCGTGCGTATGTCCTGCGGTCTGGAGGATAAAGAGGATCTGATCGCCGATCTGGAACAGGCTTTGGAGCGCGTGGGCGACAATTAAGCTGTTTTTGTTCGGCTTGGAATGTGTCTTTGATTAATGTGCAATGTTCAATGTGCAATGTGCAATGTGCAATTTCTCCGTACTGCACATTGCACATTGCAAATTGCAATTTATTTTTCCGTTTTCTTCGCTGAAAAGCAGAAAGGCAAAAAACATGAAAACACTGAAATGGGCGCTTATCGGCCACGGCGGAATGGGCAGCTGGCACGTTCATAACATCCGTGAGAAAGTCCCGGAAATAGAGACTGTCGGTGCGTACGATATTCGCCCGGAGGCGCTGCAGGATGCCCGGAACGACGGTCTGCACGCTTATGATTCCGTTGACGGACTGCTGGCTGACGAATCGATCGACATTGTCACCATAGCGGTACCGAACAATTTCCACAAGGACCTTTCGATACGTGCGCTCAGAGCCGGCAAAAACGTTGTGTGCGAAAAGCCCGTGACCATGAACGCCGGAGAGCTTGAAGAGATCATCAGAGTCCGGGACGAGACCGGCAAAATGTTTTCGATCCATCAGAACCGCCGCTGGGACAGGGATTACCGTATAGTCAAGGCTGCGAAGGACGGTGGGCTCCTGGGGCAGGTCTACATGGTCAAAAGCATCGTTCAGGGCTCCCGCGGGGCGATGTACGGCTGGCGCGGCCATAAAGAGAACGGCGGCGGCATGCTGCTGGACTGGGGCGTGCATCTGATCGACCAGGCGCTGGATATGTTCGACGAGAAGGTCGTGAGCGTGGACGCTCATCTTATGAGTATGTACACCCCCGGTGTGGACGACAATATCCATTTGTTCCTGCGCTTTGAGAACGGCTGCTCCTACATGATGGAGATGAGCACAAACTGTCTTATCAACCTGCCCCGCTGGCACGTTCAGGGCACGGAGGGCACGCTGCAGATAGACGACTGGGGCTGCTCCGGCAGGCTTATGAAGCTCAAGCCCAACGCCGAGATGGAATGGTCGGACGATATCGTCTACACCGAGGCGGGTCCCACCCGCACTATGGCGCCCAGGCCGCAGTACACGATGGACGAGATCCCTCTGCCCGACGTGCATTCCGACTGGGCGGAATACTATAAAAATATCGCCGCGGTCATACGCGGCGAGGCTGAACTGATTGTAAAGCCCGAACAGGTTCTCAGAGACATGACGGTCGTCGATCTTATGTTCAAAGCGAACGCGGAAGGCTACGCGCAGAAGTGCTCGATCTGATGATCAGCAGATAGCGGATAGCAAATAGTGGATAGTGAATAGTATATAAGGTTGATACTGTAATTATATGCCGCTGATGCGGGGGCCGGATAACAACGAAGATTCCGGAAAACCGCGTCAGCGGCATATATTATAATCAACACCTTTTTGAGCTATCCACTATCCACTATCCACTATTCACTATCCACTGACTTGCCTTTTGCAAGCCTGATCACCGCGTCCGGTCTTCTTGACGTGATATTGTCCGGCCGGCATTTCAGGACGCGGCGTATATCCCGGTCCGCATTGACCGTCCACACCGATACGAGCAGCCCGTGACCGTGGAGCATCCGCGCCATTTTCGGAGTCAGTCCGGAGAAGTGAAAATTGGCGCCGACTGCGCCGGCCTTTCTGATTTTTTTTGCAAGCGTGTCCGGATTTGTCCATTTGAAGACCGGAACGTTGAGATAATACACGATACCGGGGCATTTTTCCCGGACAGCGGGGACGAAATCCTCGCCGACGCCGGTCAGAAATATCCTGTCCGCGACACCGTATTTCTCCGCTAAAACAGGCACCGTCTCCAGAAAGGCGGTGCTTTTTACGTCTATATTAGCCTTTATGCGGGGATATTCCCTCATAAAAGCAAAGGCGTCCTCAAGCGTGCGGCAGTCGTCGGGGACCGGTTCGTCGTGCGACAGCATGGGCACGCCTTCGGCGTTGTACTGAAGATCGAATTCCACTATGTCCGCTCCGGCGTCCACGCCCGCCCGCATAGCCTCTATCGAGTTGTCGGGCAAGTCCATGCAGCCGGAGTGGGCGGTAACCGTAAAGGGGATTTCAGGTTCCAGATTCATAGTGACGGGGTTTCTGATCAGATTTTCTCAAGATTCGCGGAGGCTCTCAGTATCCTTCTCGCGTCGTCTGCCAGGACTTTGCCGTCGCCGTCGATATCGGCCGCGGCAAGTTCGCCGGTTGAGCACGTATCAAGGCTCGCGGAAATGCGCAGTGCGCGTCTTGCGTCGTCTGCGGTTATTTTGCTGTCGCCGTTCACGTCGCCCTTGGCAGTGGATTCAAGTTTCGCGTAGGCAAGTGAGAACCAGCCGTATTTGCCCTGCTCATAGGCGAATTTGCCCCAGGAGCCTTTGATCTCCGTAACGGTGACCCTTGCGTTTTTCCTGAGAGCGCCGACTATCTCTGAATCGGCGTCCGGTTTTGCCCGTACGTTCAGAAAATCGTCGGTTATTGTATAGACCGGATATACCGGCGTCTTGCTTGCGGCTGTTGTGCCCTCCTCCGAGGTCACTTTGGCAAGGTATTCCATTGAAACCCAGCCGCCGGAGAATTTGCCCCAGCCGTCTTTTGTCTCGGTGACCGTTATGATATCGCCCTGCTTTAGCGAGGATATCTTCGGGTTCGAGGTGCCGGGAGCGGAGCGGACATTGAGATTGTTTGCCGTAACTATGTATTTCGTGCCGGTATCCTGGGCTTTTGTCGTTGTCTCCTCGGCAATTTTGACAAGGTATTCCATTGAGACCCAGCCTGCGGAGAATCTGGCCCATCCGTCTTTCGTCTCGGTGACCGTGATGACATCGCCCTGGTTGAGAGAGGATACCTTCGGATTTGAGGTGCCCGGAGCGGAACGGACGTTAAGAACCGTCGCGGTGACTTTGTACTTTGTGCCCGCCGGAGCCGCCGTGGTGGTTTCGGTAGCTTTTGCGGACGGTTCCTCGGTGATCATGACGAGGTATGACATGTAAACCCAGCCGCCGGAATATCTGCCCCAGCCGTCTTTGGTCTCGGTGATCGTGATTATATCGCCCTGTTTGAGCGTGGTCACAAGCGCGTTTGAGGTGCCGGGAGCGGAGCGTACGTTCAGATAGCTGTTATTGACCATATATTTGGTCCCGCCGGATGCCGCCGCCGTGGTGGTCTCGGGCGCAGTAGTTGCGGGGGCAGTGGTCGTTTCGGAAACTTTGGAGAGGTATTCCATATACACCCAGCCCTCGGAGAACTTCGCCCAGCCGTTCTGAGTCCCCGTGACCGTTATCCTGGTGCCCTGCGGCAGCTGACCGACCTTTTCGGAGCTGGACGTGGGCTGCGAGCGCACGTTGAGCAGGGTGGCGGTAACGGTATAAACGCCGGCGCCGTCGGTCGAGACCTTTGTTGTCGGATCCTCTTCCGGCGAAGAGGACTGCCCGGTAAAGTGGCTTTTGGCGAATTCGTAGCCATTCCTGCGCCTGGTGGCGTATCTGCCCGCCGTCCCGTTGTTCATCGCAGCCTGATACAAAATATCAAGAGTGATCGCGCCGAAAGAGCCTGCTGTATTCGCCGCCGCGGAACCGACTGCGTAGGAGACGCCGCCGCCGCACTGGTTTTCTATATCCGCATACAGAATTAGAGCCTGCGCGTTGGTGATGCCCCTTGCCTGGGCGTCGGTGATATACTGGGTAACGTCCCTTTTGATCAGTGTGTCCTGCACGGACTTGCCCGCGTTCGTGCCGAGCAGACGCGACACAGCAATGGCCTCCTCGGCGTCGAGGGTCCTTGAGTTCCAGCTCGAGTAGCTGACGACCTCGTTATAAAGGCTTGCACCGAGGACAGACTCAGCCGTATCCGGATCGGCGTTGACTATCGCCTTCAAAAGGTTGAGCGCGCGGGTGGCGTGCCAGCCCAGAAGACCGATGCTCAGAGCGCCGGAATCGTTCGGGTCTACGGTGGTATACGTGCCCTCCTGACTGATTATGAATTCCGACGTCGCCTGCACGATCTCCTCGGTAGTATAGGCGTTCGCTGTAAGGGCCGCGGTCATCAGTATGACAGCGGCAAGTGCGATCGCCGATATCTTCTTGATTGCTTTTTTCATATAAAAACCTCCGTTGAGCGCAAAAAACAACGCTGTAGGGTCAAAAATGACAATGTATTGTAAAACAGTCACCTTGAATGATTATGGAAACGCTTTTCTGCCATTATACACTGTTTATTGATAAATGTCAACTTTGTAACCGTTATATTGTTGACACACTCTTGCCGGAATGGTAAAATTTAAAGGACTATAGGGTAGTGCGGCTTCTTTTTTATGGCTGTTTTACCCGTATTATTATGGAAGGCTTCCATAGCATATGAACACAAAAACACTTAAGTACATCCTGAAAAGAATCATCCTGGCGGTGGTCACCATTTGGATCATCATCACGATAACGTTCTTTGCGATGCACGCTATCCCCGGCGGGCCTTTCCTGTCGGAGAAGGCGATCACGGCGGAGGCGCAGGCGGCGCTGGAGGCCAAATTCGGGCTGGACAAGCCCCTGGGAGTCCAATATCTGACCTATCTGAAGGGCGTTCTGACCTTTGATTTCGGGCCGTCCATAAAACAGCGCGGCAGAATGGTGGTGGACATCATTCTCGACGGCTTCAAGGTATCGGGCAAACTGGGTCTTGAGGCGGCGGCCTGCGCGTTCTCGCTCGGCATTATCCTGGGATGCGCGGCGGCTATCAATCACAATAAGATCATTGACCGCATCATCATGGTGATAACCACGGCGTTCGTGGCGATGCCGTCGTTCATAGTCGGTTCGCTGCTGCTTATCGTATTCTGTGTCTGGCTGCGGTGGCTGCCGGCGAACGGCACCACGTCGGCGGGACTCATTTTGCCTGTTATAACGCTCATGCTTTACCCCATGAGCTACGTCACCAGGCTGACCCGATCCTCTATGCTTGACGTCCTCGGGCAGGATTATATCCGTACCGCCAGGGCAAAGGGCGTGTCCCGCCGCAGCATGATCTACAAGCACAGCCTCAAAAACGCCTGCATCCCGGTGCTGACTTACGCCGGTCCCGAGATCGCATATATCGTTACCGGCTCGCTTGTCGTAGAACAGATTTTCGCCGTCCCCGGCATCGGCAGGAGCTTCGTCAAATCCATAACCGACCGCGACTATACTATGATCATGGGCACCACCATATTCCTGGCGACCCTTATCATCGTTATGACGCTTCTGACGGATATACTTTACAAAATAGTCGATCCCCGTATCGATTTCAGCTGAGAGAGGGGGATTGCAAAATGTCTGACAATAACAATAAATTCAAACTCGAGCTGCCCGCCGGTCTGCGTATGTTCGAAAAGCCTCTGAGCGTGCAGGCGGATCTCGACGCGTTCATGCCGGCTTCGGATGAGGATAAGCGCGAGGCGGAGAAGATGCGCAAAAGCACCACTTTCTTCAGGGACGGTATGCGCCGCTTCCGCAAAAACACGGTCGCCATGGTCAGCCTTGTGATCGTTGTGATCATCGTGCTTTCATGCATAATCATTCCGATATTCTGGCCTTACGAATACAAGCAGCAGCTGGGCATCACCCCGGGCAAGCCGGTCGATCCGTCTTATAACAATCTCGCTCCTTTTGCGTACGGCAAAACGGAACAGAAAAAAATAGACGCCGGCGAGAAGGTCTTCCCGCATATCTTCGGCACCGATAGCCACGGCCGCGACTACTTCATCCGGGTGGTCTACGGCACCAGGATATCTCTTGCCGTCGGTTTCTTCGCGTCTATCATCGTTCTTATAATAGGGCTTCTCTACGGCTCGGTCTCCGGTTATCTGGGCGGCAAAGTGGACCTTGTGATGATGCGTATAGTCGACATCATCTACTCCCTGCCCGATATGCTTGTTATAATCCTGCTGTCGGTCGTTCTGAAGACAAGGCTCAATACCGCCATCCAGGGTACGGTATTCGAGACCATCGGCTCCAACGTGCTTTCCATGTTCATAGTGTTCGGCATGCTCTATTGGGTAGGCATGGCGAGGCTCGTGCGCGGTCAGATACTCTCGCTCAAAAAAGAGGAATACATACTCTCCGCGCAGCTCGTGGGTTCAAAATCCTCCAGGATCATCCGCAAGCACCTTATACCAAACTGCATGGGCGTGGTGTTCATTTCCACCGCTCTGCAGATCCCCAGCGCGATCTTCACCGAGAGTTACCTCTCCTTCCTGGGGCTGGGCGTTTCCGCTCCGATGCCGTCCCTCGGCTCGCTGGCGTCCGACGCTCTCAACGGCTATATGTCTTATCCTTACAGACTGCTGCTTCCCGCGCTGATGATCTTCCTTATCGTGCTGTCCCTCAACCTTATGGGCGACGGTCTCCGGGACGCTTTCGATCCCAAACTGAAGAGCTGACAGGGGGTGCGAATATGGCTTTATTGGAAGTAAAAGATCTATGTACCTCCTTCTTTACCCCCGCGGGCGAGGTCAAAGCGGTCAACGGCGTGTCCTTTTCTCTTGACAAGGGCAAGGTGCTTGGCATAGTGGGCGAGTCCGGCAGCGGAAAGAGCGTTTCGTCTTATTCCGTGATGCAGATACTCACGTTCCCCGGCAGGATAGTGGGCGGTTCCATCAAATTCAACGGCGAGGAGCTCGTGGGCGCCGGCGAAAAGAAGATGCGCGAGATCCGCGGCAACCGTATCTCCATGATCTTCCAGGATCCGATGACCTCCCTCAATCCCGTATATACTATCGGCGATCAGCTGACCGAGGCTATACTTCTTCATACTGACCGCAACAAGGAGGAAGCGAAGAAGCGCGCCGCGGAACTGCTGCGGCTTGTCAACATAAACGAGCCGGAAAAGCGTCTTAAACAGTACCCGCACGAGCATTCGGGCGGCATGCGCCAGAGGGTCATGATAGCCATGGCTCTTGCCTGCGAGCCGGACATCCTGATCGCAGATGAACCGACCACAGCTCTGGACGTCACTATCCAGGCTCAGGTGCTGGAACTCATTCAGGATCTGCAGAAACAGTTGGGCATGGCGGTCATCATGATTACCCACGACCTTGGCGTGGTGGCGCAGCTCTGCGACGATATCGTCGTGCTCTACGGCGGCAGGGTATGCGAATACGGCACCGCCGAAGATATATTCTATAACCCTCAGCACGAATACACAAAGGGACTTATCAAATCCATTCCCTCCGGCAGGAAAGCGGACGATCACCTCGTTCCGATCAAGGGCACGCCGGTGGATCTGCTTAACATGCCCAAGGGATGCGCTTTCATGCCCCGCTGCGAGAACGCTTTCAAAATCTGCGTGGACCAGCGCCCCGACATGGTCAGGCTGTCCGATACCCATTGCTCGGCATGCTTTATGACTTATAAGAAGCTTATTGACGAAGGCATACTTGAATTCCCGGGGGCAGTAAAATGAAAGAATCCACATCAGCAAAGGAGAGATACTCCGGCGAATACCTCATAGAGGTCAACGATTTAAAACAGCATTTCAATATATCGACCGGCTTTTTCGGCACCACGCCCCTCAAGGCGGTGGACGGCGTTACTTTTAAGATAAAACCCGGCAAGACTCTGGGGCTGGTGGGGGAGTCCGGCTGCGGCAAAACCACAGTAGGCAGGACGATACTGCACCTGTATAAACCGACGTCCGGAAGCATAGTCTATAAAGGCAAAGAGATCAGAACAAAATCCGACGTGTTCGATTTCCGCCGCCACGCTACCATGGTTTTCCAGGACCCGTATTCCTCACTCGACCCGCGTATGACGGTCTCCGATATCATAGCCGAACCTATCGACGTGCATAAGATGTTCAGGACCAGGCAGGAGCGCGCCGAAAGGATCCACGAGCTTATGAGCCTTGTCGGTCTGTCGCGGGAGCACGCCAACCGCTACGCTCACGAATTTTCCGGCGGTCAGAGACAGCGTATAGGCATAGCCAGAGCCCTTGCCGTCGATCCGGACTTCATCGTCTGCGACGAGCCCGTCTCCGCTCTGGACGTTTCGATCCAGGCACAGATCATCAATATGTTCGAAGAGCTCCAGGACCGGCTCGGGCTGACCTATCTTTTCATTGCCCACGACCTGCTGGTCGTAAGGCATATAAGTGACGAGATCGCCGTCATGTATCTCGGAAAGATCGTGGAGCAGGCGGAAGCGGACGAGGTATACAACAATCCGCTGCACCCGTATGCGCAGTCGCTTCTGTCGGCAGTACCGCTGCCCGATCCGAAGAGCGCCAGGGCGAACAAGAGGATAGTGCTCGAGGGCGACGTTCCATCCCCTCTGCGCGCTCCTTCAGGCTGCTCTTTCCGCACAAGGTGCCGCTACGCCAAGGACATCTGCGCCGAAAAAGCCCCGGAATATCAGGAGGTCACGCCCGGGCACTTCGTCGCGTGTCATTTTTGTAAAGAAATCAACGGAATATAATGTGCAATTAGCAATTAGCAATGTGCAATTGCGTTTCAGATTTCAAATGCGTCAGCTTACTGCCGCCCCGACAGAATTATACAACTGATAACTGTTGAGATATCTCTGCTGCATTAACCGGTCGTTATTGATCATACATTCTTCCGGGGCGGAGAAAACTCAGCTGTCGAAGCAAGAAACGGCGCAATTGCACATTGCACATTGCACATTGTACATTAGAATACGTATATCCATCCGTCCAGGCAACGGTTGATATAAATAACATGCCGTTAAACGGCAAAAAGCAATTATGAAAGGAATGTTTTCATGAAAAAACTTCTTGCTGTAATCCTTGCGATTACACTTGTTATCGGCTGCGCGTTCGCGCTTTCCTCCTGCGGTCCTGCTGATGGCGGCGAGGAATCCTCTTCCGACGGCACGGTTTACCACAACGGCGTTGCCGGCGAACTCCCCGTACACGCTTCTGCCGGTAACGAAATGGACGTTCTGTCCGTCTGCCTTGCGTCCGAGCCCGCCACCATTGACCCGGCTCTGAACAGCTCCGTCGACGGCGCTACGCTTATCATCCACGCTTTCTCCGGTCTTGCCGGTTACGAGCAGATCGCTGACGGCTCTCTTGTTCTTTATCCGGATTGTGCCGAAGCGCTTGTGGACGGCATAGAGAACGAGGACGGTACAGTTACCTACACCTACACCCTTCGCGACGGCCTTAAATGGTCCGACGGCTCCGATCTCACCGCCGCTGACTTTGTTTATGCCTGGAACAGAGCAGTTGCCCCCGAGACCGCCGCTGACTACGGCTACATGATGGACATTATCGCCAGGAACGACGACGGATCCCTTGCCGTCGAAGCTGCGGATGACAAGACTCTCGTCGTCACTCTTGCCAACTATGTTCCCTACTGGAACGAGCTGCTTGCTTTCCCGACCTATATGCCCGTCAAGCAGAGCGCGATCGAAGCTGCTCCGGAGAAGTGGGCGACCGATCCCGCAACCTACGTCTGCAACGGCGCTTACACCCTTTCTTCCTGGGATCACAACAGCGTCATGAAGTACGTCAAGAACGACTACTATCACAATGCGGACGCCGTTTCCGTCAATGAGATCGATTTCTATCTGTCCGACGATGCCAACAACATGCTCGTCAACTTCCAGAACGGCGACTGGCAGATGATCGACGACGTTCCGACGAATGAGATCGCCAACCTCAAAGCAAGCAATCCGGACGAGTTGAAGATCGAAGGGCAGCTTGGTACTTACTACGTCTGCTACAATATCAACAAATCCCTTCTGCCCGCCGATTCCACTCTTACCGGCGCAGAGGCTGAGGCTGCCAACGAAGTGATCAGAAGTGCTCTCGGTCTGCTCCTTGACAGGAACTACATCGTAGATTACGTCTCTCAGGGCGGTGAGTTACCCGCTTCCTCCTTCGTGGCAATGGGTCTTACCGACGCTGACGGCGCGACAGAGTTCTATCAGAACGCCGGCGATTACGCTGCAAACGGCTACTACGGTTACTATGACGTATCCGCCGACGCTTTCGAGGCGAACGCTGCTTCCGCTGTTGAGACACTCAAGAAATACTGGGCATTCGACGACGCCACTCAGCAGTTCACCAACGCCCCCACGATCGAGTATCTCTACAATACCAATGATAACCACAAGGCTATTGCTGAGTACATCCAGCAGGCTCTCGGCGCTTTCGGCATCAACATGACCCTTACCAATCAGGAATGGGATACCTTCCTTGAGACCAGGAAGAACGGCGACTACAACGTCGCGCGCAACGGCTGGCTCGGCGACTACAACGATCCCATCTCCTTCCTTGATATGTGGACCACCGATTCCGGCAACAATGACGTTCAGTTCGGCAGAGACGCCAACGCTGACGTCAAGCATTACAGCCTGAAGCTCGACGCCGCCACCTACGGCGTTGACTACGAGGTCACGGACGGCACCTGGGCTGAGACTTATGACTACCTCATCAAGCAGATCAAGGCTACCGTTGACGACGCTCAGAGGTTCGCTCTCATGCACGCAGCCGAGGATCTTCTTATGTCCACCGGCTGCATCTGCCCGATCTACTACTACACCGATATGTTCATGATCAGCTCCTCCGTGGTCGGCTTCTATTCTTCTCCTCTGGGCTATAAGTACTTCATGTACTGCACCCAGGCGTAATCAGCCTTTCGCTTAAGCGAACACAAAACAAAACGGCGCGTCCCCCTCAAAAGGGACGCGTCGGTTTTTGTTGCGGCTTGCGCCGCCGGGGATGAGAAATGAAGAATGAAAAATGAAGAATGCGGTTGTTGATTTTAATTATTATTCCGTTTTGATCACGCGCGTTTGCAATCTCTCGTTTTTCCGAAATCGCTGGTTTTTATTCGGTTTCGTCCAGCGTTATGAACGCTCCGTCGCAGGAACCGAGCCGGATATCAACAACGCTTTGCCGGTCGTCGGAAACGAGTTCGCCTTTCTGATACACCCGTACGCGGTATTCGCCGTTCAATTCTACAGTGATGCACTGAGAGGCCGCCGCATCAAAAAGATCCCGGCAGTTTACGAGCAGGATCGCTTTTCCGCCTACATCATTCTGAAAATATCCCGCCAGCGCGGTGGATCCGGATCTGACGCTGCGGACTTCGGATATGCCGGAAAAACCCCGCTCCGCACTGCGTTTGTTCTGCTTTTTTATTGCGTGGGAGAGATACCGGTTTTCTTTTTCCGCGTCCGCGGACAGTACTCCGAGGCTGCGGTAATCTGCAAGAACGGGCGAGAGCTTCTGTACTTCGGCGTTGATCCTTTTCGCGTAAAGATACTGTTCCGTCAGGTTGCCGTTTTTGTCCGTCATGGCGTAAGCGTCGTTGCCCCAGGCGGGAGCGAACGCAACCTGGATCACCGACCGGGCGCCGTAGCAGAGCGCGGTGTATACCTGCCATTTGATCTGCTCAGAGGTGACCAGCAGATACATATGCGCGAACCAGCGCCCCTGGGTCTGGGTATATATCCAGAAATCCCGACCCGTACGGCGGCAGGCGGAAGCGACACGGTCATAAGTGTTCAGCGCTATCCGGAAACCGATCCGGTTGAACAGCGAGGAACAGTAGAAAGGGTAGTGATCAAGGCAGATATAATCCGAGTCCACGGTGTCCGCCCAGCGGTCTACGTATTCGGCGTAGCTTTTCGCGCCGAGCTGTGATCTCATAGAACCGTCCGGCAGCAGATTGTTGAACAGAAACTGCCCAGGCAGGGCTTCGCGGTAAGCCCGGACGTATTCCGCTATGAGCGGAAAATCCGCCGTGTTCGGCTCGTCCCAGCCCATATCCCCGACCTGAGCCGGATGTTTGCGGTATCCGGAAAAATCGATCGTTCCGTTCTTCACCGCGTCGCGGATGCCCGGTCCGACGGGGACGCCGTCACTTATGGAAATGACTGCGAGGTCGTTTTTAAGACACTCCTCCAGCGCAGCGTCGCGAGATTCCCCGCCGTCGCATAACAGCAGGAAATCGAATCCCGCCTGTCCTATCATTTCCACGTCGCCGGGGAGTAGCGGTCTGCCGTCCCGGAAGAATGCCGATCCCATAAGTATCTTGTTCCGGTTCAGCCTGCCGTTTAGCAGTCCCGGTTCGTGCGTCACCGGTGCTCCGAGGTCTCCGCGCCGTACCGCAGCCCGGTCCTTCTGTCGGACCGCACTTTCGTTTTTGCTTGTGTTCGGAAAGAGTTTCGCCGCGAAGTCCATAACGGCGATCATCGCGCGGTGGTTGAACGGGTCCTGCATGATGACTCTGCGGTGGAATTCCCGCAGCTTCTTTTTGATCACGCCGTCTCCGGATACGTTTTTTGTTTTCATTTTCTGTATTCCTTTCAAACGGAACTGTTTTAAGGATAACATATCCCGGGATTAAAAGCAATCTTAACAGTAAGGAAGTTGACAGTTGACAGAAAACAGTTAACAGTATTACAATATGAGCATGATCGCAGCACGCAATACACAAATCGCAAAACGATGGGGTTCACGGGGTACAATCATGATAGATTTCAATAAAAGCATTTTCGAAAACACACGAAACGCACCGATCGTCTGCGCCCACAGAGGCTCCGCGGCGGGAAACGTCCCCTGCAACACTCTCGCGGCCTTCAGCGCGGCCTTGATGCAGGGCGCCGGGATGATCGAGCTGGACGTTGCGATAAGCGCGGACGGGAAATATTACGTCTTTCATCCCGGCATGGAGAGCGCGTATCTCAACATCGACCGGCCGCTCCGGGAGCTGCCGTCGGAAGAGATCGACGCCCTGCGTTTTTACAATCCGGACAATACAAAAACCCAGTACGGCGTATACACGCTCCGGCAGGCGTTCGGATTCCTGCGCGGCAAATGCTATATCAACGTGGACAAGTTCTGGACGGACGTTCCGGGGATCAGCAGGATCATACGCGAATGCGGCGTAGAAAAGCAGGTGGTGGTAAAAACCGGCACGTCTTACGACGAGCTTGAGGAAGTGAGAAAATACGCCTCGGATTTTATGTTCATGCCGATAGTGCGCGGTAAAGACGAAGTGACTGACAGCCTCGTTTCGGATGGCGTGAACTGTATCGGCGCGGAAGTGATCTTTGAAACGCCGGACGAGGACTGCTCCTCGGCGGAATATATCAGAGAAATGCACGAAAAGGACAGGATCCTTTTTGTAAACGCCGAGGTTTACGATATAAACGCGGTGATATCGGCGGGGCTGACGGATGACGCTTCGATCACGCAGGGACCGGAAAAAGGCTGGGGCAGACTGATCGATATGGGTTTCGATATCATCCAGACCGACTGGCCCGACCTTTTGAAAAATTGCATCGATTCACGGACGTACCGGCTTTGAATCACCAATTTTTGAAAATTCCAACCGGAAAAATGCGGATCGCAACCGCCGGTTGCGTGATTTCAAGGCGTAAATGCTTGTCTGCAACCGGTAAAAACTGTATTATCTGATCGTGCCCGGCAGAAGACGGTGAGTCATGCCTCACGGCAAAATAACTGAAAAGGGGTTAGCAAAATGATTCTTGCGGATAAGATAATCGATTTAAGAAAGAAAAACGGATGGTCGCAGGAGGATCTGGCGGAGAAGCTGGACGTCAGCCGTCAGTCGGTGTCCAAGTGGGAGAGCGCGCAGTCCGTTCCCGATATGAACCGGATCCTTAAGCTGTCCGAGGTGTTCGGCGTTTCCACGGATTATCTGCTGAAGGATGAAATGGGGGAGGACCCGCAGTGCGGAGCCGTCCCGCCGGAGGATCCGGGCGTGCCGCTCAGGCGCGTATCCATGGAAGAAGCTCAGGATTTTCTGCAGTACCGCGACTCGATCTCGGGTAAGATCTCCCTGGGCGTGCTGCTGTGCATTCTGTCTCCGGTGGTTCTGATACTGCTTTCCGCCATGTACGAAAACGGGCGTATCTCCCTGACCGAAACGGCGTCGGCAGGCATCGGTCTCATTATCCTGCTTTTGCTGGTCGGCGGCGCGGTGGCGCTGTTCGTGGTCTCCGGGATAAGCGGAAAGCGCTTCGAATACCTGAGCAGCGAGAGCTTTGAAACGGAATACGGAGTCGACGGGTTCGTGCGTGAACGCAGAGAACGCGAACACGGTTCTTTCGTGGCGCAGCTTGTGACCGGTATCGTCATGTGCGTGCTTTCGTCTGTGCCGATCTTCGCGGCGATGATCCTGCCCCCGACGGATGAGGGAAGCGAAGATCTACGATACGCCGTTGCGGTGGCTGTGCTCCTGGTGATCGTCGCGTTCGGAGTATGGCTCATCGTGCGCGCAGCGATACGCAGAGGCAGCTGTTCCATCCTGCTCCAGGAGGGCGATTATTCAAAAGAAAAAAAGACGGAACAGAAGAATACTCAGACCCTGTCCGCGGTATACTGGGGCGTAGTGACCGCCGGGTTCCTTGCCTACAGCTTTATTACCGAAAACTGGGACAGGAGCTGGATAGTCTGGCCCGTGGCTGGCGTGCTTTACGGCGCGGTGCTGGCGATATACTCCGCCGTGCGCAAAGGTTCGGATAAATGACAGCAGGCGGGTATCGGGACTTGCATTTTTGATCCGGATGAGATATAATGTGCATAAGATATAAAAAATGCATTAGTATTCAAGAAAAAGGAGCAGATTGTTATGAAGTTTATTTTTCTCCGGGTCATTTCAATGATCGTTACGATGGCGATGCTGCTTTTCTTCGCTCCCGGCGGCGCGAACTCCGAACCGTACGACGTGAAGGAACCGGATAACATCGTTATGAATCTTACTGTTTTTTCCGACGTTCACGTTGAAAGCAACAACTATCCGCGCTACAAAGTGATCGCTCAGAGTTTCAGGAACTCGACCCTGTGCGAGAGCGGCAGCGACGCGTTCCTTTTTCTGGGCGACAGCGTAATGAACGGCCAGCATATCGAGAACATGATATTCCACGGAACGGTCGACAAGCTTCTGAACGGGCAGAGGATCATTCCCATCCCGGGCAATCATGATTTCGGCAACGGCGAGGGCGATTTCAGCAAGATACAGAAGCGCTGGTACGATTACACCGAGGCGTTTTTCGGCAAAAAGCTCACGACTCCGTATTACTATGACGAGGTTAAGGGCTTCCGCTTCATCGTGCTTGCCAACGAGCAGCAGAACATCGACAACATGCATATGTCCGACGACCAGTACGCCTGGCTGGAGCTTATGCTGGAGGACGCGGCCCGCACGGAAAAGCCGGTCTTCGTGCTCGCACACTATCCGCCGAGGATGGCTAAATCCATCAATCCGGATTCGGAGTATGACCTTTGCAGGATGCTGGCGGAGTATAACCGCGAACACGATCTGTTCTATCTCTGCGGTCACCTTCACAGGAGCCCGGACAGCACCACTTTCCATTCCTGGAGTGGCTTCCCCGAGACATATCTGCCGTGCCTGTCCCTGCTTGATGAAGAGGGCGGGATATTTGAGGGCAGCGGTTACGGCGAACAGGTCGAGGTATATCCCGACCGCGTGGTTTTCCGCGTCCGGAATTACTATCGCGGCGAATGGGCGGAACTTAACGGCGCGCCTCATGAGGCGACGTACTACTTCAAAAATCCCATAGCGGCGTAAAAGAAAAACGGCGGCGTCTTCCGCAGGGAAGACGCCGCGAAACAATAAAACTGAATCGAGGGATATTATGCTACGATCCGCTATCTCTCCGTCGCTTATGTGCGCGGATATTTTTAAGCTGGAAGAAACGATATCCGCTTTTGAGAAGGGCGGGATCGAATATCTGCACATCGACGTGATGGACGGCTCCTTTGTGCCGAACTTCTGTCTCGGGACCGATTACTGCCGCAGGATGAAGACCCGGACAGCGATCCCGCTGGATATCCATCTTATGGTGACGCGGCCTCTTAAAAAGCTGGAAACTTTTCCGTTCGGCGCGGGGGATATGGTCTCCGTCCATCACGAGAGTCAGAGCATTGACGAAAACACGGAAGCGCTGAAGGTCATCCGCTCCCGCGGCGCGAGGGCGTTTATCGCCCTTAATCCCGATACTCCGGCGGAAACCCTGGAGCGTTATAAGGATCATATAGACGGCGTTTTGCTGATGACGGTATTTCCGGGATTTGCCGGGCAGCAGATGGTCCCCGGTTCCCTTGAAAGGATAAGCCGGGTCAGGAGTTATCTGGATTCTGTCGGCAAACGGGACGCAAATATCGAGGTGGACGGCAACGTGAATTACGAAAAGGCGCCGCTCATGCGCAAACACGGCGCGGATATATTCGTTGTGGGCACTTCCAGTGTCCTCGGCCACGGGGATACGCTTGAAAATATCAATAAAATGCGAGGCCTCTTACGGGAAGCTGATAACTGTCAACTGTTCACTGACCCCTGACCCTTTAACATATAACCTGAAAAATGAAAATAATAGTATTCGGATCTTTCAATATTGATAAAGTATATTCTCTGCCGCGGCTGCCGCAGCAGGGCGAAACGCTTTACTGCGATAAATATGAGGTCCATGTCGGCGGCAAGGGCCTCAATCAGGCGCTGGCTTTCGGGAACGCGGGCGCGCGGGTCCTTGCTGCGGGCAGGGTAGGCGCGGACGGAGATTACCTGACGGACTATCTCTCTTCGCACGGAGTCGATATCTCTTTTGTTGACCGCGGCGAAGGATACACCGGGCATACCATCATAGAAGTCGATCCGGAAGGGCAGAATCAGATGATCCTGTTCGGCGGGGCGAACAGGGAAATCACGCCCGGTTACTGCGACAGAATAATTGAAGCCAACCGCGACGCCGATCTTATAATGATGCAGTATGAGACCTCCTGCGTCGAATATATGATCGAAAAAGCGCATAAGGCGGGGATCAGAACGGCGGTCAATCCATCTCCGTATGTCGATGCCGTCAGAGAGCTTCCCTATGATAAGGTCGATATAATAATAGCCAATGAATCCGAGGGAATGGATATCACCGGTGAGCGCGAGCCGTTTTCTGTTGCGGCGGCTCTTCACAGACTGAACCGCGGAAAGGTCGTTCTCACCTTAGGCGCAGGGGGCAGTATATATACGGATGGCGATACGACTGTAAAAGTTCCGGCTTTCAGAGCAGACGCCGTGGATACCACCGGCGCCGGCGACACCTTCACCGGATATTGCCTTTATCATCTGCTCAGCGGCGACTCCCCGGAAAACGCCCTCAGAATCGCAAGCGCCGCCTCTGCGATAGAGGTCACGAGACCGGGCGCGGCAGAGATGATACCGACGTCGGAGGAAGTCGGAGAGTTTCTGAAAAAGTATGATGGATGAAGTTTTTTCACGAAATACAAAAACGGACCCCGCCAGGAGTCCGCTTTACTTTTCTGCTTACTGCCCTGAAATCGCCTGATACTCCTCAGCGCTGATAGTCTCTATCGCTGAGGTGTCGGCGGTGAGCTTTGCGAAATATGTGACGCCTTCCACGCCTTCATATACCATGGAGAATACACCGTCCGAAAGAAGCTTTACGGTGGCGGGAATGGGGATAATACCTGTTTCGTCCGTTAAAAGGATCGCGTCGCCCTCCTGAGTCCATTTCAGGTTGTTGTCGATATCGCCGGTCAGCATGGAGCCCGTACCGTCTTCGTTAAGGGTGATCATGCCATCCTTGTCTCCGCCGAAATCGGGAGACGCCACGCAGTAGCCGTCCCTCTCCATGGCAAAAGGATAATACTCGCCCGCGATATCGGCGACAGCTTCAGCCTCCTCTGCGGGAGCTTCGGCTTCGGTAACGTCTGCTTCGTTATTGTCCGCTGCGGGAGCGGCGGCGGTCACGTCATTTGCCTGTGCTTCGCTTGCGTCTTCTCCGGTCCCGGCGCCGCCGCAGGCGGCAAAGCAGAGACAAATCGTCAGAACCAGCAGGACAGATAAAAGCTTTTTCATATTTATACCTCCGTTTTTGT
>JAILQN010000122.1 GCA_024699005.1 Clostridia bacterium
CAATAAAATGATTCATTTTCATTCTTTATCTTCCGCAGCATTTTTTATATTTCTTTCCGCTGCCGCACGGGCACGGGTCGTTCGGATATATTTTACCCGGTTTACGGTTCTTTTTATCCTTTCCTGCGGACGCAAAAGCCGCCGCAGCGTTCAGATCGACTTTTACACCGTATTTCTCGATCTCCGGCTTTGCCTGTTCCAGAAGCTTTGCCGCCTCTGTCGACACCGGAATGATCGATCTGGGCAAAGAAGGCTTTTTTCCTTTTTTCTGCATTCTGAACAGCGCAGACGGCGAGTATCCGCAGTTATAATACGTGCGGGTATGATTCATCACGTCCTGTATGATCGGAATCAGGCGTTCTTCAGCTCCTGAAGAATGAACCATGTCGTTCCCGGAAAAAAGACTGAGGATATAGTCAAAATCTTCCCCGAAAGCTATCGCCTCATGAAGTTCGATCAAAAAATCGATAATATCATATTCATCCCTGTCCGACTCTTTCAGAAGGAACCTCTTCAACTGAATATAATATGAGTTCTTTGACGGATACCCGTTATCAAAAAGATCTTTCAGTTCCGAAAAAGGTACGATATCATACGGTTTTCCGGCGTGAGCCTCTTTTATCATCCGATAAGTTTTTACGTCTGCCATGTTTTCATCCGCGACACAGCCGTCCAGTATTATGCTCATATTATTCTCCGGAGGGATCCGATGATACAGGTCCATTACTTCATCCGGTCTGATCACAGGTTCCTGAGAACGGGCGCAGAGGCGGCAGAATTTATCTATGGGAATGTATCCGTAATATGGAGGAACGACGTCGTCCAGAATGAATTCGATCCACTCAAGCTTTTCGATTTCCTCCTTCAATCCGGATTCTGAAATCTTTTTTTTGCAGACAGCGGCGACGTCATACGGAACAAAAACCATATTGTCCGAAAATACGAATGCGTAATGGATCTTCTGTAAACCCATATATATAAGCGTATCAATATCGTTTTCCGGCACAATGTTATTCCCGGAGCCGATAGCTTTCTCCAATGCTGTCAGTTCCAGAAGCGTCAATGATTTCATGCGTTCGCGCATTACATCCGGTTTCAACAATTCGGAAGCGACAGCGCCGCAAAGATCAGATTTATCCATTACGGAATAGCGGGGAATATGCAGTTCTTTGGCTGTTTTCCTCAGAGCGGAAACAGACTCGTAATCAAGAAATCCTGCAAGCGGCATGTTTTCCCGCGCTTTCTTCGGACCGATAACGACCGCGTCGTTCTTTTTCCGTTCCGGGTCCGGCATTCCCGTTGCTTTACGGAACATGGAAGCCATTTCTTTCATACGACTTGAGGCGGACACTGCGATATTGTTTTCGTCGCTTTTCGGATTAGAAGAAAAACAAAATTCACCGGTTTCGGACAAAATGCGGTTTATCTCTTTCTTTTTATAAAATCTACGATCGGCAGATACCGGTTTGTATTGGCTCCGCATACTTTCGTTGAGCCATTCACACTCGGAAGAAAAAGACGTTTTCACGATAACTGGTCCCGTCAGATCCGCGTTTTCAAATTCTTTTTCAATTTCTATCGAGGCTGAAAAAAACGCAGTTTCGTATGACAGACGTTTTTTCGGTTTAAAATAATCGTCTATATATGTGCTGCTTGCCTCACGCGCGTCATACTGCCAGTCTCTTGATTCCAGAGGATTGTCTTCATCCGCCTCGAACAATTCCACTTCCCGATAAAAGGAGAAGTAAAAACTGGCCGAGCCGTCCGTCTGCGTAACGTCGTCCAGAACAACGCTGAATGCGGAAAAGGTTATGCCGGCAGGTATTATTATTCTCCACCATACAGGCGGTTTTGTGTTTTTTTCAGTTATCTTAATCTGATAGGCTTTCATTTTCGGATCCTCCGGAAATCATATAAAACATTCATAAATAATGGGATCATCTTTTCCATTTGATAAACATCAGCTCGCATTTTTAATATCATGCCGCCAGCGCGTTGGCGTTTATCCGTTCGATGGTTTTTCTGATCCCCATCCATACCGTCACGTCCGTGAATACCTCCACCACGCTGCCCTGATCGGTGAACGGCGGTTCCTGCAGGACGGACATATCCTTCATAAGGCCGTTATGCACGATGTATTCCACTATCTGATTAACAAAGTAAATCTGTATGCTGTCAAGACTTGTATCGTTCAGATACTCCGAAAACGCTTCTTTCGCGGCGTTCATATCAAGGCCGACGATCTCCCGTACCAGTTCGCCCAGAGGCTTCTGTCCGTACTCCGCCTCGTAATCCTCTTTCGAGCCCAATTCGCCCCACAGGATCGCCTCCAGCGCTCTGATATCTTCGCCGGTGAGCGGCTGATTGCTTTTCAGTTTCGCTATCACCGCGTTATCCTGATGCTGCCGGATATAAAATTCGGCTTTTGCCTTATAGTTTTTCAGGTCGTCGTTCTCAAGCTCGGATTCCTTCCATTCTATCGAAAGTATCTCGTCGTCGAAGTCCGTTTCGTAAACGACGCTTCCGACGGGGATATACTTCATCAGATCGCGCAGATTTTCGCGGATATGCTCAAACTCGCTGATTCCGGCGGTATCGACGTAATCCGTGTGAAGTATCGTGTCGAGCAGTTCCGCCTGCGCCATGATCTCCGGGATATTCGCGACGCCCGCGACGGCCTCGACCTTTTTAAAAAGATCCCTGCGGAGCCTGCCGAATTTCTTCCCCGCGAGATACGCAAGCTCGATGCCGTACATAAGCGCGTCGAACCGCACGGCTTTCGCGTCATCTTCATCGGGGATGATAAGCGGCGCCAGTTCCTGCCCCATAAGCAGAGTATCGGCGTAGGTCAGCGTCTGATAATTATCCGGATCGGAGTAGAGTTCGACGTATTTCAGATGCTGGCGGACCGCGAAATTCTCTTTGTTCAGTTCCCGGACTTTGCGCACCATATCGTCGACCAGCGATTTACGGAAGGCGGTCAGATCGTCCGTCTGATAAGCGAGGTCCTGAAGCTTGAACGCGATCTGTGATTTGAGATGGAATATCGCGCCCTGCAGGGCGATCATATTTGCGGTGGGCTTGCCTTTGTTCATGCGGAAGAACTCAAAGTTTCCGCAGAAATCAAAGATGTAGAATTTTTCCTTGTCCTTGCCGTCCAGCAGACCGGGACAAAGGCGCGTGCCGCGGCCGATCATCTGCCAGAACTTCGCCTTGCTCATCACTCTTTTGAAGAAAACGAGGTTCAGCACCTCCGGCACGTCTATGCCCGTATCGAGCATATCGACGGAGATCGCGATCTGAGGTAATTTCTTCGGGTCGGAGAATTCGTCGATGGCGCTCTGAGCGTAAGTCATGTAATTATCTATGACTTTCGCAAAACCCGGCAGATGCGGGTATTCTCTGCCGAAGATCTCAAGTATCTTTTCCGCATGTTTGTGGCTCTTTGCAAAGATGATGGATTTGCCGAGCTTTCCGCCGTAGTCCGTTTTAAGACCGTGTTCCATCAGGATATGCAGCACGGCGCGGATCGTATCCTCGTTGAAGACCCACTCGTTCAGCGCGGAGGAAGCGATGCTCTCCGGCAGTTCGCCGTTTTCGTCCTCAAAGGTGTCTTCGTACGCCGCCCTGTCCTCGTCGGAAAGTTCGTCGTATACTATGCCCTGCTCGATGAATTTGAGCTGCGTTTCCACGGACATAAAGTCGACGAGGTATCCGTCTTTTACGGCCTGCGCCAGTTCGTAGCCGTAGGTCGGCACGCCGTTTTCCAGTTCGAACACCTCGTACGTGTTTTTGTCTATGTCGTCCTTCGGCGTGGCGGTAAGTCCGACGAGCGGCGCGTCGAAATAATTGAAGATATCCCGGTATTTGTTATAAATGGAGCGGTGCGCCTCATCGCAGATCAGAAGGTCGAAATGCCCGACGGTGAACAGCTTGCCCTGATCGTCCTTCGCCGTGTCGATGACGTTCATCATCGTCTGATAGGTGGAAAAGACGCAATGCGCCGTGTAATTGTCCTTTTCCTCGCAGAGATTGGTCAGCGAGAGGTCCGGCATAAGGTTCGCGAAACTGCGCTTCGCCTGAGTGACGAGGGAATTGCGGTCAGCGAGAAACAGGATATTTTTCACCCAACCGTGCTGCAGAAGAACGTCGCAAAGCCCGATGACCGTGCGGGTTTTGCCGGAGCCGGTCGCCATGACGAGCAGCGCCCTGCGGCGGTTCTGTTCGTCCAGAGCGCCGCATACGGCTTTGATCGCGGCTTCCTGATAATATCGCCCGGCAACGTTCTTATCGATCATTATATGCTTAAGGCTCGTCCGCATGGTCTGCAGATTGAACAACTTTTTAAGATCGCGCTTGGAATAAACCGACGCGACCCTGCGCTCGGGATACAGATTGTCCCGGATCCTCGTCTCGAAACCGTTCGAGAGGAAGATCACCGGACGGCGGCCGTACTTTTTTTCAAGGATATCGGCGTACAGCTTCGCCTGCTGACGGCCTTTGGATACGTCGACGCAGGTCTTTTTCGCTTCCAGCACGGCGAGCGCTTTGCCGTCGTCGTCATAGAGCACGTAATCGGCGTATCCCACCTCGGAATGGTTCGGCATTCCGGGCAGCTCGACCTCGTTCAGCCAGTCCCTGCCTTCCACCCAGCCGGCGTCCTGAAGCATGAAGTCGATGTATATTTTTCGCGTTTTATACTCAGAAAGTTCAAGCGGTTTGGGCACGTAAGTCTGCTGCTGCTCCGCCCTGCGGGCGGTAAGCTCCGCTTTCATCGACTTGTTCTCTTCTATCAGCGCGGCAAGGTCGATATCCGAATCCGGAACGAAGGCGAGCGCTTCCTGCGGAGTGAGAGTCAGCAGCAAGCGGTCAAATATTCGTTCGGTGTATTTGTCCGCGTAGAAATACGCGACCTGATCGAGAAAATAAAACAGATTCTCCAGGCACAGCTCCGCCTGATCTTTCGTGATCTTTCTGCCCCCGTGAGCGGCGTTGTTGCCGAGTTTGCGGATAAAATCCATCCGCCGCCAGATATCCGTTCCGACGATATCTTTGAATTTTTCGTCGTTCATCAGGGATACGAGGGTGTCCTGATAAGGCATATGCAGCTCGCGGTCGACGGAATACATCCATTTGACCGCGAATTCCATGGCCCTGCGGCAGTTCAGCACGCAGGAATCCACGTCGATATGCAGGATGTTTTCGGCGGCTATCGCGATGTCGGCGAAGCGGGAAAACCCAGGGTCGGATTTCAGGAAATCAAAGTTGGTCATTGGGAAGCCTCCTTCTGACGTATCGGTCGATCAGATTGCAGACAGTCTGGAACTGTGTTTCAATGTCGTCATTGGTAAAACGCAGCACTTCAAGCCCGTAACTCTCAAGAATGGCTGTTCGTCTTTTATCATATTCGACGGCTTTCGGCTCCAGATGCTGGGGACCGTCTAATTCAATCACAAGTTTTGCCGCATGACAATAGAAATCCGCGATATACGTGTCTATGGTCTTCTGCCGCTGAAAACGCACCGGATATTTGCGCAGAAAGTCATACCACAGGTGATTTTCCTGAGGCGTGGCGTTTTTCCGCAGATCTTTTGCGCGGGGAATGAGTTCGGGATTATAGGGTAAGGACATTTTATAGGTCTTTCTCAGTCGGTTTCGGTACTGCGCTCCCTCAGTCGGCTTCGCCGACAGCTCCCTCGGAGAGGGAGCCTTATAAGCCTCCCTCTTTGAGGGAGGTGGCGCCATCGAAGACGGCGACGGAGGGAGTCTATCATCCGAAGTATTTCTGCATCAGGCTGTCAAAAAGCAATTGTGATTCGTCAAGGGCTTTCTGAACGGCAACTTTTGATTTGTCGATTTGTTTTACAAAGTCAGCAAATTGATTTTGCTCATCATATTGCGCTACAGGAACCTCTATAGCTGAAAACTGTGTCTTGTTAATAATCGGAACAACAGGCGCATTGGCCATATCAGTTAACACTTCTTTAAAAAAGCTAATACAACATGCCAAATAAATAGGTAATACTTCTTTTTTGGGAACTATGTAATTAATCTGCTGATTGCAACAGCATTCACTTTCATTAATCCCAATTTTTCCTATTGTTCCTATACATGTTACTAACACTGAATTAGGAGGAATTATTCTTGCAACTCCACGAGCGTTTTCTGATATAAAAGAGTCGACTTTTTTAATACAGGTGACATCATTTTCAGCGATATCTCCAGGTTTAACAAATGGAATATCATCGCTGATATAGTATTCCGGAACTTTCATTGAAGGAGTATTTCCAGTAAATACTTGCCCTAAATCAGAGAGTTTCTTTCTATCCGTTGAAGTTAATAATGGATCCCCAAACATCTCGACAAATCGGGCTTTGATGAGGTCATCAAGAGCGGAAAGCTGCTGCTGACGAGCAGTGATAATCGATGATACATTGTCCAGAACGGATACAATATCTCGCTGTTGCTCAATTCCGTGAATCTTAACCTTAATTTTTGATAGGGTTGCTTTATTCAGGGTTTTCCCCATTACAGCCTTATTAGTTCCTTCGTCCCAGTCCCTACCAGAAAGCAGATAATACACATAATCCGGAAGCAACTCCACTAGATGCCTATCACGGAAAGACATAATTGCCTCGTTCGAGTACATAGGCTCTGCTGTAATGGCGGTTTTGCCGATTGCCAGTTTAAAGCTCATTACAACAGTTTTTTCTGGAATCAAGCTTATTCCACTTTCTTCGACAGCTTTATCTGATAAGTATTCTTTTGTCTCACTAATATACTTTCCACACTTCGAAAGATCTCCAATGGAAATCCATTTATGATCTTCCGAAGTCCAGTACTCTGGATTGTTTCGAGAGGGTGTTTTTCCCATCTGAAGATCAAATAATTTTTCAAGCCTGTATTCCGTCATCCCTACAAACCTCAATTTAATTATTCATAATAACTGTCATCTGCCAGTTTACTAATCAACAAACGGATTCCGACAGAAACCACGATAAACGCAATTACGCATATCAATATCCACCACCAGGCAAAGTTGAATTTCCCAAGCACCCACAGTATTCCGACGATAAACGCGTATGTGATTAAAAAGAGCAGACTGCCAAACGCAGGATTTGAACCTTTTTTATATACCAGACCGACAAGTAAATACGCAATGATTTGTATGACAGGTTCGGCGATCCAGTTGATAATAACCGCTCTTTCACCAAAACACTCAAACGGATTCGGCAAGACAAAATTCCGTACCAGTATACTTATAACAGATATCAGGCCATAAATTGAAAACCTTTTCAAAATCTTTCTCCCTGTTCATTCTTTGCGCTGAAAATCTTACTGAGGTGAACCTCAATCAACATCTGCCGCGATCCGCTGCAAATCGTCATTATATTCCTCAACGAACAAACCGAATATATTCAGCGCGGACCTGCCGTAAAGTCCTGTTTCATCATCCGCAAAGCTGGCGGCTGTCGAGGATTTGTAAAACCTGTCAAGCGCTTCAAATTCGGAAATATCATATTGTTCTGATATCAGAGCAGCAATCTGCGGCAAAAGCGTTGCCCGGGTCAATGCATGATTCATGATTTCCCTCCTGCTGTATAACTTTCAAGGAATGTGAGACCGTTCAAAGCAGCTTCGCTGCAAAAGGCGATCTGATTATTGATTTTTTCAAATTTCAGCCGTTCCACAGCGTCCTCTTTTCTCATTATTCCCTGTACGACATAGGAAACTGTTTCACCGACGTTATCATCGGCGATCTTTCCGATTACGATATCGTATGAATGTTTAAAGCTCCGGTCGCTTCTGCAGACGACGACCATATCAAGCCACTCCATAGACGCGCCGTCAAATTCCCTGATGTTCAGACTGTCATCACGGGTCCATTCATAAACGTTCACTACCGGAAGAACCGTTTGTTTCTCTTTGCGTGAAACTATTTTTGCGCGTCTTACCGCCCATCGCTCCGCCTGTTCACGGATATCCGTTGTGTAAAAAGCGAAACCGAAATCTCGCCCGATATCAGTAGTAATGATTTCCGGTTCCCGTATCTCAAGAGTCGTTCCGTGAAAAACCAGCATTACTTTTTCACCCCCAGATAATCATCTATCATCTGCATCAGATATTCCATACTCATTCCGTGCAGATCGTCATAATCTTCCCTGAGAAAATCAAGGACTTTCTCTTTTTTAAACAGGTCGTATACTTCCGGACCGGTTTTGTCAGTGTGCTGAGCGTACAATTCCACGCAAAACGCGATAAACGATAGCTTACTCATTTCAAAAGCGCCTCCAGTTCATCCATCGCCGACTTTATTTCAGCTTCAAGACCGCGAAGCTCCGCCATTATCTCACTTGTCGGCGGATATTCCACCGGCTTGTATTCGGTCTGCTTATACTTATTGATCGAAAGATCGTAGTCGTTGCCGACGATCTCATCCTTCGGGACGAAAAACGATTTTTCTGTGCGCTTGCGTTCTGTTTCCGCTTCAGGGTTACGGAAGCGGGCGATTATATCCGGAATATCGTTTTCCGCGACCGGGCTGCGCTTGTCGTCCAGACTGAAACCGTCCGCCTGCATATCGTAGAACCAGACCCTGTCCGTGCCGCCGTGCCCGGTCTTCGTGAATATCAGAATGGCGGTGGAAACGCCGGCGTAGGGTTTGAACACGCCGGAGGGCATGGAGATAACTGCTTCAAGGCGGTTGTCCTCGATAAGCGCTTTTCGGATCGCCTTGTGAGCAGTAGACGAGCCGAACAGCACGCCGTCCGGCACGATGCAGGCGCAGCGCCCGCCGACGCGCAGCATCCGCAGGAACAGCGCCAGGAACAGCAGTTCCGTCTTTTTCGTTTTGCAGACCTTCAGAAGATCGGCGGAAACGATATCCGCGTCCAGACTGCCTTTGAAAGGAGGATTCGCGAGGAGCAGCGAGTACATATCCTTATCGGGATTCTGGTCGGAAAGGCTGTCGCGGTACTCGATAAACGGATTGTCTATGCCGTGGGTCATCATGTTCATGGCGCCGATGCGCAGCATCGTCCTGTCCATATCGTAGCCGTGGAACATGTGGTTCATATAGTGGTCTTTTTTTGCCCTGTCGAAGAATATCTCCTGTCTGCGGTGTTCCTTCAGGTATTCGCCGGCGGCGACAAGGAAGCCCGAAGTCCCGCAGGCGGGGTCGGCGATCACGTCGTCCGCCTTCGGGTCCATCAGCTCCACCATCATCCTGATGATATGGCGCGGAGTGCGAAACTGACCGATAACGCCTGCGGCGGAGATCTTTGAAAGCAGGTATTCATAAACGTCGCCGCGCACGTCGGTCGCCTGCATTTCGTTCATCAGTTCATAGATCCCGTCAAGCGAATCCACCACCTTGGAGAGCATCAGCGGCGTCGGCAACTTGAAAATGGCGTCGTCCATATACCTGGAATAGGCGCTGTTTTTGTCGCCGTGAAGATTCTTGATGAACGGGAACACCCATTCCTGCATTACGGAATACATGCGCGCGGCGGGAAAATCATGAAATACGGACCATTTGAGCTGGCTGCCGTCGATCCTGCGCTCGCCTATCGTCACTTCCTCCGCGAATATGCTTTTATAAGGCAGTCCGAGCATGGCGCTCTCTTTGGCGCGAAGATTGTCGCTGTCATCCAGATCGCGTATATACATCAAATATGTTATCTGTTCTATCACGTCCAGCGGGTTTGCCAGTCCGCCGGTCCAGAATATCTCCCAGAGACCGTCGATCTTGTTTTTCAGTTCGCCTGTGATCATTCGTTTTTCTCCTTTTCACGGTTCCATACGTACTTCGTATATCTGCCGCCGCCTGTTTTCACTATATCGCCGGAGTTTTTCAATCCGGCAAGGACGCGTTCGACAGTTACCTCGCTGATATCCGGGCACTGCGCGG
>JAILQN010000125.1 GCA_024699005.1 Clostridia bacterium
GCGACGATTTTTTCCATTGATTTTTCGGTATTTTCCATAACGCTATACCTTCCATACTATTGATTTCAAGAAATGATATCATTTTTTAACGGGCTTGTAAAGCGGTTATTAAAAAAAAGACCGAAACTATTGATTTTAAAAAAATGTTCGTTTATAATTAAGTATACAAATAAAAGCAAACAGCAAAATATGAGAGGTTTTCGTATGGTTTATGACATTGCGATTATCGGAGCGGGCGTGACGGGCAGCATGATCGCCCGAAGGCTCGCCCGGTACGACCTTAAAATCGCACTTATAGAAAAATGCAACGACGTCGGCATGGGCTCCTCCAAAGCGAACAGCGGCATCGTCCACGCAGGTTTTGACGCGCGCGAAGGCACGCTGATGGCAAAACTCAACGTGCGCGGTTCCGCGATGATGCCGGAAGAAACGGCAAAGCTGAACGTCCCTTACAAAAAGAACGGCTCGTTCGTGCTCGCCTTCTGCGACGAAGAAGAAAAGCATCTGGAAGAGCTGCTCAGAAGGGGCGTTGCAAACGGCGTGCCCGAACTTAAGATAATCGGGAAAGAGGAACTGCACGCTCTGGAGCCGAACGTTGCGGAAAACGCCCAGGCCGCGCTCTGGGCCCCCACCGCCGCCGTCGTCTGCCCTTATGAACTGACGATAGGATCCGCCGAGTGCGCCGTCTCAAACGGAGTGGAATTCATCAGAAACTGCGAAGTCACGGATATCACGGTTTCTGACGACGGCATGACCCTTATCACCTCTCAGGGTGAGATAGAAGTAAGGTACATTATCAACGCAGCAGGTCTTTATGCGGATAAGATCGCGGCTTTTGCGGGGGATGACACCATAAAACTGAATCCCCGCCGCGGCGAATACTTCCTGCTTGACAGAAGCGTCGGCGATACGGTTTCACGCACGATCTTCCAGTGTCCCACAAATATGGGCAAAGGCATTCTGGTGGCGCAGACCGTCGACGGCAATCTGCTCCTCGGCCCCTCCAGCGAGGATACTCCCGACAGGGATTATACAGGCACGTCATGGGAGGGGCTGAACCGCGTCCGCGAGCTTGCCGCCAAAAGCGTCCCCTGCGCCTCCACGCGCGACGCCATCACTTCGTTTACCGGTCTGCGCGCCCGCAGCGATACGAACGACTTTATCATCAGCGTGTCCGAAAAGAACCCGCGCCTTATAAACGCCGCCGGTATAGAGTCCCCCGGACTCTCCGCCGCACCGGCGATCGCGGAGTATATAGATGAAGAGATCATCAGTAAAATATTCCCCGACGCTCCGATCAAACCGGACTATTCCGACAGGCGCGAAGCTCCGGTCCGCTTCCGTCACATGAATGACGACGAAAGAGCGGCTCTTATCTCGAAAAACCCGCAGTACGGCAGGATAGTCTGCCGCTGCGAGACCGTCACCGAAGGCGAGATCCGCGACGCGATCCGCGCTCCGGCGGGCGCCAGGGACGTCGACGGCGTCAAACGGCGCACAAGGGCCGGCATGGGCAGATGCCAGGGCGGCTTCTGCGGCTCCAAGGTCGTGGAGATCTTAGCCGAGGAGCTGGGCTGCGACATAAGCGATATCACAAAATTCGGCGGGGCGTCTAATATTGTCCTCGGCAAAACTTCAAAGGGGGTCAAATGATGCTTTACTACGATTTAGCCGTTATCGGCGGCGGTCCCGCGGGCATGGCGGCAGCGCTCAAAGCAAAGGAATGCGGCGTCTCAAAAATCGTCATTCTGGAGCGCGCGGAGTCTCTGGGCGGCATCCTGGAGCAGTGCATCCATACGGGCTTCGGCCTCTCGTATTTCGGAGAGGAGCTGTCCGGTCCCGAATACGCCGACAGGTTCATAAAGCTTCTGGCGGATACCGACATCGAGGTCAAACTCAACACCATGGCGCTCGATATCTCCGACGATAAAGTCATCACCGCGTCCAGCACCGTCGAGGGCCTTATCAAGATACAGGCCAAAGCCATCGTCCTCTCCATGGGATGCCGCGAGCGCCCCAGAGGCGCGCTGCAGATGGCGGGCACGAGAGTTGCGGGAGTCATGACAGCCGGCACGGCGCAGAAATACGTCAATATCGACGGTTATATGCCCGGCAAAAAGGTCGTCATATTAGGGTCCGGCGACATAGGTCTTATCATGGCGAGGCGTATGACCCTGGAGGGCGCCGAGGTCAAGGTCGTGTGCGAGATCATGCCCTTCTCCGGCGGACTTACCAGGAATATACTGCAGTGCCTTAAGGACTTTGATATCCCCCTCAGGCTCTCGACCACCGTTGTGAAGACCCACGGAACAGAAAGGCTTGAAGGCGTGACCATAGCTCAGGTGGACGAGCGGCTCAACCCCATCCCCGGCACGGAGGAATATATCGAGTGCGATCTTCTGCTGCTCTCCGTCGGTCTTATCCCGGAGAACGAGCTGACCACCTCCGCCGGCATACCGATCGACCGCGCCACAAGGGGCGCTTACGTCACCGAGATGCGCGAGACGGAAAAAGAAGGCGTCTTCGCCTGCGGCAACGTGCTCCAGGTGCACGACCTTGTGGACTTCGTCACGCTTGAATCCCAGATAGCCGGCGAGGGCGCCGCGAGATACATTCTGGGCAAAACCGGCGAAAAGGAATACTGCAAAACCCAGGCCGGGAACGGCGTGTCCTATATAGTCCCGCAGAAGGTCAACACAAAGATCGGCGAAGACATAAAACTCTATTTCCGCGTCAGGCAGATCTACAACGAGGCGAAGGTCTGCGTGGAGGCGGATGGCAGAGAACTGCTGAAACCGAAAAAGCACATCAAACTGGCGCCCGGCGAGATGGAGAGCGTCACGCTCTCTCCCGAGCTGCTGGAGTCGCTTAACAAAGACAGCGTGATCACGGTCAGAGTGGAGGAATAAGCAATGACAAAAACAATGAACTGCATCACCTGCCCGCGCGGCTGCCTGCTGACCGTTGAATTCGAGGGCAACAAGGTGCTTTCCGTAAGCGGCAATTTCTGCAAAAGGGGCGTGACCTTCGCCGAGGGCGAGATCACCAATCCCGTCAGGACGATCCACTCCACGGTGCGCGTCACCGGCTCCGACCATCCGGTCGTCCCCTGCAAGACCTCCTCCCCCATCCCTAAGGGAAAGATCTTCGACGTGATGAAAGAGATCGACAGGGTCTCGGTCGCGGCGCCCGTGAAGATAGGCGACGTCTTTATAAAGGACGTGTGCGGTACGGGAGCGGATATCGTGGCGACCAATAACGCGGTTTAAACAAAATATACATCGGTCCTGCTGATCAAAGGCAGGACCGATATTATATCCAGAACTGTGCGATTTAAGCAAAACAGATTATTCCGAAACCGTGAAGACAGCTGATACGGTTCCGACGCCGTATACGGAATGGTACTCTTTTGAAAAACGGTATTGTCCCTCGTCAAGAAAAATGCCGAACCTGCCGAGATTGAAAGAGTCTTTATGCGTTCCGTACGGCAGAATAATGCACGCAATGTCGTTGAACATAACCGAATGACCTTCAATACCCGGCCAATCGGTCGTCCACTCGCCGTCCACGTACTTTTCAAGCGTGAAGGATTCGCCGGTCGTGACCTCAAAACCGGTTTTATTGGTCATTTCGTACTCGATCCTGCTTTCGGCTGAAGTAACGGTATTGACGATCTTCAGTTGCACCCTGTCATTTTTCCCGCCGGACAGCAGCAGAATGATCGACATAAAAAACGTCAGTATCTTTGAAAGGATCTCAGAAAACATTATTTCACCTCCTCGTTTGTACGCAATACAACGTATTAACTCATCATTGCGTCGAACTCTGTAAACTGCTTCGCGACGGTTTTCGGAAGCTCCACAAGCACGAACCAGCCGGACATATCGCACGTGTGTCCTCCCGGATCGTTCGTCTGCCTGATATAAAGAACGAGTTTATCCGAATCGGCGGTCAGGTGATTCAGACCGTATCTGTACGATCCGCTCGACGCTTCGACGTAGACAAGCAGCAGCGTATTATCTTCAAACCACTCGTCGTCGTATTTTCCTATCTTCGTTATAAACGTGGGACCGTTATGCCACGGTTCTCCGTATGATTGGAAGCCCTCGCTGAATTTTGTTTTAAAGGAGTAAAGAGCCTGTGCGGAATCGAATTTATAAAGAGGCAGACGGGGAAGATCGCCGAATTCCCTGTGATACCACGGCTTTGCATGATTGAGCGAATCGGTATAGATTAGATCATCATCCGAACTGTAATACCCGCAGTAGGCGTCCGTCCAGACCGGATTGTCAAGCGGAGAAACGGAATCCCGCCCGACGGAGGGAAGTATTTCAAGCCTCGCGCTCGCCCTTAAGATCGCTCTTGCGTCAGCCGCGCTTATTTTCAGATCGCCGTCGATATCCGCGCTGTGAAACTGTTCTATAAAAAACGGCGTCCAGAGCTTTGCGCTCGCCCGCAGAGCAAGCCTTGCGTCGGCGGCTGTATGTTTACCGTCAAAGTCGACGTCGCCGGGCATCCAGCCTTCCACAAATACCCAGTTTTCCCCATCGAAGCGGATACCTTCCTTCGGATAACCTTCCGCCGTCGTATCGCCTAACCGTGAAGGATCGAAAACGTAATACGGATCAACGGAAACGCCGTCATAATATGATTGTATACCGTTTTCGTCGGTCACCGGTTCGACCGTTATCGTAACGGAATCAAGATTTTCAAACGTCAGCTTATAGGTATGGGTCTTCGTGTCTTCGGGAAGCTGTTCCCTGCCAATGGCAACGACGACGATATTAAACGGATTATAGACGGATATACTGTTCCTGTCGATCGGTTCTCCGTCAAGAGTGACGCTTTCAAGAAGCGCCGGGACAGTCGCCGGGATACCGCTTAAAACCACGCGATAGTTTCCGTATGCGTTCGGGCGAGCTCTGAAAGAATATTCGCCGACGGTTTTATCTTTAAGGACAAAATACGTGAACACGATACTGTTGTAAACGTTCTTTCCGGTGAAATACATCCTGAAAGCATTGTGCCCGTTTCTGCGTTCCTTCAGATAACTCTCTTTAAGGGT
>JAILQN010000161.1 GCA_024699005.1 Clostridia bacterium
GTGTCTCAGTCCCAATGTGGCCGATCAACCTCTCAGTCCGGCTACTGATCGTCGACTTGGTGAGCCGTTACCTCACCAACTATCTAATCAGACGCGAGGCCATCCTTCAGCGGATTGCTCCTTTGATGTTCAAACCATGCGATCTGAACATGTTATGCGGTATTAGCGTCCGTTTCCGGACGTTATCCCCCTCTTAAGGGCAGGTTCCTCACGCGTTACTCACCCGTCCGCCACTCGCATCAAGGAGCAAGCTCCTTGCGCTCGTTCGACTTGCATGTGTTAGGCACGCCGCCAGCGTTCGTCCTGAGCCAGGATCAAACTCTCCAACTATTGTATCTAATCGCTTGCCTCAGCCTTCCGGCCTCATCCAGCGCTTAAACCATAATCAGAGCTTTCTTCTTAGCTCTTATGATAGCAGGACCTTCCGGTCCCGCCGAGTACGTCATTGCTGACTTTACCAAATTAATTTCAGGGTACTTCTTGTTCGTCGTTATTTAATTTTCAAGGTCCTTGCGACACGATCTGAAACCGCCGTTTGCGAACGCCGTTTTCAAAGTGCTTGAGTAATATATCACTTCGTAAAGCGTTTGTCAAGAATTTTTTTAATTTTTTTTTGACTTTTTTCTGACAATTATTTTTTTACGAAAATCAGCGTCCTTTTGTCGCCGTTAGTAAGCTCATATTCTGTTTTTTCCGGAGCTTTCAGACCAGTTTTTTCTGCGGCTTTACAACCTTTATTATATTCTTCTTCAGATATTTCTCCTTTATAGGCTGCAAACATACCGCCGGGAGAAAGCAGGGGAGCCGCATATCCGATCAAAATTTCGAATTTTGTCACTGCTCTGGCGGTAATCAGATCAAAACTGCTTTTATATCCGTCATTTTTTCCGAGTTCTTCCGCGCGTATATGAATAGTCTTTGCGCTGAGTCCGAATTCATTTATAACGCTTTCGGCAAAACGGATTTTTTTGCCTACCGAATCGATAAGTACTCCTTTTATATCCTGCCGCGCAATAAGCAGCGGCAGAGCCGGTACGCCTCCGCCTGTGCCGATATCAAGATAATTTGCACCGCGTACGATATCGGCAAACCTGTACAGAGCAAGACTGTCTTCTATATGTTTTACAATAATATCATCCGGATCTGTGATACGTGTTATGTTTATCCTTTTATTGAAGTCGATCATCATTTCCGCGAAGGTATTATACATCTCCGTTATTTCAGCCGTAGGATCGACGCCGCAGGATATTATGCTGTTTATAAGTTTTTCTCTGTTCAGAAGCATTTTTTCTCCTCTATTATTTTTACTTGAAATATTATTTGTTTTATGTTATAGTATTTTGTCTATAAGTATTTTCGAATTATCTGTCCTATCGGCTCACAGCCTTTTCTTTATAAAATATATATATCAAAAAACTATGGAATCATTTAACGAACTCTGGAGCAGTATACTCCTTTATATAAAAGAAAATATTTCCGAAGCGGCTTACAACGTGTGTTTTTCGGATGACTCTATAAAATCCGCCGATTATAAAGACGGAAAAATCCTGATCACGGTACGAAATGAGTTCAAAAAAGGACTTATTGAATACCAGATGAAGGATATTATCCATGAAGCCATCCTGAACATAATCGGATTCAGTATAGATTACAGTGTGACTCTTGAAAGCGAAACCGTAAAATCCGAAGATCACTACGACGATACTCGTACGGTACAGGATAACGGAGACGTTTTCGGTCTGCCGGGTTCCGATAAATTCAGATTTGACAACTTCGTTGTCGGCGATTCCAACAAATTTGCTTATTCCGCAGCCTACAGAGTCGCAACGGAAGAACCTTTGGGAAGCGTTTTCAATCCTCTCTTTATTTACGGAGGCTCCGGTCTGGGCAAGACCCATCTCATGTCCGCAATTCAGACAGAGCTGCGCAGACGCAATCCGAATTACACGATGAAGTATACCACGTTCGAGAATTTTATGAACGAATTCATCATGTCGATCCAGCACAGCACTACCGAAAATTTCCGCAAACTGTACCGGAACGTGGACGCTCTTTTTATTGACGACATCCAGTTTATCAAATCAAGAGAGAGAACACAAGAGGAATTTTTCCACACTTTCAACGACATAATCAATTCCTCCGGACTTATAGTAATCACTTCCGATTGCCCTCCGCGTGATCTTACCACTCTTACAGATCGCATCAGGTCACGGTTCGAAGCAGGTCTTATCACGGATATCCAGCCGCCGGATATCGAGACGAGGATAGCAATTATCAACAAGAACTGCGAAACGCACGGCCTTAAGCTTCCTAAACAGGCTATAAATCTCATAGCTGACAAGATATCAAAAAATATCCGTCAGATAGAAGGCGTTATCAATAAACTCGCAGCACTTGAATCCCTGACAGGCGTAACTCCGTCCACGGATACCGTCCGCGGTGTGATCAACGATTTTGAACAAAGCGAAAAACTCGAATCGGAGACTGTCGAGGAGATAATCAGGTACGTAGCGGACTACTATGACGTTGAAGTCTCGGACCTTACTTCAAAAAACCGCAGCGCTAACATTGTAAACGCCAGGAACGTATGCTTTTTCGTAATAAAACAGATCACCGCTATGTCATATAAAGCGATAGGGGAGAGGTTTTCCGACAGAGAACACTCAACAGTTATCCACTCTATAGACGTTCTTTCCGATAAAATGAAAAGCGACACCCGCCTGAGAAACAGTGTGAACGATATAATACGTCACTTTCAGGACTGATACGTGTTTCACGTGAAACATTTGAACTGTTTTTGAACATTGTGCACAAAGTTTTGAACATTTTTAACAACCGGATATTTTTATAATGTAAACAATGTTCAATTTACAATTATTTAAACATGATTTAAACATGATTTTTTATCGCAAAACGGCGCGTTGACCGGGCATAAATCCGTTTTGCACATTTTGAACAGCGTTTATTACTATTACTAAAATATATATTGTTATCATAGGAGAATCGCCATGCACATCATATGTAATACATCCGAACTGACAGAAGCCGTACTGAACGCTCAGATGGCTGCCGGAACAAAAACTACCTCTCAGATACTTGAAGGCCTGCTTTTTGAAACCGGAGACGACAGTATCAAAATAACAGGATATAATCAGGATATAGGTATAGTAACGAAGGTCGGAGCCGAAATCGTTGAATCCGGAAATATAGTTATTAATGCAAAGATCCTGGGAAATATACTCAGGCTGCTTCCGTACGAGAGAGTCATAATCAAATCAGACGACAGGATGCGTATCCAGATCGAAAGCGCGAATATCAATTATGAGCTTATGGGCATGGCGGCGAAGGATTATCCCGAGCTTCCGCTGATGAGCGATCCGAGCGAAATTTCCGTTCAGGGCGGAGTTCTTAAGGATATGATCCGCAGAACGGTGTTTTCCGCAGCTGTCACAGATGTTAAGGCCGTGCATAAAGGAATAAAGTTCGAGGTCAATCCCGGGGAGCTTGTGTTTGTGGCTATAGATTCGCACAGATTGGCGATCAGGCGCGAATTCCTTAATTATAACGGCCCGAAGGATGAGTTCGTGGTGCCTTCCGATACCATGCAGCAGGTACAGAAGCTGATAACGGAAGACGAAGAAGACGTGGTCATCAGACGCGGCAGGCGCGACGTACAATTCATTATAGGGGATTATACTGTATATTCAAGGCTGCTTGAAGGCGAGTTTATGCGCTATTCATCCATACTTCCGTCAAAATATGCGCTTCAGGTCAAAATAAATACCGCTGAGTGCATCTCGGCCGTAGAAAGAACTTCCGTAATGATCAGCGAACGCATAAAAGCGCCTCTGAAACTTGATATAACAGACAATACTGTCAATATCTCCACCGAGACCGAGAACGGAAGTTCAGAAAACATGATCTCATGCGAAAAAACAGGTCAGGATCTTGTTATCGGCGTGCAGTCCAGATTTATTCTCGACGCGCTCCGGGCTGCGGATGACGAGGAAGTCTATATCAATTTCAACGGCAAGGTGGATCCCATCTGTATCATGCCTCTTGATAACGATTCTTACTTTTATCTTATACTGCCGGTAAGGCTTTGATTTGCTCAGATGCATAATGTTTTGATCACATCGGAGTTTATAAAGCTCGATTCTTTTCTGAAGCTTTGCGGTGAAGCGGGTTCCGGCGGTATCGCAAAAATGATGATATCGGACGGTTTGGTTTCGGTAAACGGTGAGACCTGTCTTATGCGCGGGAAAAAGCTTCGTTCCGGCGACACCGTTGATATCGGCGGCAATACATATACGGTGTGTTCCGAATACAGCGAAAATGATAATTAAACGGGCTTATTTTGAAAACTTCAGGAATTTAAAGGAATGTGAGATAGTACCCTGTGAAAACATAAATATAATATGCGGAAATAATGCACAGGGAAAAACAAACATTCTGGAAGGCATATGGCTTTTTTCGGGGTTCAGGAGCTTCAGGGGATCGAAAGATAATGAACTTATCTCGTTTGATTCTGATTTTTTTTCGAATTCACTCGAATTTTACGCTTCCGACAGGCTTCAGAAAGCCAGAATGGCTGTTTCAAAACAACAGCGCAGAATAATTCTTAACGACGTTCCGCTCAGACTTACGTCTGAACTTATAGGTTCCTTCTGCTGCGTTGTTTTTTCGCCGTCCTATTTATCCCTTGTAAAGGGAGGTCCGAACGAAAGAAGAAGATTTACAGATACTGCGATATGTCAGATAATGCCTTCCTACGCCGGCGTGATGAAAAAATTCACAAGGCTCATGGATCAGCGCAATTATCTTATAAAAGAAATAAAGCGCGGCAGAGCGCAGGTAAGTGAGCTTGATATCTGGGATGAGCAGCTTTGCGAAGTGGAGGCGAAGATAGCCAACGAACGGATATTCTATATAAATGAGATCGCGCAGTACGTAAACGAGATACATTCGGGTCTCTCCGGTCAATCGGAGAATATAGAACTAAAATATCTTACGCGGGTCGGCAAATATTTTAAAGAGACTGTTGAGATATCTCAGGAAGAAATACTCCGGAATCTGAAAAACAACGTGGATAAGGATCTTTTCAACGGTATGACTATGACCGGAGTTCATCATGATGAGATAGAAATAACGGTAAACGGCAAAAATATAAAAAAATTCGGGTCTCAGGGCCAGCAGAGATCCGCGGTCTTAGCCCTTAAACTTGCCGAAGCGGAAAAGCTCAGGGATATTTCGGGAGAGGAACCTGTTATTCTTCTGGATGATGTAATGAGCGAGCTTGACGAACACAGACAGGACTATATTCTGAACCACATAGCAGACAGACAGGTATTTATAACGTGCTGCGATCCTTCGACCGTTCCGAGACTTAATACGGGGTACGTATTCAGAGTGGAAAACGGAAATGTTTCACGTGAAACAAACAGATAATGTACATACATATAGGGCAGAATATTTCGGTAAAAGCAGATGATATAATCGGTATTTTCGATATGGACAATACCACTGTGACCGGGGCTACAAGAAAGTATCTGGCCGTGGCTGAACAGGCGGGAAGAGTGATATATACGGGCTATGAGCTGCCGGCGTCCTTCACGGTCTGCGCTGAGGATGAGGTAAAAGTGTATATATCTCCGCTGACGACAAAAACGATACAGAAGAGAACCAAAAGGGAGAACGTAAATTGAGCGACAGAAACACAGAACAGTTTAATGAGGAAGAACTTAGTAATCCGGCTTCCGTCGGGGAAGTCCCTGAAAACGGTGATGAAAACGAAATAATGGACACCGCCGTGACCGAGGATTACACCGCGGAACAGATACAGGTGCTTGAGGGGTTGGAAGCCGTCCGCAAGCGCCCCGGTATGTATATCGGCTCTACGGGTCCGAAAGGTCTGCATCACCTGGTTTATGAGATAGTCGACAACTCCATAGACGAAGCTCTGGCGGGTTTCTGTACGCATATCGAGGTATATATACTGCCCGGAGATATCATAGAAGTACGGGACAACGGCAGGGGAATACCTGTCGATATCAGCGAACCGCAGGGTATCCCTGCAGTAACGCTGGTTCTTACCGTACTTCATGCCGGAGGTAAATTCGGCGGAAGCGGATATAAAGTGGCAGGCGGTCTGCACGGCGTCGGTTCTTCGGTGGTCAACGCTCTTTCGGAGTGGTTCGAGATAGAGGTCTCCAGAGACGGTCATATCCACAAACAGCGCTTTGAACGCGGAAACATAGTCACCCCGCTGGAGATAATCGGAGAAACCGAAGAAACAGGTACTCTTGTCAGGTTCAAAGCCGATAATGAGATATTCACAGAGACGACCGTTTATGAGTTCGAAGTTCTCCAGACACGTCTTCGCGAACAGGCATTCCTTAACGCCGGGCTGAAGATCACCCTGAATGACTGGCGTAATGAAGAAGAACCGAGAGAAGAAGTCTATCTTTATCACGGAGGTATCTCCAGTTTCGTCACATTTGAGACGGAATCCAGAGGTCTGACAGCTCTGTCCGAAGCTCCGATCCATTTCTCGACCGTTGCGGACGATAAAGCCGCCGAAGTCGCCATGCTGTATAACGACGGTTATAACGAAACCATACTGAGTTTTGCGAATAACGTCAGGACGGCAGACGGCGGCACGCATGAGAACGGCTTCAAGCTGGCACTGACGCGTGTGTTCAACGATTACGGCAGAAAATACGGACTGCTCAAGGAAAACGACAAAAACCTGAGCGGCGACGACGTGCGCGAGGGGCTGGTGGCTGTTATAAGCGTTAAGCTCACCGACGCGCAGTTTGAGGGCCAGACAAAAGGAAAGCTCGGAAATACCGAGATGACCACGATAGTCAGCCGTATGGTCTATGATAAGCTGACGACTTATTTTGAGGAAAATCCTTCCGTCGCAAAACTGATATTCGGCAAGGCTCTGGACGCTTCCAAGGCAAGGGAGGCGGCGCGTGCCGCCAGGGACAAGGCGCGCCGCAAAACGCCGCTGTCCGGAAACGCGCTGCCCGGCAAACTTGCCGATTGTCTTGATAAAGATCCGGCGAACACAGAGCTTTATCTGGTTGAGGGAGATTCCGCCGGCGGCAGCGCCAAGGGCGGACGCGACAGGAACACTCAGGCCATACTGTCATTATGGGGCAAGATGCTCAACGTTGAAAAGGCTCGTGTTGATAAAATAATCGACAATGATAAATTAAATCCGGTCATCATGGCTCTGGGAACGGGTATAGACGAGGATTTCAATATAGATAACCTGAGATATCACAAAATAGTCATCATGGCCGATGCCGACGTTGACGGAGCTCATATCCGTACTCTTCTGCTGACGTTTTTCTTCAGATATATGAGGCCGCTCATAGAGCACGGCTATGTCTATATAGCCCAGCCTCCGCTTTACAGAATATCAAAAAACAAAAAGCACCGCTATGCCTTCTCTGACGAGGAACGTGACAGCATAATGGAAGAGATGGGTCAGGGATGTGATATACAGCGGTATAAAGGTCTGGGCGAAATGGATGCGGAGCAGCTCTGGGACACCACTATGAATCCCGCGACCAGGATCATGCTCCGGGTCACCATGGACGACGCGATCGAAGCGGACAAAACTTTCTCCATTCTTATGGGCGACAAAGTCGAGCCGAGACGCGAGTTTATAGAGACCAACGCGAAATACGTTCAGAATCTTGACGTTTGATACAGCGAGGGGAACAGATGGCAGACGATTATAATAACGAGAATGTAAATAACGGCGAAGAATTCGACGAAAACACGATAATCGACGAGGAAACGGAGGAGGCCGCCCTTAACGGCGAGCTGACTTCATCCTCCGGCGGCAAACTTATCAACGTGGATATAAACAGGGAGATGAAAAAATCCTTCCTGGATTATTCCATGTCCGTCATAACCTCGCGCGCCCTTCCGGACGTGCGTGACGGTCTGAAGCCGGTGCACAGGCGCATCCTGTACACTATGTTCGAGAACAAACTGTTCCCGAACACTGCCTACCGCAAGTGTGCGGACACCGTAGGCACCGTTCTGGGACGCTATCATCCCCACGGTGACGCCTCGGTGTACGACGCCATGGTCCGTCTCGCCCAGGATTTCTCCATGAGATATACTCTTGTGGACGGTCACGGCAACTTCGGCTCGGTGGACGGCGATCCGCCGGCGGCTTACAGGTACACCGAATCCAGAATGAGCAAGCTCTCTCTGGAAATGTTACGCGACATTGACGAGGATACTGTCGATTTTATACCCAATTATGACGACCGTCTGAAGGAACCGACCGTTCTTCCGTCCAAATTCCCGAACCTGCTTGTAAACGGCTCCACGGGTATAGCCGTCGGTATGGCGACGAATATCCCGCCGCACAATCTGGGCGAGGTCATAGACGCCATATTCTGTCTGATGGACAATCCCGACGTCGGTCTGGACGATCTTATGCAGTACGTGAAGGGACCGGATTTCCCCACCGCCGGCATCATCATGGGCAAAGCCGGCATCCGCGCCGCCTATGGCACCGGCCGCGGCAAGATCACCCTCCGCGCCAGGGCGGAGATAGTCGAGACCAAAAACGACAGATTCCAGATACACATAACCGAGCTGCCTTACCAGGTCAACAAAGCGAAGCTCATCGTCGATATAGCGAACCTTGTAAAGGATAAACGCATAGAGGGCATATCCGACGTAAACGATTATTCCAACCGCGAAGGCATGAGCGTTATCGTCGACCTTAAACGAGACGCCAACCCGCAGGTCATACTGAATCAGCTGTATCAGTTCACTCAGCTGCAGATAAGCTACGGCATAATCATGCTTGCGCTGGTGGACGGAGTTCCGAAGATCCTCACGCTGAAAGACGCTCTTAAGTATTATCTTGACCATCAGATGGACGTCCTTCTGCGCAGAACCCGTTTCAGGCTTAAAAAAGCCCAGGACAGGGCGCATATACTTGAGGGACTTCTGAAAGCTCTGGACGTTATCGACGAAGTCATCGCGATACTCAGAGCTTCCAAAAGCATCCAGGAGGGCAAGGAGGCCCTTATGACCCGCTTCGGCTTTGACGATATCCAGGCGACTCACATCGTTCAGATGCGTTTAGGGCAGCTGACGGGTCTGGAGAGGCAGAAGCTGGAGGACGAGCAGGCTGAGCTTGCCCTTAAGATAGCCGAATATAACGAGATCCTCTCCTCGAAAGAAAAAGCCATGAGCGTAATAAAAGAGGAACTCGGCGAGATCCGCGATAAATACGCCGACGACCGTCTGACCGAGATTCAGGCGGTATCCGGCGAAGTGGATATAGAGGACCTTATCCCGGTGGAGGACTGCATCTATACGCTCACCACCATGGGATATATCAAACGTCAGAACGTGGATACCTACCGTCTGCAGAGACGCGGCGGCAGGGGTATCTCCGGTATGACGCGCCGCGAGGATGATATAGCCGAGACGATGTTCACCGCCTCATCGCACGACAGCCTTATGTTTTATACGTCGCGCGGGCGGGCGTTCACCCTCAAGGGCTGGCAGATAGGGGAGAGCAGCCGCAATTCCAAGGGCACGAATATCGTGAATCTGCTTCCGCTTGATCCGGACGAGAGAGTCACCACCATGATCCCCGTCCCGAAAGAAGGGGAAAACAACTATATCTGCATGCTGACAAGGCGCGGTCTTATCAAGAGGATGAACCTCAACGATATCGACCTGACAAGGATACGCCGCGTCGGAATAAGGGTCATAACCCTGCGTGAGGACGACGAACTGCTGTTCGTGCGCCATACCGCAGGCAGCGACGACCTCTTTATAGCCACAAAGGACGGTAAGGGACTGCGGTTCAACGAAGAGGATCTTCGTTCCACGGGCAGGACCTCCATGGGCAATATAGCGATAAGATTCCGCGGAGACGATGAGTGTGTGGGCATGGAGCCGGTCAATGAGGACACCATGCTTCTCACCGTGAGCGAGACGGGCTTCGGCAGACGTACGAAAGCCGGCGAGTTTGCCCTGCAGTCGAGAGGCGGCCTGGGCAAGATCAATTATCACACCGAAAAATACGGCAGAGTCGCCGCGATCAAGAGCGTAAACGAAGGCGAGGACGTGATTCTTATTTCCGAATCCGGCGTGATAATCAGGATACCTTCCGACAGTATCAGCGAGATTTCAAGGACAGGTAAAGGTGTAAAGGTTATGAATTTAGGCGAGGGCGACAGGGTAGTCAATATAACCACCCTTGCCGCGGAGCAGGATACGGAAGAAGAAGTATCGGCGGATAACGAATAAACCATACATCTGAGGTGTTGATATGGCAAAAAGATATGTTGACAACAAAACCGTGGAAATCACTCCCGGAAAAAAGAAACACCGCGGCAGAGGCTGTCTCGTCGTGCTTATCATCCTTGTCGTTATCATAACGGCGGCGGTAGCCGGGATGTACTTCTATCTGAAATCACTCGGAATAAATACCATAGAACGGACTTCCGCAGAGGCCGTCTCGAATGAATACCATCTTTTCGAGAATGAAGCAGAGGTAAAGGAGTATTCCGGCATGATAACCGCCGCAAGAGACAACGACGATCTGCGCGGCATCCTGAGCGACTGGTACAGGGCTGACGGCGATATTATGGCGACGAACAAAGTCCTCAACATTCTTGTGGTGGGCTATGACGATTCCGGTACGGATGATTCGACCGGCAACAGCGACACCATGATAATAGCCTCGATCGACCGCAAGAACAAAAAAATCACTCTCTGTTCTCTTCTGCGCGACAGTTTTACCTATTTCGAGGACTCCAACGGCAATGAATATTATTCCAAGCTCAACGCCGCATATGCTTACGGCGGCGCGGACTGTCTGATAAGAGCGGTCGAAAAGAATTACAAAATCAGGATCGATCACTTTGCCGCGGTCAATTTTGACGGTTTCATCGCTCTTGTGGACGCTATGGGCGGCATAACCATGACCGTCACGCAGGAAGAGGCGGAGGCTATAGAGGATTACGCCAAGATCAAGGGCGTGCCCTACGGTGAGAACGTGACACTTAACGGTCTTCACGCTCTGATGTTTTCCAGAATGAGGAAGATATATATCACGGGCGATGTTCAGCGTACGGTCAACCAGAGAAGAGTTATCAACTCCATAATCAACAAGGCGAAGTCCGATCTTACGGTAAGTTCGCTCAATAAGATAATAAGCACTGTCGCACCTTATATTTCGACCGATATGTCAGTGACTGACCTTATGAAACTGGGCACGAGCGCCGTGGTCAGCAAATGGTACAACTATACCGTTTACTCAATGGAGGCGCCGCCGGAAGAATACAGGCTGGATTACAACGGCAGCCAGTGGATGTGGATCGTGGATTATCCCGCCTCGGCTCAGTACGTTCAGACCCAGCTGTACGGAGAAACAAACATAGAAATACCCGAAGGGACCGAGTCCGCGCTTTACGCGTATAACAATACCGGGTATTAAAAACGGGCTGTAAGCAGCGCGCGTGCCCACACGCGCATTGAGTCTTGAAATTTTCGGATATATACTACACTCCCGGTCCGGAGCCCGTGTTCTGTTACCGCTCCGGCGCCGCGGTATATGAGGAACGCTTCTTCCGCGGCGCGCTTGTGGCCTGCGGATGGAATACCGCCGGCTATCCTCTTGATACGTTGTCGCTCCCGAACAACCACACCAGGATCGATTTTACCGAATATTCCATACCGCAGTCGTTTTCTTTAACCGCCTGCGGTATATGTCTTGATTTCGGCTGGAAATTCGCGGGTTTTGAAAAGACCGGAAAAGAAAACCGGATAACTGGAGAGATCAGACTTGAGTCCTCGCTTCTGCCCGTAACGGCTTACGTACGGACCGTTATTGACGGCACAGGCGCGTTCACAAGAAATATTGAGATCGAAAACACCGGAACAGAGTATATTCCCTTGAGCAGGATCGTCCTGATGGGCGGAGCTCTGGAGACGATGCGGGGATTGAACCGTTTTCCGGAAATCGATACTTCAGATATATACACTCTCGGATATTTCCGCGAGTCCGGCTGGGGCCGTGAGGGCTCTTACGCCGAAAGCCCGCTGACCGAAGGCGTCCATGCGGTCGACTGCCGCTTTGGTCGCGACAGACACCGTCACCCCGTACTGTTCATAAAGAACGAGGCCGGAGGCGATATATATGAGATACAGGTCGGATACAGCGCGGGAGTCAGATTTACCGTAGATTATGACGCGTCTTCCGGGAGCGACAGGACAAGGCTGGCTTTCGGCGCCGAGGTCACCGGGTACGCGCCTCTGCTGGTACTGCGGCCTGGGGAACGATTCTGTCTGCCGGAGACGCATATTGCCGCAGTGCACGGCGGGCTCGACGACGCGGTCAACGCCATGAACGCCCATATCAGGCGGTCCGTGCTGACCATGCCCGGGGCGGAGGATACCGCCTGTCTTGTGGGCTCAGGCATGGGCGCGGAGCACGATATGCTGCCGGATACCACAAAGGCTTATATGGATCAGCTCGCCGCGATGGGCGCGGAGGTCTTTATAATCGACGCCGGCTGGGCATGCCCGCCGGAGGAACCGATAGACTGGGGCGGATGCAACGGCAGAAACACGCCGGATCCCGACCGTTACCCGGGCGATTCTTTCCGCGAACTGCGGGATTACTGCCATTCAAAAGGCATGAAGTTCGGTCTTTGGGTGGAAATAGAGCGCATAGGCAGACGCAGCGGCGTATTTGCCGATCACCCGGAATGGAGGGGAGTCGACAGGTTCGGCAACCGTTCCGATCAGTTTCTTGACCTGACCGTTCCGGAGGCGTTTGACTGGGCTTATTCCGAATGCGCACGGATAATTGAGGAATACGGCGTCGGGCTGTTCCGCGTGGATTACAATATCGGAGCGGACGAGTATTATAAATTCCGTGACACGGATTCCTGCGGGATCGCCGAATGTACGGCTCTCAGGCATTATGCGGCGGTATATGAGCTTTACCGCAGGCTTCACGAGCGCTTCCCGGACGTTATTTTCGAAAACTGCGCCGGCGGGGGCGGCAGGACCGATCTGGGCATGCTCAAAGCATTCAATCATACCTGGGTCTCCGACTGGCAGATATCTCCGCGGTCTGTCGCGATCACGAACGGAATGACCCTGGCGCTTCCGCCCGAGCGGGTGGACAGGCTGTTTGCAGGTATGGGCTGCCACGAATACGGCGGACTCGATCTGCATATCCGCAATACCATGCTCACCCATATGTCCCTCAACGTGATATCTCCGAAGAATGCGGAGCTTAACGCGGACAGTACGGCGTTTGTACGCCGAAGCGTGGATATCTATAAAAATTTCATACGTCCGTTTTTGCCGGAAGCTCTTGTGTATCACCACACGCCGGAGGCTTACGCGAAAACCGGCGGCGGTTTTTCCGCCCTCGAGACAGCGTCTCCCGATAAACGCCGCGGGGCGTGCGCGGTATTCGCGCTTCAGAAGCCGGTCACAGGAGAATACAGGCTTTATCCCAAAGGTATCGACCCGTCTCTTGAATATACCGTGACTCTCGATAATTACGGCGCGGGCTTTAAGATGAGCGGATTCGCTCTGATGAATGACGGAATAAAAATCAGGATTCCGTCGGCGCTGTCGTCCGAATTGGTATTGTACGAAAGTTGACAGCAAACAGCGAACAGCAAACAGTTGATAAACGGCAGCGGGTTTTTTCCCGGAAAAGGTAATTGCTGTGATCTCTGAAAAGCGGAAAGCTTCGGCATGAGAACTGTTCGCTGTTTACTGTTCGCTGTTAACAAATTAAAGGAGGTAAATATTATGCAGCATGAAAACTTAAACGGCAGAGTGGCCGTAGTCACCGGCGCAGGCGGAGTCCTGTGCAGCGGTTTTTCAAAGGATCTGGCGGCTCAGGGCGTCAAAGTCGCCCTGCTCGATCTGAATTACGACGCCGCAAAGGCGGTGGCGGACGAGATCAACGCAGGCGGCGGCAGGGCGATCGCCGTCGGCTGCAACGTGCTGGAGCCGGAGAGTCTTGCCAAAGCGCGCGAGACCGTCAACGCTGAACTCGGCACAGTTGATATCCTTCTCAACGGCGCGGGCGGCAACAACCCGAAGGGCACCACCACGAAGGACAAGCTGGAGTTCGCCGATCTTGAGAACAAGGCGGAGGGAGTCAAGACGTTCTTCGATCTGGACCCCGCCGGGATCGAGTTCGTGTTCAACCTGAATTTCCTGGGCACGCTTCTCACTACCCAGGCGTTCGCTGCGGATATGGTGGGCAAGGAGCACGCCTGCATCATCAACATATCCTCGATGAACGCTTTCAAACCGCTGACCCGTATACCGGCTTATTCCGCGGCGAAAGCTGCCGTGTCCAATTTCACCCAGTTCATGGCGGTGCATTTCTCGGACGTGGGCATCAGGGTGAACGCCATGGCTCCGGGGTTCTTTTCCACCAATCAGAACAGGACCCTGCTTTACAATCCGGACGGTTCCCTCTCGGAGCGCAGCAAAAAGATAATCGGTCATACGCCGCTGGGCCGCTTTGGAACGACGGACGATCTGACCGGCACGCTTCTTTACCTTGCGGACGATGAGTATTCAGGGTTCGTGACGGGCGTCATTATTCCGATAGACGGAGGATTTTCGGCATACTCGGGAGTGTGAGTCAGTGTGGAGAGTGGAGAGTAGAGAGTGGAGTTTAATAAAATACGCAATTCGATGATGAAAACAATTGAATACTATATGTCTTTACCTTATCGTCTCGAAATAATACCGGACGTTGAGGAGGGTGGCTTCGGAGCCCGCTATCCGGAGCTTCCCGGGTGTATTACCTGCGCCGAAACTCTTGAGGGCGTCATCGCGAACGCTGAAGATGCGAAGAGGGTCTGGCTCGAAGCGGCTCTCGAAGACGGCGTTGAAATCGCCGAACCCTCGCAGGATCAGGATCTGTCCGAGTATTCGGGGCAGTTTAAGCTCCGTATGCCGAAAAGTCTTCACAGATCGCTTTCCGTTCACGCTAAGGAAGAGGGTATAAGCATGAATCAGTATTGCCTGTATCTTTTGGCGAAAAATGATACGGCGCATACTGCAAAAGCACCTGCAGTATCTTAAAAGATTTCCTGTGAATTGAGTTCAATCCGGACGGTTCTCTCTCGGAGCGCAGCAAATAGATAATCGGACATACTTCGCTCTGGTGTTTCGGAACGACGGACGATCTGACCGGCATGCTCCTTTACCTCGCGGACGACGAGTATTCCGGCTTCGTTACGGGAGTCATCATCCCGATAGACGGAAGATTCTCGGCTTATTCGGGAGTGTGAGTCAGAGGATTAAAAATACTGACTGACAGCACCTGATCGACACAAATCGACGGCCTTCAACTCAACGCTTAACATTTAAAAAGGAGAAACTTCTATGAAACACGGTATTTCTGTTTTACTTGCGGTCATAATGCTCGCCGGTATCATTATCGTTCCGGGCGTTACCGCTTCGGCGGCGGATATCAGAACCGGCACGCTTGTCACATTCGGTTCTTATCCGCAAACGAGTGTGATCGATCCGTCTGTGCTTGCTGAGCTCAATTCCCTGTCTTTAAACTGGACGTATTATGATTATTACTGCGACGGCAAACAGGAAGACTATATGAAATACGCCGACGTCACTCTTTCCGGGGATCGTTACAGGGCGGTATCTTTTACACATTACAGACCGTGTTGGCGGAATGACAGTGCTTCTTACACATATCAGGACGACAACGGCTATGAGCCCGGCAAGATATACTGGTTCAGGTATGATCCGATAGTATGGCGGGTGCTGGACCCAGACAAAGGACTGCTGATGGCTGAGAATCTTATCGACAGCCAGCCTTTCCATAATGAATATTACAGTGGATACGGCGACGCAAACCATGAGCATTACGCTTCAAACTGGGCGTATTCCTCGCTGCGTTCGTGGATGAACGGCGAATTCTGTGATACCGCGTTCGGCGCGGAGAAGAGTTATATCACAACCGCTTCACTGACCACGCCGTCAAGTTATTCGTCGGAATATGACGCCGACCCTACAAAGGACAAGGTGTTCCTTCTTTCAAGAGCCGACGTATTAAATACTTCGTACCGCTTCAGTTCGGACTACGGTTCCGGCGCGGACACAAACCGCATAGCTTACGGCACCGATTACGCCAGATGTCAGGGATTGTGGGTGTATTTGTCGACAGGCGTCTATGACAGCGGCGCGTCGTTGTGGCTTCTGCGCACTCCTTATTACGGCTACGATACAGACTACGTCGACGGCGACGGCGGTGTCGACTGCTTCTACCTTACCGACATCACATACGGTGGTATCCGCCCTGCTTTGAATGTTGATCTTCAATCTGCAATCTCACAGTCATTGATCAAAGTAACCGACAGAAATAATCTTGTTATAAACGGACCGGCGGGAACGGAGATCCCGGGAACCGGCAAGACGTATGCTCCCGGCGACGTGGACGGCAACGGTCAGATCCTCGCCGACGACGCGCGGCTCGCCCTTCGCTTCTCCGCAAAGCTTGAGGACCTTGACGAAAATCAGCAAAAGGCAGCCGACGTAGACTGCAACGGTCAGGTCCTTGCCGACGACGCGAGGCAGATACTGCGGTTCTCCGCGAAACTTCAGCAGGAATTTGATAAGGTCTCTTAAACAAATTCTCTGTTGACAATCCGACTTTTTGCGACTATAATAAAATTGGAATTCAGATTAGTCGGAATGAGGCGTTATTATGGCTTATATCGAACGGGCGATCACTCCTGTTCTCCGGTCCCGCGCGGCGGCGGGCAAGTGTCTGCTGATCACAGGGGCAAGACAGGTCGGAAAATCGACGCTTGTTAGGCATATATTCCCGGAATATCACCGGGCAAATTTCGACGACCGCCTGACCCGCCTGCAGGCGCGGGAAGAGCCGCGGCTGTTCTTTATGAACAACCCTTTGCCGCTTTTTATCGACGAGGTCCAGAAGGAGCCTGGGATCCTTGAAGACGTCAAGAAGATCGTTGACGAATCCGAGGAACGCGGAAGAGTAATCCTGTCCGGTTCGTCAAAGCTTGAACTGATGAAGGGCATGAGCGAATCCCTCGCGGGCAGAGTGTCGGTCAGCGAGCTCGGCGGTCTCTCGATGCGGGAGATCTGCGGCGTATCCTTCAACAGGCACTTTGTCCCGGATGAAAAATATATCCGCGACAGAGAGCAGTGCTTAAGACCATACGACAATCTGTGGGAGACGATCCATAAGGGATTCTATCCCGAGCTGTACGACGTCTCCCGAGATTGGCAGGACTTCTATTCTTCATACGTATCGACCTATATCGAACGGGATATCAATGAGCTTATTTCGGCGGACAGCCTGACGTTCGCCAAGTTTCTGACGGTTGCCGCGGCAAGGACCGGCGAGCTGCTGAATTACGCGAATATCGCCGACGCCGTGGGGGTCAGCGAACCGACGGTCAAAACCTGGATCTCCATTCTGGAGCGTACCGGTATCGTATACGTTCTTCAGCCGTACAGCGCCGGGGCGCTCACAAGGGCGATCAAAATGCCCAAACTGTATTTCCGCGACACGGGGCTTGCCTGTTATCTTACAAAATGGAACTCGCCCGATGCCCTTAAGAATTCTGCCGTGGCGGTCAATATGTTTGAAACGTTCGTGGTCTCGGAGATACTGAAAAGCTACAGCAACGCCGGCAGGGATTATCGGTTCAACGTCTTTTTCTATCGGGGAAAAGACAAAAAGGCGACCTCGGAAAATGAAATAGATCTGATAATAGAGGAAGACGGCGTACTGTACCCGGTCGAGATCAAATTATCGGGCAATCCCAGGCCGGATATGGGGTCCTCCAACACCGTACTTGATAAAATCCCGGATAAAAAAAGAGGCATGGGCATCATCCTGTGCCTTACGGAGCGGAAAACGTATCTGAGAGACAATCTGCTGGCTTTGCCTGTCGAGTACGTATGACGTCTGATTTCTCTATTGACAAAACCGGAAAATCTGAGTTATAATATCCTATACTAAACTGAACAGAGGGATTGTTATGATTTTTATCTTTACTCTTATCCTGTGCGCGGCATGCACGCTCGTCGTTCTGCTCGGCTCCTCCAAGCCCATTGCGCCTGCTCTTTTATTCATGCACTCCACCATAAGGGAGACCTACGGCTATAACGAGCCGGACGCCGATTCCCCCGACGCCGCGAAGAAACGCAACATCCGCAATATAATCTGTGCAGCGGTCGCCGCCGTCATATATATCACCCTGGCGGTCATCGGCTCTCCCAAGTCCTTTTTCGGCGGACTTTCCGGTTCCATGGTCATGTGCACGGCTCTCAGTCTGTATATCGTCCTGGGGCTTCAGTGCGGGCTTATCGCTCACGTTCCGGCTTTCCGTATCCGCGGGAGCGAGAGTTTTGAGGCGCAGTACAGGGACTATGACGATTATGCCGGCAACCTTGTGAAAATGCTGGCAGTCGGCGCCGTGCTGTCGGTCATCACAGGCCTTCTTTGCCTTGCCATAGGTAAATGAGCGCCCCGTTAGCAGATAAGATACGCCCGATGACGCTTGACGACGTCGTCGGGCAGCGTCATATTCTGGCGCCCGGCAAGCCGCTCCGGAACATAATCGAGAGCGGCAATATACCCAACCTGATCTTCTACGGACCTTCGGGCACGGGTAAGACGACGGTCGCGGGCATAATCGCCGCCGCGACAAGCAAAAAGCTGTTCAGACTCAACGGCACCAGCGCGTCCATAAACGACGTGCGCGACGTCGTAGCTCAGATCGGAACCGTCGGCGCGCTGGGAGGGATACTGCTCTATCTGGACGAGATCCAGTATTTCAACAAAAAACAGCAGCAGTCCCTGCTCGAGTACATAGAGAACGGTGATATTACCCTTATCGCTTCCACCACCGAAAACCCGTATTTCTACGTATATAACGCGGTTCTGTCCCGCTCTACCGTTTTCGAGTTCAAATACGTCACGCCCGAGGATATCGCTCCGGCGGTGGAGAGGGCGTTCGGTATGCTCGAAGCCGAGTATGACGTCCGGTTCGACATAGAAGAGGGCGTGATCCGCCGTATATCCTGCGCCTGCGGGGGTGACGTTAGAAAGGCGGTCAACACGGCGGAGCTTCTGTTCCTTGCCGCGCCCCGCGCTGCGGACGGAGAGAAGATCCGCATAACTCTCGAAAACGCGGAACAGCTGTCGCAGAAGACGTCCATGAAATACGACAGGGCGGGCGACGAACATTACGATATATTCTCCGCCTTCCAGAAATCCATGCGCGGTTCTGATCCGGATGCGGCGCTGCATTACCTCGCGAGGCTGCTTATAGCCGGTGACCTTGCCGGAGCGTGCCGGCGGCTGGCGGTGTGCGCCTGCGAGGACGTGGGTCTCGCTTATCCGCAGATAATCCCCATAGTGAACGCCGCGATAGAGATCGCATTCCGGGTGGGGCTGCCCGAGGCGCGCCTTCCCCTCGCGGACGCGGTCATAGCGGTCTGCACCGCTCCCAAGTCCAACAGCGGACACGACGCGATCAACGCCGCCTGGGCGGACGTTGAGAAAGGGCGTTCCGGCGCCGTGCCGCGCAATCTGCAGAACGTCCATTACGACGGCGCCGACGTTGAACGCAAAGGGCAGTTTTACCTCTATCCCCATAACTATCCGAATCACTGGACCGCGCAGCAGTATCTGCCGGACGAACTGGTCGGGACGAAGTATTATATCCCGGGGGAGAATAAGATA
>JAILQN010000172.1 GCA_024699005.1 Clostridia bacterium
CGACGACGTCCTGCGTCGGGTAGAGCGTTTCAACTATTACAGGCGTCTGCGCTGCCTGCGCGAAGCTGACCGGCACGGAAAAGCCGGCTGTCAGCGCAAACGCGACAAATAATGATATGACCTTTTTCATGAATCAGACTCCGACAGCAACCAGGTTATGGCGTGGTAAAAAATGACGTTTACCATATGTTAACCTCCATTTGGATCATTATTGAACAGATATCATAACTCCGAGACCTTCCACCTGTCTCCGAGCTTTTCGATCGCGTCACGGCTGCCTATAACGCAGCGAGACGCGCGTTCAGTCGCCTTGTCAAACAGTTCGCCGTATGCCTCAAGAGAGTCCGTCTTTGTTCCGAGCAGCTCTTCGCGGCGGCGGCAGACGTAATCGTAGTCTATACCGCCGAGTATCCGCAAATCGGCTATTCTGCCGCGTTCGCGGGGCCCGAGGAGAGGTTCCGCCGAGGCGCTTATGATATAGTTTTCGATGCTCTCGCCGCTTTCGATGAATCTGCGGATATAATCCGACGTATCCGCATATATGCCGAGCGAGCGAGCAGGATCGGGATCGCGGTAGCTTGTGAACTGAAGCCCCGTGAGTTCGCTCAGAGAACAATGACATCCGTATGCTCCTCCGCGCACGCGGATCTCGTTCCACAGATGATCGAGCGTAAGGATGTTGGAAAGCACGTCCATATCGCCGCATTCCTCAGTATCCAGGGTCTGCAGCGTCGCGCACTCCGCAGCGTAGGATACGCCGCCGGGAATTATGAACGCTTCCTTTTCCGCAGAGCGGCGCGGAATCTTCATCTTTTCGCAGGCACAGGACTCCCCTTCCGAAAATTCCGATAGACGGCAAAAGCATGCGTCGCGATACTCATCCGAAGTCTCGCTCAGCTTCATACGGTCAAGGGTGAAAAGCCGACCTGCAACGGAGGAGGCGAATGCAATAAACTCATCGGCGCGCGCTTCAAAATCTTCTTCAAATTCCTTGAGCCAGATGTAATACCCCACTCCCGCGACCGCGTCTCGTACGGCGTACTCGGCGCTGCCCGACGCCAACGCGCGGATCGCGGCAGGCCTGCTTCCCGAATAGCAGATATTACGGTACTGGTTTTCGCGGGTCTGCGTAAGAATATTCCTGATCCGTTCCTTATCGTCGAATTTCGTGCGCAGCAGGATCTCCGCTGCAAGGGAGAGCGCCTCCGGCAGCTTTCCGGAAAGGGCGGTGTACACCGCGGCGAAATACAACGGCGTACTGTCCCGGGCGCCGGGTTCGGGCACCGGGAGGACGTCTGTCGACAGATCACCGAACATACGTTTATACTCCCTGTGCAGAAGTTCTCCCGAGTAATTCTCCGTCGGAAGTTCGCCGAACAGCTGTGTCATGAAGGACAGCGCAGACAGCTCATCCAGAGGCTGATCGGCGATGTTGAAATACAGGGCTACGCGATCGACGCCGTTGGTAAAACAGGGATGAAACAAAACGTCACGGCCGCCGCAGGTTTTGATCTCGGTTTCCGTTTTCTCCGGCAGGCGTTTCACGTCCGCAAGAGTGAGCCCTGGCAGCGTGCTTTTAGCCTCCGGACTGTCGGGCGTTTCCTGCCATTCCCGGAACCGGGCAAACTTTTCCTCCTCCGAGGCGCGCTCATCGGGAGTCATCGCGTCAAGCGTCTTCTGAAGCAGCGCTTCCTCGCACTCCCTGTCTTTTTCACCTTTTTCCGGGTCGGGACGCAGCACGACTTCGACCGTGTTTGCATCGTCAAGGAAGAACTCCCGGACAAGCCTCGTATAATAATCCGTGCCGATCGCGTCGCGCAGATCTTTCACCACGTTTTCGTTTTCCAGATACAGCAGAGGATCTCCTCCGTAAAGTCTGCTCCGGATCAGCAGTTCCGCACGCTCAAGCCCCTGCGGCTCGCTGCGGCACCGCATCCCGATCTCCATCTGATCTATCGCCGCGCTCAGGTCATCGGGATCGAGTCCGCCTGCGAGCAACTCATTCACTGCAGAGCGCAGCGTGTCTAGAAGTTTGCCTCGGTGCTGATCCTCTGTCCCGAGAAGTGTCAGCAAGACGACCGCCTGCAGTCTCCATGCGCTTACGTCGAAGTCCACGTCTTTAACGAGCCCAGTCTGCATCAGAGCGCATTTGAGCGGCGCTTCGTTGGAATCGAAAAGATACAGACGCAGCACTTCAAGCGCTTCGAGCCTTTTGCGGTCGTCGAACCTTCCGGCGAGCTTTGCGAAACACAGATGCGTCCTGTTTTCGGTCGGTTCCTCTTTGCCGCATTCATATGTGTCCTCTATCCGGCGTGAAGGCAGAGGCTCCTGCATTGCGATCTCATGAGGCGTATCATTCTTTTCGTACCCGTCAAGATAAGAAGCGATAAGCGGAAGGACTTTATCCACCGGCAGATCGCCGTCAAGGTAAAAGATCGCGTTGGAAGGATGGTAAAACTCCCTGTAAGACGCCAGAAAGTCCTCATAAGTCAGCGTGGGGATCGCCTCCGGTTCACCGCCGGAATTATACCCGTAACAGGTATCCGGATACAGCCCGCGGATCAGCACAGTCCAGAGTCTGCTGAAATCCGACGCAGTCGCCCCCTTCATCTCGTTGAACACGACGCCGTTGAAGCAGGGAGCATCTGCGCCGAAGTCTATGCGGTGCCCTTCCTGCATGAATATAAGCTCGTTAGTCAGCAGCGCCGGGCGGAACACCGCGTCAAGATATACCCGCGTCAGGTTCATAAAGTCCTTTTCGTTCTTGCTCGATACCGGATAGCTCGTGTGATCCGGCGCGGTGAAAGCGTTGAGGAATGTGTTCAGCGAGCTTTTAAGCAGATCAAGGAACGGCTCCTTGACCGGGAAACTCTCCGAACCGCACAGCACGGAATGTTCAAGGATGTGAAACACGCCCGTATCGTCTTTCGGCAGCGTTTTGAACGTGACGGAGAACAGCTTGTTCTCTTCGCCGTTCTGTGTCCAGTACAGGACAGCGCCTGTCTTTTCGTGGCGGAGCTCCCAGAGCGTCCCGCCGAGTTCCCTGCTCTCCCGCGCGCTTACGACGCGGAAACCGTTGATGATCTCATTTTTTTCCATGTTGAATCTCCTGTTATCTTCCTGATTGAGTTTATATTTGAACGCCATGAACAGTCCCTTTTTCTGCGTCATAACCGATCAGCGTCTGCATCAGAGTCACGGCGTAGACACGGGAAAGGTAATCGTTCGGATGATTTATATTGTTGCCGGTTATATCTATGAATTTTTTTCTTTTAAGTATCTCCGCGCTGACCGAAGTCATTTTCGCAACGTCGCAGGGAACGCCTTCGCCGTTCAGTCTGTCCGCGACTCTGACAAGTTCGGGTTCCTGTACAGCCTGATTCGCATTCCAGCCGTGGAGCGCGTCGGGATTGGGCAGCATCGTGGAAATAAACATCACCGACGCTCCTTCGCTCAGGGAAAGCACGTGCTTCGCGATCTTTTCGCAGTTCGCGGCGGCCTCCCCGGGAGATCTTCCGCCGTCGTTCATTCCGTATCCGAGGATAAAAAGGTCGCAACCGTATTTTTTTATATGAGGTGTGAAATGCGTTTCAAGAGCTTTTACGCCGCCCTCTGAAGTCCAGCCGCCGACCGCGGTGTTGACAAGAGTTATCGTACCTTTGTTTCCCCCAGGAGCTTCAGGGAAAGGCCCTTCGTATGCCTTTTCCGCTTCCGGCAGAACGAAACGGACGGAACAGTCATATATACGCGCCAGCGCGCATACAAACAGGATCGGAAAAGACGGCTGATAAGGCGGAAGAGAATGTCTGAGGCTCGCGTCGCAGCCGTACGTTATGCTGTCGCCGTGGAAGAAGACCGTCACGTCCTCTCCGTTTTCAAGCAGCCGAAGAAAACGCCGGTATCGCCCGTTGCAGGGCGGCAGTATATCGCGCCTGTCATTATGTTTATATGTGACCCGGATCTGATATTTGCTCAGGGTCCCGCTGCCGTTGAAATAACAGGGCGACTCTGTTCCGTCGGGCTTCAGGACTTTCAGTATAGGCTGTTCCCCGTCCGAATAGTAGACTTCCGGTGTCATGACGGGTATGGCGGAGTTTCCGGTCAGTGCTATTTTTCCGTTTTTCAGAATATAATCCCTGCCGTACTCATAGACCGTTTCGCCGTCATATGACTTTACGGAAATGATACTGTCGATATCATAAAGAAACTGTTTCACTTCATCGGGATATACGAATGCCGCGGTCTCGTCTTCTGAGAGGCCGCTTCTGTCAAATGCCGCAAGGGGCGTATTGGTTAATGATTGTTTTGATGATACCGGACTATTCATACTCTTTTCTGTTTCAGCCGACACTTCGACGTCGTTTTTATTTGTCTGGAATTCTTCTGTCCGCTCAGCTTATCCGGTCTTACAAAGCCGATTTCGGCGTGTCAGACTTCCGGAAAGACAGGGCGCATAAAGAAAGCGCGACCATTGTCAGCAGCATACTTAGCTCCTTGAACCACATGTCCGCGGGAATCATAGGCGCTTTTCCGAGAAAGATCGGCATGTCGTCCATAAAAACGTGTTTTATAAAAGGCAGAATGAAGAGAATTACCAGCACCCATTTTGTTTTTATGACGTAAATCACGGTCAGAAGCCATAACGCGATCACCGCCAGATACAGCACAACAGCGGCGGCGTGATGCAGGAAACTCACGCTTCGCGGATCGATAAACAGCTTGAACATAAAAGATAAAACGCCCAAAAAAACAGGGATCACGGTAAGCCACAATGCGTCTTTTCCTTTTTTGATCAGAAAAACGATCATCAGGACCGAACAGAGGACAGGCAGAAGGACCTGTGTGATACCGTACATGGGATCCGTGATCTTGTCGGCGTAGCCGATCAGTCTGAACGGCACCGCCAATGCAAAAGCGATCATGCTGATGATGGCAGCAGGGCTTTTCCAGTCAATGCACAAAACCGGATGATTCTTTTTCATGTTATATTCTCCTATGTTAAGTCAGTGCTTAAACTGTTAACTGTATTTCATTTTAAGATCATAAGGCGCAATCCCTCTCAAAGCCTGTTACGGAGGAGCGCAGGAAAAAACGTTGAGCATCACAGTCTGTTTATAAAACAAGCCAATACGAAACCGGTTCGCGTATAAGAAAGATTGCGGATCCTGCGACGCATTTTTGACCCTAAAGACAAATTATTGTTGTAGTTTTTCACCGTATATACTTTTGAATACTTCAGCGGGAACAACCCGTTGTTTTTAAGTTCTGCGATATACTCTTTTCGTTTATCCACGGGCATATACGTCACATCGCCTGTTATCATTGTTACGAAACGATACAGATTAAATATATAACCGTTGTAACTGTCTCCGTGGAGTTCGTGTTGTTTTTTCATCTCTATCGCGCCGCTGATCAGAGACGAGAGGATCCGCTCAGACGGAACGCCTCCTCTTGACAGACTGTTGGCTCTGACGCGGTAATAATAGGATATACGGTCATCCAGAACTGCTTTTTCAGAGATAAACGGATACAACTCTGTGTAAAACACGTTGTCTTCCTGACAACAGATATCCGGATTGAAGCGGACTCCGCTTTTATCTATGACGCTCTTTTTCAGGATCCTTGTAATAAGGTAGCTTTTTACGCGGTCGCTCACATGTTCAACAGAAAACCCGGTCCGGCAGTTTACCGGTTCGCCGTCATTGAACTCAATAGGCAGAATGATCAGCTGGTCGCAATCCGTTTCGGTCAGCACCGTTTTTATGGCGCTCAGACAATCGGCGGCGATCATATCGTCGGAATCCACGAACCATACGTACTTTCCGGAACTGCTGTCAAGTCCTTTGTTCCTTGCGACGCTGACGCCGGAGTTGTTCTGATGGATAACCTTCATATTCTCATGGACAGCGGCGTAAGAATCCAGTATTTCACCGCTGCGGTCGGATGATCCGTCATCCACGCAGACGACCTCATATTCACGGGACGGAATATCCTGTGTAAAAAATGAATCAAGACAATCTTTTAAATACGGCTCAACGTTATAAACCGGAACAATAATTGAAAGCAGGATCTCGCTCATATATGTATCTCCGTTTTGATCACGAAACATTTATACTCAAATGGGCAAAAAAGGTATTCTTAATTTTATTTTGAAATTATATTTTTTCAGCAGATTCCGGCAAATCTCAAAAAACATGTTTTTATCTTTAAACGGCAACAATACTTTTTGGATAACAGTGTGACGTTCTTTAGGAACTCTTTCTCCTTTTCCATAATAATCTCTTACAAGTAATTCGTATTCCTCATCCGTAACAATACCAAGATTAGAGAAATCAACATCAATATTATTCCGTTCAAACAGTTCTTTGTTTTTCGGCAACCATTTACCTCTTGAAATTGCATATCCGTATGTTGGTTCAATATAATAAACAAAGCATCGCTGATGATTATCATTTTCTCTGTAAACATCTTTATGAAAGTATTGTGAACGCAGAGATCCAAAGACTTCATATTCCCATGGCGACTCTGAAGCCACTAACAGCCTATTCAAATATTTTGTGCGATAAAGAGATAAAACACAATATATTCTTCCATTATTTTTATCTTTATGATATTTGGGAACTGGTGAGAAATAATGATTTATCTCAATACTACTATCATATTTTGTCGGAATATCGATTGCAAATTGAATAACACCGAGATTGGGGTTATCATTCATAGTCTGAATTGCAGCATTAAAAACTTCTGTGTTGACCGGAGACTGAAGAAAATAATCTTCAAGACAAAGTAGCACATATTCTGTATTGATAGTTTTTAAACACTGTTTCATTCTTTTCGACCAGGAAAGCCCCCCCCGAGCACAGTATCAACTTGAAAAACATCTGAATGAAATGTTTTTGTTTCAGAATTTAATACGAATGGATAATTACATTCAGGCCAGTATTTTTTCCACAGGGAAAAAAAAGGTTCCCATGCATCAGAATAAGCATCACATGATGTCACTAAAATTGTAAGTTGTTGATTATTCATAACATTTCTTATCATTTCTTCAGAATAAGCCAAGATTATATTAACACTTATATAATCATATCATTGTATAAAGATATAATGTTCTTCGTTAATTAGCAGTTGAACTCTGCTCCGCAGGGTGATATTATAAATAAGTATGATATTTTGATCCTGTATAAATCAGGCGCACGTCCGAATAATGGAGTTATCATGAAAGAAAAGCAAACTTCTGTCATCAGCAAAAAAAGCGACGCCCAAACACGTTCCGGTAAAACACCGTTTGATCTGCGGAAAGGTTTAATACTTCTCCTTGTCAACGTCGCGGCTCTTTTGCCCCTGTGTGTATTCAACGGCGAGCTCTGGAGCGTAGATTCCCCCTCGATCCTTTTATACGGAAAAGGGGTACATATCGGAATGTTTCTCGATTCCTACCGGTATTTCGGCGCGCTTATAGCTCAGCTGTATTCGTTTACCGGACATAACCCCATTGCAAACTGCCTGCCGGACGCCATCCTGTTTATCATTCTCGCCGCGACCGGAACGACGGTCCTTGTCGCGTGCGTTGCGGATCATCTGAAGATAAGACTGTGGCTGCCCGTTATCGCGCTGGACCTTGCGGCGGTGCTAGCTGTCGAAAACGTGTGGTTCTGCGAGATACTGACCTTCCCCGAAAGCATATTTTTATCGGCGATCGGTCTTCTGATGTGTTTCGCCGCCGTTATCTTCTTTATCCGTTACCGGACCGTACCGGGGATAATACTGTCCGCCGTTTGCCTGATCCTCGCCACTGCCGTCTATCAGCAGTATATAGTGGTTTTCACAATTTTCGTGATAGCAGTTCTCGGCTGCGAGATCCTCGGGAAAGAGAATCCCTCGGCAAAGACCGCTGTCATAAAATACGCAGGCGCGGCGGCGCTGATCCTGGTCTCCGGAGCCGTTTACTTTCTTTCAGCCAAAGCGATTACCAACGCGACAGGTCATAACGGAGACTACAGGACGGAGCTTGGACCTGCCGATATTCTTGAAAACATAAAGTATTATATTTTGCGGCAGCATTCATTTCTGAAGGGAAGAGGAGCTTTTAAAACAGAGATCATGACGGTATCGATCCTTTTCGTCGCCGCGTTATGGTTCGTTCTTTTCGCGGTGTACGTCATGAAAAAGAAACGCCCGGGCGCGGGGATCATCGTTCTCGCGGCGTTCGCAGCGGCGTATTGTTCAGGTTATCTTCCCGGGATCATTTCCAAATCCCACGACACAAGAGTCGTTTTCGGTCTTTTCTCCGTTTTCTTCCTTTTCGTATGCGGCATAGTTTGCTTAAACAAAAGCAAGTGGATCGCGCCTGTAGTTTCGTGTGTTCTCGCGGCGATATTCGCGGCTAACGTTTTCGCGATCGTCAGAATGGCGAACGATCAGAAGAAGCAGAATAAGGCGGATCTGGAAGCCGCCGTCGCGATCACTCAGGCTATAGAAGATCACGAGAAAAACAGCGGCGTTACAGTTACGGACATATATTATTGCTACGATACCAATCAGGATAAAGTGTCGGCATGGACTCTGTTTTCCTTTGATTTCTCAATGCAGTCGATCCTGACTCTGAAATCCGGCAAGTATACGCCGGGATCCGGCGAAGTGATATACAAGGTCTCGGAGATGCCGGAATCGATCAGGGAACAGTATTTCGCCGGAAAAGACTGGAAAGAACTGGACCTGAGCGAACAGCTTATTTTTGCAGGCGATACTGCGTATCTGTGCGTCTATTGACAGCCTCAGAAATTCCAGTACAGGAAAGTCGTCACTCCCGTAAGCGACATGATGCTTATGAACAATAACAGCGCCGTGCTTACCGACCTGATCTTTCCCGGTCTGAATACAGCCATCTTTTCTGTCGTATTCCGCATAAAGACGCTTGCCGCGAAAGCGAACACGAACAAACCAAGCGGCAGGATCACGCCCGCTGCGGGAATAAAGTCCCCTACGAACTCAAACACTCCCGTAAGCATGGACTGAAGAAGCCTTGTTCCTGACATATGGTCGGAGAAATTAAGGAACTGCAGATAGAAATCCCTCGCCTGCGACAGCGAGTCCGCCCTGAAGATCACCCAGGCAAGATTGACGAACGCGAATGTAAACGCCCACGAAACGACTCTGATGATCCTTGATCTGCGTTCGGAGTATATTTCCGTCATTTTGTCAAGGACTCTTGTCAGCACCTGCGCGATACCGTGGAGAAGCCCCCACACTATGAAGGTCCAGTTCGCTCCGTGCCAGATGCCGCTGACCAGGAATACGATAATGATATTTACGTAGGTACGGACATTGCCTTTGCGGTTTCCGCCGAGCGGGATGTATACGTATTTTGTAAAAAATCTTGTCAGGGTCAGATGCCAGCGCTTCCAGAAATCGCTTATATTGACAGCCTTGTACGGGGAATTGAAATTCAAGGTTATGTCGATATTCATCATTTTGCCGATGCCCGTCGCCATATCGCAATAGCCGGAGAAGTCGAAATAGATCTGGAACGTATAAGCCAGCATAACCAGCGCGGCGTTTACGGGACCCAATACGGAGAGCTTTTCAAAACCGGCGTTGACCAGCATTCCGAAGGTGTCGGCAATAAGCACCTTTTTCGCAAGTCCCAGAGCGAATCCGTACAGCCCGGCGGAGAAATTCGCGTAATTGAATTTCTTTTTGCCGACGTCGGCAAACTGCGGGACCATCTCGTCATGGGTGACTATCGGTCCGGCGATCAGCTGAGGGAAATACGTAACAAACAGAGCGTAATCGGGGAACCGGTATGCTCTTATTTTTTCGTCGCGCCTGTAGCTGTCAATAACGTAAGAGAGCTGCTGAAATGTAAAGAAGCTTATTCCGAGGGGAAGCAGTATATCAAGAAGCGGGAAATCGGACCTGAAAAGCGCGTTGACGTTGCCGACAAAGAAATCGTAATACTTAAAGAAAAACAGGCTGCCGATATTAAACACGAGCGCCGCGGCAAATGCGAGCTTCCTCGCCGCCGCGCCGGTCGTTTCTTTCAGCATTATCCTGCTGAACGTATAGTTCAGCGCGACCGAAGAAATGATTATCAGCAGATACCACCAGTTGAAATATCCGTAAAAAACCAGAGAGGCAAGGATAAGAAAGACCTTTGCAGCTGTATACTTTTCGAAATGATTAAATCCGAAGTATCCGATCAGAACGATCGGAAAAAACAGCAGAATAAAAACGTATGAGTTAAAAAGCACGGCGACGCCTCCTTATGAAACGCTGTCCGCTGACAGGAAACTGTAGTCGAAGTTCGCCGTATAATCAAACAGCTTATCGATCTTCTCACGATACCCGCCTGATGAGATCAGCCCGATTCCGTCCTTCATACGCAGGACCAGCATGTCGCAGATCTCCGGCGAGTAATGCGCCTCGTCAACGTAATCGTCAAGATCGCTTATTATACGGAGCATCTCGTCATCAGTCCAGAGGAAGAGCCTTACGTTCTTATACCGTGTGAGTTTATCGCATACCATATCAAAAACGGCACGCCAGCAGTCCGCGTTCCGCTCCTGCAGGACTTTATACCAGTATATGATGCTGACGGGAGTGAAATAGAAGTAAAAATCCGTATCAGTCATGCTTTCTATATACGGCAGCAGTACCTCCAGACTTCCGGAGGCGCGGTAAAGCGCGTCGTCGACCGACGGCTCTTCATCTACGGGATCAAGCGAGTCGCGTCCGTTTATCACAGTCTCCCGTCCTCTTGCCTCTCTCAGAAATACGGTATCCATGTCGGGTACCGTGCCTTTGATATTCTGCCTGATTGCGTCTATAGCTATCGATAACGTCCCGAAGTTAAAAAAATAACCCGTATCATTCAGAAGATTATTATCATAGAGATATTCCGGGACCGTAGCCACAGGATCGGCCGAAGCTGCCATCAGCGAATACGGATCGATATTGGAAATCACATATTCAGGGGATTCCGCTCTCCGGCTGATGATGTCAAGCAGCTTACTCCAGTCTTTCGTCGTGGAACCGGATATGGCAAGCTTGACGGTCCTGCCGCCGAACGCGCTCTCCACGGAAGAAGGTTTGAAATTCTCGCAGAAAGAATTCCCGAGGATAACGTTGTCATAATCAAAATTCTTCGCAACGCCGGCATATTGGTACCGCTCGTCTGTGATCACCGGTTTCATCCCGAACCAGGGCGTGTGATACTGAAACAGCGGATCGACAACTATCTGCAGACCCGCGATCAGCAGCAGGCCCGCCAGCAGTACAGACAGCGTCGATATTATAAACTTTTTGGCATTCATGGCTCACAACATAACAGCAAAATGATTTTCCGCACCAAACGGGTAAGAAATATCAAGTATCCGGCGCAGACGCGACCGTCTTAAGTTCATATTATATCATAATAAAAATAATAATCAAGAACGATGGTAAAACGATCAATCCCACTCAAATCCTGTAACGGTATCGAGATCGGTACCTTTTGTCTCGTGCGTCTTCGTAAGCACCAGCAGAAGGCCGATCAGTATGCCCGGTGCTGAAATGCACAGGACGACTGTGCTGATGACGGAATTGCCGAGGGCGCCGAGAGTCGGCAGCAGGACCGCCATTCCGACCACTGTACCGAGCGCCTGTATCACGTAAGCGGAAGAGGCGACGGAGGACCGCAGATTTGTGGGCGACGATTCCGACATCATCATCACGTTGATATCGCCCACGGACCAGAAGCTCCCGACGCACGCGCCGGTCATAAAGCCTACGAACCATGGCGCCCACGCCAGTTTAGCTCCGAACGTGAACGCAAGCAGTGTCGTCAGCGTCAGGGCGGACATGATCGCCCCCGCCGGCTTTCGTCCGAGTTTATCTGAGATAAAACCGACGATGAACTGGAATACCGCGCTGCCGACTGAGAACAGGAACAGCGCCTGCGTCACTTCCCCGCTCCCGGAAGCCACTGAGTTAAGCGCGTCGTCAATGGTCTTCGCGCCGCCGGAGGCGACAAGATGCCCCGCGTACCCGTAAGACAGCATGGGCTGGTAATTCATGGTGATGATAAATCCTAAATTGTGGAACGCCATCAGGATATAAAGCCAGCGGAGCTGTTTGCGGCGCATCGCGAATTTAAGCGCGGCGAAAAAGCCGCCCTGAGCGTTTTTAACATCTTTAGCGGCTTTTTCGGCGCGGATCTCCTCTTCGCTCATGCGCAGGTATTTCAGGCGGGAATCGATAAAAGCGTCCGTCTCACGGGAAAGGATAAGCGCAAGGAACGACGCGACCAGTCCGATTATCGCGGGGATCAGGAAGACCATACGCCACCGGGACTGATCGTGCATATATACACGCCGCAGAAGCGGTATCAGCATGGCTCCCAGCGTTGCGACCGCCCGCACAAGCGAATATATCCTGGCGCGATGCTTTGCAGGAGCTGTTTCCATGATATATACCACCTGCATATCGTGGGGCACGAAGAAAGAGATAACGCAGTAACCGGCGATATACAGCGGGATATTGCCCGACAGGAAGATCAGCGTCATCCCGAGAGCCATGCCGAACGTGTTGACCACCAGGAACAGCCGGCGGCCGTAACGGTCCGACAGCGTCTTATAGAACAGGGATATGGCTATGCAGGGATAGGAAAGCAGCTCCAGAGAGCCCAGTGTGGACAGAGATTTGTCCCCGAATTTCGCGAAC
>JAILQN010000190.1 GCA_024699005.1 Clostridia bacterium
GTACGTCGAGGACGGGACGCCTTATATCGTGTTCTGCCATGAGCACACGCAGATAATCGACGGGACTATCTGCTATATGCCACTGACCGACGACCTGAGAGCCCCGGCGGGCGAGCCCGTCCTTCTCTTCGCCGCGTCCGAACCGTTCTACGTAAAACAGCCGCTCGGCGACGGCCATTACGTGACCGACGGTCCCTTTATGTTCCGGTCAAAAACGGGTGAGCTGTTTATGATCTGGTCGACGTTCCCCGAGGGAGCTTACGCCGAATGTCTTGTTAAGTTTGAGGGCGGGAGCATCAGAAACGGTTTTGAGCATCTGCCTCCGCTGATAAAGGACGACGGCGGCCACGGTATGATCTTCCGGGCGAGAGATAAGCTTTTCCTGACCTTCCATTCGCCGAACAGGAGCGGGTATGAACGCCCGCACTTTGTTGAAGTAGAGGATTCCGGCGACATGTTGAGGATACGTAAATGAAATAAGGCAGAAATAACGAAACTTGTTATTGATGTGCGTCAATAACAAGTTTTAAATATTCTTGACTATTCGGTCCGAATATCATATAATAACGCAAAGAGGTGACGGATATGGAGACAAGATCGGGAAGGATAACTGCCTGCAAAGCGGGCGGCACCGCGGGCAGAAACGCGAAAACGTATAAGCTGTCCGTTCCGTCAGCGTGGGTCGCCGATATGGGACTGTCAGGCGTCGGAGGCCGGGTGATCCTGTCTTTTGACGGCGGTATCATCACCGTTCGCCCGGAGCAGAATATGGAACAGTACCGCGAAGAGCGTCTGTCGCAGGGGCACGAGCTGCTGGAGATAAGGTATTATAACGGCGAAAAGCTGTGCACTCTGATTTACGCGGACCGGACCGCAGGGGACCTGCGTGCGGAGAATTACACGGAGTTAAATATCAAAACTGCGTTCGGCAAAAAACAGTTTCCCTCGTGGGAGGATCTGGAGTCGTTTCTGGAGGAACGCTGTATTCCCCGCGGGCGCGCTGGGCTGCGGGAATATCTTGAGGCGCTTGGGCTGGAAGAATACGATCCTCTTGCAATCATCCGGAAGACAAAAGGCCGTATGGCAGAGGACGATCAATGGATAGAGGTGGAACAGCTCAGATGACAGTACGGTTTATAACGGATGAAAAGATCGCCGGAACTTCATCCAAAGGCAATCAGGAAAAGTGGCTGGAAGACGGCCGTTGGTATAAGCTGGATCAGTTCGGCTATGAGGGACTGGCGGAGACTGTGATCTCGCGTCTGCTTGAACGCAGCAGTATGGAAACGGATACGCCTTTCCGCTTCGTGCGCTACCGTATGGAACGTATGAACGTACACGGCCGGGACCGGACCGGTTGTTCGAGCGCGGATTTTCTTAAGCAGGGAGAATCCATCATTACCTTATCTCACTTATTCAGAAGAGAAAACCGCGCATTAAAAGACGCCCTGACGCGTATGCCGAGCGATAAAAAACGTATCGGATGGCTTGCCCTGGAAACGGCGGAGCTCACGGGACTTGATCGGTTCCCGCAATATCTGACTTTGCTTTTCGAGATCGACGCTCTTTTCCTGAACGACGACCGGCACCTCAATAATATCGCCGTGCTGGAAAAGGACGGGAGATACGATTATTGCCCGATCTTTGACAACGGCGCCGGGCTCCTGTCAAACGTCCGCGACGCGCCGACGGATATTTCCCCAGCCGCGCTGATCCGTTCCGCAAAAGCGCGGCCGTTCAATACCACGTTCAACAGGCAGGTAATTAATGCGCGCAATCTGTTCGGACCGCAGCTTGACATCCCGAAATTCACAGAGAAAGAGCTCCGCCGTGAGCTGGAAGAGCCGCTTCTTTACTATGCGGAACGCGATCGGGGTATAATAGCGGAACGCGTTTGTCGGACGATCCTGATAAGGCGGAAGCGATGAGTATGGTTGTTGTCTGTATTGAGGCGCGTTAAGAACGCGCGCTACCGTGGCGGTATTTAAAAATTGGTCTGCCGTGTGGCTGCATTGCGGATCATCAGAGTTCCGGGAAGAGCCGTTTTGCCGAATCATTATATCTGTTGACATCTGCGTGTAAAAATGATATAAACGATTTGAGATTTTTTAGAAGAGGTATTGACAAATGAAGCAGGGCGGCTACAATTTTTTAGCAAGCAAGCAAGCAAGCAAGTAAGCAAACAAGGGATTAGTGCGTCTGTATATTTCCGTTTCAAATAGTTTTATGCCGTGGGGTTGGTATATCCTGCGGTGTTTTTTTGTGTCATTACGGTTTGTTATACATCTGCAAATATCTCGGAATTATACAAAACGAGATACAATAGCAAAAAGCTGTAGAGAACAGAAAAAAATAAGGAGAGACATTACTATGAAACGCATCATTTCCATTCTTTTCAAGCTTATAACTGTTATAATTAGTATCGGTATTATAGCGGTTCCGAGTATCACAGCCTCCGCGACGCATGCCGTCACGGATACGCTTGTCGCTTTCGGCTATTATCCGCAGTCCGGCGTTGTGGATACCGGGACGCTCGCCAAGCTAAACGCCGAATCATTGACCTGGACGTATTATAATTATTACTGTGACTACAATCGTGAAAACTACATGCAGTATGCTGACGTCACCCTCTCCGGCGACCGTTACCGCGCCGTCAAATTCAGTCATTACAGACCGAAAAATGCGTGGAAAAAATCTTCTGACACTTATCAGGATGTTAACGGTTATGAGCCTGACACTGTTTATTGGTTTAAATATGAGCCTTTGGTGTGGCGTGTGCTGGATGCGGACGAGGGATTATTGATGGCGGAGAATATAATAGACAGTCAGCCGTTCACAAATAGGTCTGTTTATTATTATGATGGCAATTCCGTAGGCTATTACAGCGACTACACTTATAAGCATTACGCTTCGAACTGGGCTTATTCCGATCTGCGATCTTGGATGAACAATGACTTCTATAACACCGCGTTTGACGCAGAGAAGAGTTATATCGAAGACACAGATTTCAGTATCAAAGAAAACGTAGGTCCATCTCTCGGTATCCCTTCAGGTAAAAATATTTCAACTCCTTACGCGGATCCGACAACGGATAAGGTTTTTCTTCTGTCCAAGGCGGATGTGGAGAACGAGACATACGGCTTCAGATCGGATGCAGACCGTACAGCTTATGGCACGGATTACGCTAAGTGTCAGGGACTTCTTGTGGATGCTTCGTCGGATAATTCTTATAGCAGCACGTCGTTTTGGCGTTTGCGCAATCCCGGTGGTTACTGTAAGACCTACTACGTCGGCTACACAGGCTCCGTCACCAGCGGCGGCTTCAGCGACGGCTTAAATGCAGAATTTACCTATTATGGTGTACGTCCTGCATTGAAAGTTAATCTTCAATCCGCAATAATTCAATCGGTTATCAAAATAACCGAAACCGATATTCACACCTGGGACAGCGGAAAAGTTACTGATGCGGCGACATGTATCTCGGACGGCGTAAAGACCTATACCTGCGTTGTCTGCGGAATTATCAGAGTCGAGACGGTGCCCAAAGACGCGGCGAATCATGACGGCGGAACGGAAATCAGAAACGGGAAAACGGCGACCTGCGTCGCGGACGGATATACCGGCGACACATACTGCAAAGGCTGCGGAGCGATACTATCGGGCGGAACCTCGATCCCGGCGACCGGAATACACACATGGGACAACGGAAAAGTCACATTAGCCGCGACGTGTATGGCAGCCGGAGAAAATACCTATACCTGCGACGTCTGCGGACAGACAAAAACTGAAACGATCCCGACGGCGGCTCATGAGCTTACCGGAACTGCGGCGAAGGCTGCGACCTGTACCGAAGACGGCAACATTCAGTATTATACATGCACTGTGTGCGGGAAAATATTTTCCGATAAAAACGGGACAATTGAGATCAATGAAGTTACAATCGAAGCATCCGGGCATGATTTCGGTGAATGGAAAGTCACAAAAGAAGCAACGGTAGCCGAGGAAGGTATCAAAACCAGAAAATGTTCGAAATGCGGTGAGGAAGAGATGTGCCCAATTGCGACTCTCGGTATTGTTTGTATCATCGGCGACGTAAACGGCGACGGTGATATCCTTGCAGACGACGCGCGTCTCGCCCTCCGTGCTTCCGCGAAACTGGAAACACTTGATGAAAATCAGGAAAAAGCCGCCGATGTGGACGGCAGCGGCGATGTTCTTGCGAATGACGCAAGGCAGATACTCAGATATTCCGCGAAGCTTCAGCATGAATTTGAGAAGAAATAGGCGCTAGTTCATCGGATTGGCTGTGTGTACTGCGCATTGATGTTCATTGCGTTCTTTCGGTGTGTTCCAACCTGTTTTCTGTGAGTGAGTATATGCTGCGTAAAACAATATACGAATAAAGGAATAAAGCACATAATAACAAACAAGGTGATGCAAAAATCGTTTCTTTGCATCACCTTGCTTAATGCTGTTTTATGTGAACGATCTGACAAGGCTGCTCAGCTCAGCCCCTTTTCCCCTGCACACGGAAACAAGGACCTGACATCCTTTTTCTTCGAGGACATGGTATATCTCCTGACATAACGCGTAGTTTTTGCTGCCGGGAGAGTTGAATCCGAGCGGTACCGAGGAAAGGATGACCACCTCCGTCGGAGCTTTTATTGCCGAAGCCGCGTCAAGTATCCCCGAAAGAATGCATTTATTGGATGAACCGGTGGGAATATTCGATTTTGTCAGCACCTTGCTTTTGCCTTTATACGTCAGCGCGGATATATAGCTTCCGACCTCCGCGACGGAATCGCAGCTGCCGAACGACAGGATAAAGCATTTATCCGGCTGCTGTGCAATAAAGTCCCGCACGGAGATGTCATACGGAAATTCCAGCTCCCGTACGTCAGGAGCCGGCTCGGGTTTCGGCGCGCGTTCGTTTCTGTAGGCGATTATTTCGGCGATATGGCCGTAGATGAACCGCTGCGCCTCTTCGTTATGAAGATTGACGTAATAAGAGACGCCGTTGTCGCGCGTCCGGCGTTCGCTCGTTATTCCGAGCCGTCTGCCCTTTTCGGTCGCAATACGGTTGTTGTTGTTATATCTGTAGAGATACCCCTCGTCTTCAAGCCAGTCGTTTATCCACGTCGCGGACATCTTCTTCGTTCCGTTTTCCGCGGTGACGCGGTTTATTTCATTTGCGAGCCCGCTGACCTTGCAGTTATGTTCAAACGTTTTCAGTTCCGCGAGCTGCTTTTCGGTAATATAAAAATCCGCCTGAACATTCGCGCCCGTATCCGCATGATAAATATGCTGATCCAGGATCTCCGAAACGTATCTGAGGCAGGATATTATCTCTTCGTTATGAAGCGTATCGGCATCCGCGTCCGTGTTTTTTACCGGGTCAATACCGGCTGCAAGATATTCCATGAACATCTTCGCCTGTCGTAATCTGTCAGGTTCGTTCTCCATGTTCAGTCTCCTTTTTTCGTATTTAAACACTTTTGTTCCCGTTTCGTTCAGCGGAATGATCTCCTCAAGCGTAAAGTCATCAAGGTACGGTCCGTAATCAAACACAAGCCCGTCGGGGACGTTGACAGGCTCCACCGTGATAAACATCTCGTCGACCAGTCCCGCTTCTAAAAACCCTATATCCGTGACGGCCCCGCCGATAAGGGCTGTTCTTTTGTTGCCGTCGGCACGGATTCGTTCGTAAACCTCCGCCGGGGTGCCGGAGAGGACGGTCGTTCTTTCATCTGCGTCAGGCAGGTCATCGTGGGTCAGAACGTATTTTCTTTTGACTGGTACTTCGTGCGAGCAGGAGCGGGCGCCCATGATGCAGGCGTCGAAGGAGCGCAAAGAGGACAGGAAGAACTCCCTGTCCTCGTGTGAAGAAAAACCGCTTATATCGGTGCTCCCGTCGACGGCGTAGACGCCATTGCGGGACACCACCATGAATAAAGTCACAGTCATACCGATGAGTGCAGGGCGAATGCCCTGTTCTGCAGTTCCGTGTCGCCGTCAAAACAGCCCCTTACGGCATAGGTGAGGGTCTTTGAATCACCCTGCTTCACGCCGCGCATGGACATGCACATATGCTCCGCTTCGGCTATCACCATAACGCCTTTCGGCTTCAGTATATCAAAAACCGCGCCGGCGATCTGATTTGTCATATTTTCCTGTATCTGAAGTCTTCTCGCATATACTTCGACAGTTCTGGCAAGTTTGGACAGACCGACGACCCTGCCGTCCGGGACGTATGCTATGGTAATGTGACCGAAAAAGGGGAGCAGATGATGCTCGCAAACGGAATAGAAACGGATCTTTCTCTCGACAACCATTCCGCCTGCGTCGGAGCCGAACACGCAGGAAAGGTGTTCGTCGGGAATATTGTCATACCCGCCGAAAAGCTCATCGCACATCCTCGCGACCCTGTCGGGCGTGGCGGCGAGACCCTCTCTTTCCGTGTCTTCGCCTATGCCCTCAAGGAACAGTCTTGTCGCGGCTTTTATTTTTTCGTTATCGATCATTTTTCGTTCTTTTTAAAAATATCCCCGCGCGGACAGCGGGGATGTTACTTAAGACTGAAAACTTAGGAATGAATAATGAATAGTTTTGGTTTTTGATTTATATATGCATTTTTGCTTCAGCAAAAATGAACCGCAATTATAAATTATTCATTCTTCAGTATTCATTATTCATTTAGAAAATCCGACAGGAATTTCGCGCTCACGCGTCCGCGTCAGACGTCCTCAGGAACTCCTCGAAAGTGCTGAGACCGGCGGAGACCCTGAGAGTGATCCTGGCGTCGGCGGCGGTGATGACGCCGTCTTTATTGACGTCGCAGTTCAGGAATTTTGTGGAGTCCGGATCGGGATAATCCTCGAGCCTTGCGGAGATCCTGAGGATATATCTGGCGTCGGCGGCGTTCACGACACCGTTCAGATCCGCGTCGCCCAGCAGGTATTCCGGATCCAGCAGATTTCCGGGCTCGATAAGGTAGCCGGGCTTCACGTAGCGGTTATAGGTCATATACTGCATATAGTAAACGCTTGACCATATATCCTGATCTGAATTGCCAGTCAGCAGGTATTTCAGGAAGTCGCAGACATTGCTCTCGGCGTCGTATGATCCGTATTTCATGTTGCGTATGAACCAGGTGCTGTCGGGCAGAGCGCAGGTGGAAGCGTCGATATAGTGGCAGATCGCGCCCATCTTGTAAGTGGGATCAAGGTGATCATACACGCTGCACATATAGTCTTTGTCGGTGAACTGCACCTGCTTGTGCCGGGACGCCGCACCGACATCGTTAAGCGGGATCGTGGTCGCACCGAAGGATGAGAAATAGGTATCGATCAGTCCGTCTGACTGGGCGGAGAGACCGAACATCTCGTCCTCGGAATAATCGTTGTCGCCTATCGGGAGAAGCTGAAGATCCCAGGATGATACTATGGAAACGTTGACGCCGGCTGTCTCGATATTGCTGAGCACTTCGGCGGCAGCGTACTGGGTGTCTTTGTAGGCGGCGATCTTCTCGAGCTGAGTGTCGTTGTAAGCTCTGTCGGCATCTTCGCCTTCATAATACATAAAGTCGACGGCATCCTCGTAATACTCCACGGGGACCAAAGCCCAGAGACCGGTGAAGTTGCGCAGCAGCGTCCTCAGATAGCGGTCATAGAGCGGCTCCTTGACATGCGCCATCATCACGGATATATCGAAGCAAAGGGACTGGATCTCCCAGTTGCGGTTGAGAACGTAGTTGGTGAGCCACCAGGCGAACCATGTCGCCGGATTGTCGGATACGTCGTTGGTGTAGCGGATGAACGCGCTCGGGTAGGTCTGATCGACCACGCTCAGCGAGGAGGAGAACAGGCTGCCGGTAAACAGATCGCCGATAAGGGAAGTGCCCATGGCTGCGGAGTTCACGAATACGCAGTTGTTCACGTTTACGGCGGCGCCTTCGGAGTAAACGTCAAGATAAGCGAGAACGACGTTCGCGCCGTAACCCTCGCAGATAAGATTGACCATATCGGCGCCGGATTTGTTTTTGACGTTCTTTATAAACGCGCTCAGTTTCTGGGCGTTCTCAAAAACGTTGATGCGCCAGTCGTATGTGAAGACGTAAACGTTGTTGCCGCCGAACTTTTTCGCCATTGCCACACCGAGATCGCCCGCCGCAGTCCTCGCGGTGGTGCCTTCGCCGTAATTGTAATAGCTGATGGCATGGTCGTAGGTGTTCACGCCCAGATTGGCGCTTTTGGAAGTGCCGTCCGGGTTGAGCTGTATATACTGCAGGTCGTTGTAAAGGTCGGAGCCTACAATATAATTCAGGATCTCGTTATACTCGCCCGAAGCCATAGAAGCCACGGCAGCGGTCAGTATTTTGCCCACGATCGTTGTTATCTCAAGGTCGGTCGGCGGGAATATGACCTGCTGATCATAAGTATCGGGATTTGCGACGAGAGGGTTATTCTCGATGCCGTTTACCACGACTACCGGATATTCGGCAGTGGGAAACATTTCGGCGAACGCGCAGGACATGACCGAAACAAGCATGACCAGCGAGAGACATAACGCGACTGCCGTTTTGAGTAATCTGTTCATAAAACAATCCTCCTTGGGATAATTCCACTGATACTGAAATATTATATAACATACATCCTGATAATGCAAGTGCTTTTTTTTAAGCATATTTTTGTGATTTATTCTATTGATTATTGACTCGCGATATAGTAAAATAGTATTACTTGTATTTTACTTATTTGAAAGGAGTCATCTCAATGATAAGAAAAACAATATCGATACTGATGGTATTGGCGCTCTTTGCATCCCTGTTTGCGTTTGCTTCGGCGGTGGAACCGTATTCCATCGGCGACGTAGACGGCAACGGTCAGATACTTGCCGATGACGCGCGTCTCGCCCTGCGCGCTTCCGCGAAACTGGAAGAACTCACAGAGCAGCAGAAGGCGGCTGCCGACGTGGACGGCAGCGGCGAAGTGCTTGCCGACGATGCGAGGGTGATCCTGCGGGTGTCCGCAAAGCTTGAACCGGTCCCCGGAGAACCCGGCGAGATCCCGGCAAAACCCGCTTCTCCCGATGAGGTGCTCAAGACTGCCGGGATGGAGACCGGCTTTGACACCGAGAATAAAGTGCTCTATTATCACTTTACTCTTTCCAACACGAGCAAGTATTATTCCGTCAGCTTCCCGGGCATCATGGTAGAGACCACGGGTGAAGAAGGCGGCTTTGATTTCCCGATCATAGAGTCGATCCGTCCGGGCGAGGTGATCGAGCTCGTCGGTATGATCTACGGTATGGAGACGGCTCCGTCCGGCGCAAAGGTCACGATTTATTCCGTAACGAATTATGACGATAACGGCAATTCGGTTCCTCAGACGGTCTATACCCTCTGTACCGGCGAAGGCTCATTCGGCGCTCTTGAAGTCGCCAACGTCCGTTATTTCCAATCAGGCGTCGGCGGCAAGATCACAGGAACCATACGAAACAACAACAGCTATAACGTTATGACTGCCTCGGTCTACGTCCTTCGCACGGACGGCAGCGGCAAAATACTGTCCGTGGACGGTCTTGAGACAAAAGACAGCCCCGTAACAGGCATACCGGCGGGCAAAAACGCTGCGTTCGAGCTGGCTGCCGAGGCAGATATCGGAAAGAATGACAGGATCGTGGTCTGCACCGACGGCTCGGAAACAGACGATACCTTCGAAAAGGTGTCGGTAGACCTGGAATCCTCAAAGGCTGCTTTGTCTTCTTCCTCTACTCTCGGCGTGGTTTTCAACGCGAAGAACTCCGACATGGAGAACGCGATCTACGCTCCGCAGTTCCGCGTGACGGCATACGGGGCAAAGAACGCTTCGGGTGAACGTACCGTTCTCGGTGTGGGATATGTGACCGCGCAGATCATAGCCCCCGGCACGACCCTCAAGATCACCGCGGAGGCCTGTACCGTGGACACCAAAAACGAACGGCTCGAAGTGTTCAACATCAGATACGTAGGCTGTTCATTTGCGGACAAGCCGGCTTCCGGTTATAAGAACCTCACCACTTTCGATATGAACATCGGAAAGGATGATCTGGGCACTAAGGTGCTGTCAGGTTTCGTTTCCAATCCCAACGGCAATAAGGTAAAGGACGTTACGGTTTGCCTTGCGGTATATTCCGAGACGGGGACTTTGCTCTATGTCAACTCCGCTATGGTCGAGGAAATAGAGAAAAAAGAATCCGCTCCGGTCGATATTCCTGTCGACAACGAGCCCTACAGATACGAGGTCATGGTGCTCAGCTGGAGCGACGTAACGGAGTAAAATGCCCGGCAAAGTAAATTCATTCGTTCCGGAGGGCGAGATACAGGCGCAGAAAGCCTACGCCGTCCTTGCAAAGGAAATGCTCCTCAGAAGATACGGCAGACAGCCGTCGGCGTTCGTTCACACCTACGGCTGTCAGGGCAACGTTTCGGATTCCGAGCGCATTAAAGGTCAGCTTGACTGGATGGGATTCCGCTTTGTCGACTCTCCCGAAGACGCAGACCTCGTGCTTTACAATACCTGCGCAGTCAGGGAGCACGCCGAGGACAGGGTCTTCGGTAACGTGGGCGCCCTGAAGCCCATAAAAGAGAAGCGTCCGGATATGATCATCGCTCTGTGCGGGTGTATGATGCAGCAGGACAGGATCGCCTCCAGGATAAAAAAGAGCTATCCCTACGTCAATATCGTGTTCGGGACTTACGCCCTTTACCGTGTTCCGCAGATGTTTTATGAATATCTGGCCGACGGCAAAAGAGTGTTCGATACCGCGGCCGGTCCCGAAGCGATAGCGGAGGGCATTCCCGCGGTGCGTGATTCCGGCGCGAGGGGCTGGCTGCCGATCATGTACGGGTGCAACAACTTTTGTACCTACTGCATCGTGCCCTATGTGCGCGGCAGGGAGCGCAGCCGCCGCCCCGGGGAGATCCTTGCCGAAGCGGAGCGTCTTATCGCCGGTGGCGTAAAAGACATCACTCTTCTGGGCCAGAACGTCAACTCCTACGGAAAAACCCTGGACGACGGTGTGGATTTTGCCGCGCTGCTCCGGGCCATGAACAGGATCCCGGGCGATTTTATCATCCGCTTTATGACCTCGCACCCCAAGGACTGCACAAAAGACCTTCTGGATGCCATGGCGGAATGCGATAAAGTTGCCCATCATCTGCACCTGCCCGTGCAGAGCGGCTCCGATTCGGTGCTTGCCCGCATGCACAGAGGGTACACAAAGGAAAAGTATCTCGGACTGATAAAATACGCGAAACAGGTCATGCCCGATATATCGCTCACGAGCGATATCATCGTCGGATTCCCCGGCGAGACGGACTCGGAATTCAATGACACTCTCTCGCTTGTCGCCGAGGTCGGATACACGTCACTTTTTACATTCATCTATTCGAAGAGACCCGGTACCCCGGCTGCAGAACTGGAGGATCCGGTCACAAGGGCGGAAAAGAACCGGCGTTTCAAGGCTTTGACCGATCTGCAGGAGAGCATCGCCGCTGAAAACCGTGCCGCAATGAACGGACGGATCTTCAGGACCCTTGTCGAACCCGGCGAAGACCCCGGAATGCTCATGGGCAGGACCGCCGGCAACGTCGCGATACTGTTCCCGGGTTCTCCCGATCTTGTCGGCAGTTTCGTCGACCTGCGGGTGACGGAATCGCTTAACTGGATCGTTAAAGGCGAACTGGTTTTAACTGCCGGCTAAATCTAAACACTAAGTAAGCACTGATTAATTCTTGTGCATACATCTTGCCGGCTCTTTTTCCGGCATCTATCACAAAAATGCTCGTTAATACACAAAGTATTGCCTGCGCTTTTTGTTTCAGCTGCCGAAAAAATATCTCGGCAATCTGCAT
>JAILQN010000202.1 GCA_024699005.1 Clostridia bacterium
GAATAAAAACGGAACGCGCCGGCGGCTTCTCCGCTGCAGTCGGTGCGTACGGCCGTCGCCTTTGCCTGTTCGCCGTCGGGGCTTATCTCGTGACGCAGTCCCTCCCTTATGCCGCCGCGTCCTTCGTCCACAAGATATCTCCTGAGCCACGCGACGCCGCGGCCGACCGTTTCGCGCAGGTTCCTGTCAAACGCTGCGCCGTCGCTCAGGTCGTCGTCTGAGCCGTACCGTATGACAGGCTCGGGAAACGCGGATGGCGCCGATCCCGTCAGCCATTCCGATATATAGGAGATGACCTTCTGCCATGCTTCGCGGGGGGCGAATCTCGCCCGGCTGAAATCCCTCAGCCGGAAAGAGCACATCATCACGCTGCCGTTTATCAGCCACAGCCCCGGATCGCTGCTCTCCGTGATCTCTTCGCGCGTTGCATTCCAATGAGTGTGGGCGATTATATGATCTTTGTAGACCAGAAGGGGAGTCGTGCCGGAGACGCCGTACCAGGGGCGCATCATCCGGTTGCTCATATCGTCCAGCAGATCGCCGGCTGCAAGGCCGGGGATACCGGTTCCGGATTCCGGCTGCACCGCGACGAGCCTTCTTCTCGTGGTGTCTGCGGGCCCGGCGGAATAAAGCCCTGTGAAACTGCCGATATATTCCAGAAACAGCCGCTTTCCGTCTGCGGCTGTTTTTTCCAGTTCCGCGCGCAGACGGGCGTCAACAGGGGAGCCGTCCCCGAGCACGCAGATGCTGTCAAAACTATCAAACTCCGTACTGACTGCGGCTTCCGGCGTGACGTGCGTGACCCTCGCTCCGGTCGATCTCAATACGTATATCAGATCGTGATCGTCGCGCCGTGATATGACGAGACATTCTTTTCTGTCGTTTATTCCCATTCTTCGGAATCCTTCCTTGCTAAGTAAGTGCTGATTAATTCGGTGCATACAGATTGCCGAGATATTATTTCGGCAGCTGAAACAAAAAGCACAGGCAATACTTTGTGTATTAACGAGCATTTTTGTGATAGATGCCGGAAAAAGGGCCGGCAAGATGTATGTACAAGAATTAATCAGTGCTTACCTAAAATACCGCAATATCCCTGAACGACGGCTCGCCGGCGGATTTCGTGATCTCAACAGTCAGTTCTTTCGCGTACAGGCCGAGGAGAGGTATGATCCTCTTGTGCCCGACGCAATCGCTCTCATAAACGCATCTGCCGTCCGCCAGCACCCTGAAACCGCGTATGATCTGGCCGTTCGTGATATCCTCCCGCAGGACGAGGTAATTTACCGGCGTTGCTTCGGACATGGTCAGAAGGGCTGAACCGTCTGCAAGTGCCGGACGGTCTGCCTTTGCGGCAGGAGTACCGAAAGTTTCCTTCAGCAGTTTTCCGAAATCACGGAACTGTTTTTCATCCTGAAAATCGCCGTCCGTGCTTATGGACATGCCCAAAAGCAGATTGGAATTTCGTCCGACGGAACGGATATAGCAGTCCAGCAGCTGTTCCGGAGTGTATATGAGCTTTTCCTCGCCGGCTCTCCACGCCCAGCCTCCGCCGAAGGCGGCGTGCGTGCGGTTGGGCATGTCCGTCTCGGCGGGCCAATAGTATTTGCCGTCCGGGTCGCCGACGCCTGCCTTTTCGTCCGGGACCGTTCCGTCGTAAGCGGCTTCGCCGGCGTTCGTCGTCGCCCAGCAGTTTTCCGGCGCAAGGCCGTCCTCGTTGCCGACCCACCGCAGGTTGTGCGGCCAATCGCGCGGGCCCTGGAAGCAGACCGCGTCCGGCTGATATTTTTTCATAAGCGGCGTAAGATCGGGTCCGCCGCGCTCCGGCGGGATGACGCCGCCGTCGAACCATATCTCGAACATTTCGCCGTACCCGGTAAGCAGTTCGGTCATCTGCGCTTCCGCATTTTTTACGTACGCCCTGTATTTTCCGGACAGGTAGTCCTGAGGTTTGTTGTCGTTTATGTCATAGTACCCGTTGCAGCCGGTGGAGTAGTAGAAGCCCGGGCGTATGCCGTAACGGGAGCAGGCGCCGACAAACTCCCGGAAAGCGTCCCCGCCTCCTCCGCGCCAGTCCGTGTGCGCTATGGAGAAGTCGTTGACCTTCGTGTCCCAGAGGGAGAAACCCGTGCAGTGGTTCACCACCATCACGGCGTATTTCGCCCCGAGCTCCGCGGCGGCCCGGACCCACTGTTCCGGATCGAGCTTTGCCGGGTGGATCGTATCGGGCGCGAGTTCCTTCCGGACTCGGTCCGTTTTGTACCAGTCGCCCGGGATATCCGGCTGATATATCTCCAGACAGTAATGGATAAGAACGCCCAGTTCCATATCCTGCCAGGCGAGCTGCTGCGGTGTGGGTTTTGCAGTATGCATTTTGACCTCCTGCGTGCGGCGTGTTTTACACATCATATCACACCTTTTCCAAAATGAAAAGACCGATCGGCATATTTTTGTTTTTATTTGCCGGTTTCTATTGAATGTATCGTCAGTATATGATATGATTCGCATATAAAAGAAAAGGAGAATAATTATGTTTTGCAGAGAATGTGGAGCGAACGTGCCCGAAGGAGTAAAATTCTGCCCGGCATGCGGCGCGAAAAACGAGGGAAACGCAGCGCAGGCACCGGTGAGGACGGATGATACGGTGCCGATAGGCAACGCTCCGGCTCCGGCTTATCAGTCCGCTCCGGCGGCAGCGGCAGCCGCCGCACCGCCGAAAAAGAAACGCACGGCAATAATCGTGAGCGTTATCGCCATCGTGCTGGCGCTTGCCGTCATTGTGCTGTTTATCGTTTTCAGGAGAGTACCGCCGGGACCTGTCCCGGCCGAGCCCACAGGGGCGGAGCAGTCGCAGGAAGAGGCTGCCGTATCGGGAACTCCCGCTGAAACGAAAGCGTCCGAAAAAACAGAAACCGCAGCCGGGACCGAAACGACAGCCGGACAGACAACGCAGACGCAGCCTGAGACCACTCAGAGCGAATCAACGACTGCGGAAACGACCGCGGAAACCACCGCGCCGCAGGACGATAAACTCAGTGACGAGCAGTTCGGAGCGTTGATGGGAAAAATGAC
>JAILQN010000226.1 GCA_024699005.1 Clostridia bacterium
ATGTCGTTCTGAGGAGTAATGGGGTAGCCGAAGAAGAAACGGCAGCCGGCCTGGATGGCGGCTTCGGGGATGGCTTCACTGCCCTTCATAAGTTTCTTTGCCATAGCTTTTTCCTCCTTACTCTTTCTCAACGGTGATGACCGTGTCGGGGCAGGTCCACGCGCAGCTTGCGCAGCCGATGCAGGCCGCCTGGTCGATGCACTCGGCGGGATGATAGCCCTTTTCATTGAGCTTGGTCTTCGAGAGCTGCATTATCTTCTTCGGACATGCTCTTACGCAAAGTCCGCAGCCCTTGCAGCGGTTCTCGTCAACGGTTACTTTGGATACCATAAGCGATATGACCTCCTTGATATTAAGGTTTTCTGTGCCCATCGCGAAAGGGCGCAAAAATCCCTTTATTCCAAATTCCATTATAGCACTTAAAACGCTTCGGAAAAAGGCGAAAATAAAATATATTGACCGTGCAAAAAATATATTCCCTGTTTTCCCGTAAAACCGTTTACTTTTGGTCAAAAAATGCGTCTTTATAAGTGAAGAGCTCTTTCAAACCATCAGCAAGGAGGTAACGCCGATTGAATGACGAAGAGGTGCTCGCCCTGTATTATTCGGGCGATCCTTCCGCATCCGCCGAGGCCGACAGGCTTTACGGAAATTACTGCCGTTCCGTCGCCTCCAATATCCTTAACGACCCGCGGGACGTTGAGGAGTGCGTTTCCGACGCGCTCCTCACCGCGTGGCAAACCGTTCCCGAGGCAAAGCCAAAGCGTCTCGGCGCGTATCTTGCCAGGCTCACCCGCAACGCGGCGCTTAACAAATACCGCAGCCTTTCGGCAAAAAAGCGCGGAGGAGGGGTGCCGGAACTCGCTTTTTCCGAAATAGAAGATATGATTTCCCCATCCGGCAATCCGGAGGACAAAATAATGTTCAACGAGCTCTGCAAAACGATAAACGCGTTTATCTCCACGCTTTCCGAAGAGCACAGGATAATGCTTGTCGAGTATCTGAGGAATTTCAAGAAGCCCGCGGAGATAGCGAAAGAATTGGGCAAAACGAGAAACAACGTAAGCACGCAGATAAAAGGCCTGCTGAAAAACTTCAAAAGTATTTGCCGGAAAGAGGGTTTGTGTAATGACTGTCGAAAACCTGTTCGATGCATTCGGATGTATCGATGAAACGTACGTAGAGGAGGCCATTCGCGCTTCCAAAAAGAGCTCTGCCAAAGGAGTGAACAATGATTCCATGGGCAATCCCACAAGCTATTTTGGACGCTTCATTATAACAGAATCACGCGGGCATACCGCAAGTATGAGCTCTCGACAAAATATATTTTCTTACAGGTGAAAGATTCAGCGGTAAATTCTGTGTATTCAGGTGAAGGACCCTTCATCAGAACACGGAAAGGAGGATTATATGAGTGAAAACCAATCGCTGAAGCTCGTCTCCATGGCGGACGATAACGATCCGGAGCGCTGGCGGAACTACTGTACGGCGATTGCGCGGCGCATACTTGGCGACTCCCGCGACGCGGAGGAATGCGTGAACGAAGTGATGCTCAAGGCGTGGGAAGCGATCCCGGCATTCAAGCCCGAGAACGTCAAGACCTTCCTTGGCAAGCTCACCCGCAATACCGCGATCAACATGCGCGTAAGGCTCACCGCCCAAAAGCGCGACGTCACCAAATGCACCCCTCTTGACGAGATTTCGGAGCTCGTCTCGAACTCTGGTGATCCCGAGGAAAGCTTCATCCGAAAGGAGCTGCTTTCCGCGGTAAACGACTTTCTGGGCACGCTTCCCGCAAGCAGCAGGGATCTGTTCGTGCTCAGGTACTGGTATTTCGAATCGGTCCCAAGCCTGGCCGCTAAGTTCGGGATATCCGAAAAGACGGTGTACGTAAAGCTGCACAGGCTGAGGGAAAAGCTGAAAAAATATATGAAAGAGAAAGGATTTTTATTATGAAAACCGAAACATTTGCCAATATGCTCAGCGACATAGACGAAGCCTACGTCAAGGCTGCCGAGGAACGCGTCCCGCGTGCCAAGGCGCATATAAAAGCGGGAAGCATCCTCCGTATTGCCGCGGCAGCGATCTTTGTGGTGGCGATACTTGCGACGACCGTCGCCGGTGCTACCGGTATGCTCGGGCCCTTTATCGAACGAGCCGGTTCTTCGGTCACCCTGCACTATGGGAATCATCCTTCCGCGGATGACAATGACCTTCCCGTGGTATCGCTTGTCCCCGGTGAAACGCCCCGCGTTACCGGCGTAAAGGAGCCCGTTGAGGCGGCCAAGGATCCCGTTGAGGCATGGAAGGAGCCCGTGACCGTGCCCGCCGACGCGGTGTTTGCGCCCGTACGCAACCCCGACGGCCTTGGAAGCGCCTGCAGAGACGGAGAGATGTTCTACGGATACAAGTCCGCTTTTGAGAACGCGGACGCGGTATGCCTTGTAACGATAGAAAACTGGCTTTCCGAATGTTTTATCTGTTCGTTCTTCGAGGCGTCCGTCAATAAGGTCTATAAGGGAGAGCTTCCCGATAAGATAGTCATCCGTCAGGAGGCGAACTCAAATTTCTCGATGTATAACACACCGTTGTTTACATATGGCAACAAACTTTTGGTATTCCTTACTGTTTGGGACCGCTGGGATGAAGGAGTGCAGCAGCATGATAACGCCTATGCACTCATGGTCTATGGCACCGGATATTTGATCTATGCGCAGGATAACTCCGGCGCTAACTACCTGATCGATCTTATAGGCGATATCAGTTACAAAACAAAGGAAGCCAGGGAGGCAGACCTTACCGATCACTACAGCCCTGAGCTTATCGGCGAACTTATCGAGTATGTAGGCCGGCAGGACAGCGAGCTTGCAAAGACTATCGAGCTTTTTACCCATGATACTGACAGGATCAGCTACGAGAAAGAAGGCCGCCCGATGAACGTTATCAGATTTGATGACATGGACGATCTTTTGAATGAATTGAGTGGGGGCGAAGCATGAAAAAGGCCATTGCATTAATGATTCTGCTTGCTTTAAGCATAACGATTTGCTTTCCGACCTTTGCTCATTCCGGCACGCTGACGAATACATTTGACAAAACGACCCGTAACGGCATTACCTACATCGGAACCGAACAAACGGGGTGATTATTAATTGAAAGCGCACATACTAACGGAACTTCGATGAAGTATAAGCGCAGTGCCGGAATGGGTTACACCGTAACGAGCAAAGTCGACGCAGGAGCAACTCTGTGGGATAACATTTCTCCGTTTAATGTTGAATATGATTCGAGTGCAGCAAATACTGTGATGATTTCATGCATGGTGATTGGTGATGTTGTTACGGATATCCTATATTCCACGACAAACTCATCCGGACATTTTACATCGTGGACTATTGCGATCAACTCTGCACAAGAAAGTTCATTTAACAGTGTTGTAATGGCACATGAATTCGGGCATGCATTTGGATTGGGAGATCTGACTTCTTCTTCCAACAATAATAAGCTTATGCATGAGAGATGCAACACAGGATCAACGTCCGGGATTACAGGACCGACGTCAAAAGACAAATGGGGCGCAAAGGTCATAACCGGATATCATACGTCCCATTCATGGGAATA
>JAILQN010000265.1 GCA_024699005.1 Clostridia bacterium
CGGACTTGTATTCAGACCGTTATCGCCTCGACTTGAAACCAAACTGTATCTCGTTTGGAAAAAGTTTCAGCCGCTCACCCCGATCGCCGAACGGTTTCTTGTAGAAATAAAAGGGTCGTTTGGCTGACAGCAATAAATCCGGGGCAATTAAACCTTTCAAATTTTTTTCAAACAGAATCCTCCTTTGCGGCAGCGTTTACCGCAGAGGAGGATCTTTGTAAAATATGCTGTTTTTAGTTCTGATCCTCAGAGAAAAAATGCGCGCAGGCGCCGTGAATACTTGATTTTCTTGTGGTTCGGTCAAATCCGTTATCTCCACTCGAATTTTTATCCTCATACTATCTATGCATCGCAGCAGGTTTTCCTGCTCCTTTTGTTTATCCTCCTTCCTCGGTTTCTTTTCCGTCGTCGCCGTAGCGGACCCTGATCGGCGCGCAGGAGATATCTTTTCTCCTTACTTTTTTTGTTTATAATAACAGCATTGGATCGCAGGAAAGTCTAAAAAATAAATAAACAATTCTAAATTATATATAAAATTATATACTTTTTCTTGACACTTTATCCGGATAAATGTAACATTATAAACAATCATAACGGCGAAGGCGTAACGATATGATCGGCATCGGCAAATGGCAGGGCAGCGTCAACGTTCAGATCCTGAAATTCAGCGGCGATGTGTTCATAACCATTTCGGACAACGGCGGAGCCTACGGAGTGGATATTCAATTACCGGAACAGCTTCAGAAGGTGAAGCTCCGTTTTGACAGCATCGACGAGGTCGGCGACAACGGTCTGAAGGGAAAGGGCAAGCTGCTGACGCCCGCCGGGCGAGAGTTGGGTTTTGGGGCATCCGTCAGCTTTGACGGCAACGGAATGTCCGGCTTCTTAAAGATCGCCATCGCGAACATCAAGATCAAAAACGGCCGCAGGATCGGCTGAACCGGTCCCAAGACGGTTACGCAACGGATTTCCGGCGCATTCGTTCGGGGATCCGTTTTTTGTAAGGAAGGAGCAGTCGGCATCCTTCCCGGAGGAAAGCTATGGGTTTCAAACGAAAACTGAAACGGTCTTATTTTTCCATGTTCGTCATACCGTCGCTGATCATCGTGCTGATCGCGGCGTGCGTGCTGGTCATCGTTTCCGAACGCTACGAGCAGCAGCTTGAGAACATCTCCGACGAGGCGATCCTGACCGCGGCGGTACAGAGCGTGATCAAGGATTTCAAGGAAGTGAGCGATCAAAGAGAGGAACGCTCCTACAACAACATGACGGCCTATCTTGCCGAAAGCGGGTACAGTCTTTTCATCACGGCAAACGGCGCCGAAAAGTACAATTCCCTGACGCGGGAGGACCGCGTCATCATGGACAAGTACGACGATTCGCTCTATGAATCGGAGGACTTCATGACTATCGACAACGGGACGGCCTCCGTCATCAAGCAGAGATTCATGAAAGGCGACACGGAATACGTCCTTTACGCCGTAAATACCGACTACAATCCCGACGCGATGATCCTGATCGAAAGCATCAAGAAGGGCGTCCTCTTATTTGCGTTCCTGATCATCTCCGTGATGATCTTTCTGATCTTCATCACCAACAGGATCCTCTCGCAGAGGACGTCCAAAATGATCCTGACGCCGCTGGATCTGCTGAGCCTTTCCGCGAGGCAGATCCGGGACGGGAATCTGGATTCCACGGTCGCCTACGACTCGGACGACGAGTTCGCGGACGTGTGCGCGGATTTCGACGACATGCGGCAGAGGCTGAAAAAATCCGTGGAGGAGGAGCTGGCATCGGAGGAAAACAGACGGGAGCTGTTCGCGGGGATCTCCCACGATCTGCGCTCTCCCCTCACGTCCATCAAAGGTTACGCCAAGGGCTTGATCGACGGCGTGGCGACGACGAACGAAAAACGGTACGAGTACTACACCGTCATTTACCAGAAGGCCTGCGAGGTGGACGCGCTGGTGGATAAGCTGTTCCTCTTCTCAAAGCTCGACACCAACAAATATCCGTTCCATTTTTCTTCCGTCCGCGTTTCGGATTATCTGGCTTCCTTCATCGACACGTTTGAAAGCGAATACCGGAAAAAAGGTCTGACGCTTTCCGTCGTCAATACCTGCCCGGACGATACCAAGGTCAATCTCGACATAGAAGAGATGAACCGCGTGCTCACCAACCTTCTTGACAACAGCAGCAAATACAAGACCGGTCCGACGGTCCGCTGCGCCGTCGATTGCAGGCTTGACGGGAATTGGGTCTGTATCGACGTGAGCGACGACGGAGCGGGCGTTCCGGAACACGCGCTCGAGCATCTGTTCCAGGCCTTTTACCGCCCGGAGAAATCACGGAAGGACACCCACAAGGGCAGCGGACTGGGGCTTGCCATTTCCCGCAACATCGTCAACGCCCACGGCGGCAGCATCAGCGCGGAAAACAACAACGGTCTGGTCATTAAAATCAAACTACCGACAGCGGAGGAAACAGTATGAAAAAGATACTGATCGTGGAAGACGACGAGGCGATCTCAAACCTTGAAAGGGATTATCTGGTTCTCAGCGGTTTTGAAGTCACCGTTGCCAATACGGGCAGCGAGGGACTGTTTCTGGCGCTAAATAATGATTACGACCTGATCCTTCTGGACATCATGCTGCCCGGCTCCGACGGCTTTGCCATCTGCAAAAGGCTCCGGGAAAAGAAGGAGACGCCGATCCTGTTCGTCAGCGCAAAAAAGGAGGCCTACGATAAGATCCGGGGCTTCGGTCTGGGCGCCAACGATTACATCGTCAAGCCCTTCGACCCGGCGGAGCTGGTGGCAAGAGTAAAGGCGCATATCGACAATTTTGAACGGCTGACCTCCCGCGAAGCCGGCAGGCGCCATACCGTCATTGAATACGGCGATCTGAAGATCGACGAGGACGCGAGGCTGGTTTATAAAAACGGGCGCGAGATCGGTTTCACCGGCAAGGAATTCGACATTCTGCTTTTGCTGATGAAAAACCCGAACATCGTCTTTTCGAGAGAACAGATCTACGATAGTGTCTGGGGGATGGATTCCTACGGCGACACGGCTACGGTAACGGTCCACCTCAACCGTATCCGGGATAAGATCGAGGACGACTCCGATGAGCCGCGATATCTTCAGACGATCTGGGGCGCGGGTTACCGCTTCAAAACATAAAAGAAATATAAAAATCGCCGCAAAATCGTTTCTCTTTTTTTATATTTGTTTAACCGTTTTTTTATCGGCGCTTGTTTGTTATTTTATGGTTTCGGCATATAATAACGGCGTAGTGAATGCAAATAAAAAAGCGAGGAACGACTATGAATTTCGATTTTTCCATGATATTCGAGCTGATCAAAAAGCTGGTGCTGTTTATTCTTGAAAAGTATGAGGTGTTAAAGGAGTTTGACGCGCTGGGCGTCGATATCGTCGGACTGCTCAACGGCGCGACTGACACGACCGAAACGACTTCTCAGGGCTGAAGGCTCTCACATTAAACCGAAAGCGCCGCGGAGGACAGGCTTCTCCCGGCGCTTTTGTTTTAAGGAAAGTGAGGTAAGGCGAAAGGAACGGACCGGATCAGCGCGTCCACGGGAGAAACAGGGCAATCGTACCGTCTCTTTCGACACGGACCCCGGCGTTTGCTGTTCCGGCGGCGTCCGGAGTTCCCGCGGCGGCGCAAACCGGGTGAAAATCACAAGCGGCTTCGGCGCGGCGAGCGTCGGCCCGCCGAACTCCGGTTTGAAACGGATCTCCTTCCGCTTCCGCTGTCATCCATAAAAAAAGGCTGCCGTGATTCCGGTTTCACAATGACGGCAACCCGTTTTATGCGATCCTATTTCGTCAGCGCGTCGAGATTCTTTTCAAACAGGTCAAAAAACCGTTCCACGATCTCCCGGTCCTCTTCATTGCCGCGCACGCACATGGACATCGTGATCGCCTTGCGCAGCGTCGTCGCGGACAGCAGCGCGTAGGGCTTGTATTTGACCGCGCCGGTCATGAAACCCTCCGTCGGCTCATGCCCCGACAAGGCGAGCGCCTTCTCATCCAGAATACCGATGTTGCTCATGGCAAGCAGCGGATTGGAATACCCGATCTTGATGATCTCTTCACTGGCGGCGTGGGGCAGGACGCTGTAGCCGAGGTTCAGCAGCGGCAGGCCGTACAGCCCCATGAACTTGTCCTTTTTATACTTTTCGGAGCTGGCGACGACGTACCCCAGCGTCTGAAAGATATCGGCGCCCCGTTCCGGGACGGCGCACTGCATGAACGCTGTGTGGTTCGTAAGTCCCTCGCCGCTGTTTTCCTTGATATGCCGTCTCAGATCCACCGCGCAGGAGATAGTCACGCTTTCGCCGGCGTCGTAGCCCGCCAGCTCGTAAAGGCTGTAAAAGTAAGCGGTGAGGAGCATATCGTTGACGGTGGCGCCGCGGCTCTTTCCCGCGGCCTTGATCGCGTCGAACTTTGACGCGGGGATCGTCCTGCGGGCGATGAAAGACGCGTCCCGGATGCTGTCCCTCGTCAGCGGGAAGCGGTGATCGTCCCCGGCGCAGACGTTTTTATACAGGTTCTTCGCCATGCGCTGCTCGGTATAGCTGTAATCCTCGTAGACCGCGGCGTAATCCCGCTTACCGGTCCGCAGCGCCACGGGGCTCTTCCCTTCCCTGTCGTAATCCGAATACGCACGGCACAGAGCGCTCATGAAATACTTAAAATCGCCGCCGTCCATGCACATATGGTTTTCCACGATACACAATACGCTTTTGCCGTCCCCGATAAAGACGGCCGCCTTCATCTGGATGTCGCTTTCAGGCGGGATATACCGGGTCAAAAACTCGTCCACAGCCGTCTCCGTATCCTCCGGATAGGCGACGGTCAGCACGTCGTCGATATGGTACTCCTTCACCTCCCAATAAGGCGCGATCTTGTTATCCACAAAGGAGGAATGGAGCACCGGCGCTTTTTCAAAAAAACAGATCAGCGCGGTTTTCAGCTTTTCGATATCGATACAATAATCGTAATACAGGGCGACGTGGACCATCCGGTCGTTGAAATCACGGAACAGATAGTGCATTTTGTCCCAGAGCTCTGCTTTCAGCTTCTGTTTCATCACGCGTCCTCCTCTCCGGGTTTGTAGCGGTATTTCCCGTTCTCGATCCCCTTGCCGACGATTATTATTATGTCAATGACCCAAGACAGCGGGACGATCAGCCATCCCGGGTGCCACGGGATCAGATACAGGCCCGCGAGGACCACGTAGACCATAGGCGCGGCGGCGGGGATGTAGACGAGATAATTGATGATACGCAGCTTCTGCCCCGTCAGTCCGGCGAAAACGGCGTCGGCGCAGTACATCAGGAACACCCCCGCCGGGAAGACCACCCAGAAACGGGGGATCGCGAACAGCATCAGCCCGATCAGGTACACCAGCGTGGTCGTCATCATCACAGACAGGCCCAGGATCACGCGGGCGACGGGGTGGAACAGCCTTCTTTTCGCGGCGATCTCAAACACAAGCAGCAGGCCGACGGTATCGACCCAGACCGTGACGAAGCCGATGATGATCAGCCAGCTTTCCCGCCAGTTGCGCGTCAGAAAGCTCACGCCCAGATAGACGGCGACCATAAGAAGATACCAGACAGGCGTTGCTTTGACGAGGAACCCGTGGCGCCGTTTTTCGCGCCGTTTCTTCAGCTCGGCTTTTCGGTACGCGGCGTATTCTCCGGGCAGATCCGGGTGAAAACTGACGAAAAGATCAAACAGGACGTTTTCGTCGGAAAGCCCTGCCTTTGCGACACGCGCTCGGGTCTCCTCCCACTCGGCGAGCAGCTCTCTTTCAAACTGCAGCAGCACGTCGTCATCGGGAACGTCCCTGAAGACGCTCTCGATATATAAAGTCATATCCTTCAAACGAACCACCTCTTTTTCATAAACAATTTGATAATAGCTTCTTTACGGTTTATCGTCAAGTAGTTGTGCACTTTTATCCTATTGAGCGCAATTATTTACATTTCGTTAACACTGTCTTTTCCCGAACGACGGAACGGCAGAAAACCGCTCGCGGCGGACGATTGACTTCTTTGTTTGTAATTATTATAATACAGACAGAGAAAACGCCCGCGGATACGGGCGGGCAAGCGAGGCTCACGGAAATGATCTACACACCCGAAACGAAGAAAGCGATGAAGCTCTGCTTTGAGGCGCACAAGGATCAGACGGACAAATCGGGCGTGCCGTACGTCTTCCATCCCTTCCACGTAGCGGAGCAGATGCCGGACGAAAACACGACGGTCGTCGCGCTGCTCCACGACGTGATAGAGGACACCGCCTATACATTGGACGATCTCCGCGCCATGGGATTTTCCGAGGAAGTTCTTGAGGCGCTCGCCCTGATGACGCACGACAAAAACGTGCCCTATACAGAGTACGTCGCGAAACTCGGCGAAAACACGATCGCCCGCACGGTCAAGCTCGCCGATCTGAGGCACAACAGCGATCCGACCCGCCTTGATACGATAGACGAAAAAGCGCGTGAACGCATGGAAAAGTATAAGGCGGCCATCCGCCTCCTGTCGGGATCGTAAGGCTTTGACGCGCCCGCGAGGCAAAAAACACGCTTTCGCGTGTTTTTTCTTTTTATTTTACCCTGTCCGTCCGGTAAACGATATACGGATATTTTTCTTCGCCGCGTTCCGTCTTTACCGCGCGTTTCTTCGTATTGCCCCGCGCGGCTATCTTTTTTCCCAGTTCGATGAGCGTTTCAAGGTCATTTTTCGTCAGCGGTCTTTCGCCGTGACCCGAGTATATAGGCGCGTCGCCGGCGAGAGAGAGCGTTTTTTCCATACCCCGCAGCCATACCTCCGCGGTGTCGGCGAAGGGATAGTGGAGCGTCGTCAGCCTGCCCGCGTTATCGCCGACGAACAGCGCGCCCGTGAGCGTATCGCGGTAAGTGACGCTGCCGACGGAATGACCGGGCGTATAATACGCTTCTATACTTCTGCCGCCGAGGTCGAACACGTCGCCGTCGTTTACCGGAATGAGCTTCGGACTGTACTCGCGCTGGAACGCGGCGAGGTAGGATATACCGTGACTCTTGCGCCTCTTGTTGTTCATGCGCAGGAACAGCATCCGCACGGGGGGATGCATATACAGCCGCGCCGTCCTGAAATCGGCGGGATGGACATAGACCTCCGGATACCAGACCCCGCCGCCCAGATGGTCCTCGTGCGCGTGGGTCATAAGCACGGTAAGAGGCTTGCCGGTCAGCGATCTTACGACCGCCGCGATATCGGCGATGCCCGCGCCCGCGTCGATCAGGCACGCGCGCTTTGTCCCCTCGACAAGATAGCAGTTGACCATACCGAATTCCGACAGCCGCCTTACCCCGTTCCCGAGATCGTTTATCTCAATATCCGTCCTGCGTTTCATAGAAGTCCTCCCGGTCACGGTGATATCGCGCCGATCATTTCAGCGCCGTTTGCGCCGCGGCGCAAGGGTCTGAGATATTAAAAGCTCCCGTCGTCACGCGGGAGCTTCTGCGTTTTTAAGGCCGGACCCCGGCGCCCCGTACGCCGACAGGCCGCCGCGCGGTCACCCGGCCGCCCCGCGCGCTTTTCGGTAACGGTATTATACCATTTTTCCCCGGCAAATGCAATACTTGCAAAATCCCGTATTATCGGCTATTATATGATCATGAGAAACAGCGAAAAGAAAAAGTCACCACCTGCCAAACGTGAGCGAGGCCGGTTTACGGAACCGGAGCTGAAGGCGCTGCAAAGCGCCGGGCTCGACACTTCCGACCTCAAGCTCTGCTGTCGCTGCGATATGGCGCCGGACGGCGAATACAAGGACGCCTGGATATGCTTTGACTCCCGGGGCGTTTACTGCGCGTGGGGAGAGGAAGAGATCGGCAGACGCCGGAAAAAGCACGGCAAGCCGGAGATAAGCGTGAATATAAGCTCGATATCCGCCGTCCCCATAGGCGATGTCGACAGATTGATTTGCGAAAAATACGTTTCCACCGGCGCGCTGCTGACAGAGAAGGACGGCGAGCCGCAGATACTCGCGCGCTTTTCCCTGGGCAGGCTCGGCGAGACCGACACGTTCGCGAACGCGTTCAACGAGTTCAGGGAAAAGGGCGGCTTCGAGCTTCCGGCGGACA
>JAILQN010000290.1 GCA_024699005.1 Clostridia bacterium
TAAGTTTGCCTATGGCAAGTGAAGTTTTCTTTGAAAGTGAAGTTCATTTCATGAGTGAAGTTTCACCTGACGGTGAAGTAAAGCAAACTTAACTTCACTTTTCACCCTGCGGTGAAAAACTTCACTGTGAGCCTGTGAACAACTTCACTCTTTCACAGAAAAAACTTCACTGAAAACGCCCCTTGATTGACAACCCGTTGTATACGGTGAGTTTTTTTACAGCCCCTAAATTTTCGTTTGTTCAGACCATAAAAACCATTGCAAAACCTTGAGAAAAAATGTATAATATCCCCATAAATAAAAAAGGAGCGATTATCATGCGTAACACGAAAAAATTACTGTCCGTTTTGCTTTGTATGATTCTGGCTTTGTGGTGCCTCGCAGTCCCGGGAAGCGCGAAGAAAGCGCTGCCGGAAAGCGCACACCCCTATGAAAACGATTTCACCGGCGAATGGGACTGCGGCGTGTCCGGCGCGGAGGGTTTTTATATCACCTTTTCGGAAGATACTTTCTTTGAATGGGGCGCGCTCACCTTTACCAATATCACCAACGGCGCAACGGAGACCTATACCGTTCCCGAATGGCGGGAGCTGTATGAGACCGATCGCGACACCTATATCGGCATCAGCGTGCTGGCAGGCGTCGGCGTGATAAAAATCGAAGAAAAGCCCGGCGACGAGCTCACGCTGACCTGCGGCGACGAGGAATTCGGGTCGTTCTCCGGCGACGAGCTGGCGGGCCGCACCCTGTACGTCCCCGGCGAAACCGTTCATCTGATGCTGACCACGGACGGCGACGGCGCGGAAAACGGCTTTGCAGTGACCCGCGTTTCCGCAAAAGCGCCGAAGGGCGTAAAGACCGTCTCTTATTCCTATGACGGCGAAACGAAGGAAGCGATCGACTGTTTCAGCGAGGGGGAGACCGCGACCGTGGCCGCGATAGGCCGTGTGACCGACGGCAAAGCTTGTATCGGCTGGAGCGACAAGCCCGGCGGCGAAGCGAAATATGATGCCGGCGACGAAGTCGAAATGACAAAAAATCTGTCGCTGTACGCGGTTTACGGAGATATACTGATGACTCCGGAGGAGGCGTATAATTTCGACAACGATTTCGATCCCTTCACGGTCAATTCCGTCACCTTCAATATGTCGGACGGAGAGGAATACAAATACGTCCCATATTACATGACGCAGGAGGATTACTCCGCCATGGTGAAAAACCTTGTAAAAGTGCTCGCTCTGTCCCCGACGATGTATCCGCTGGCGGGCGCCGATCTGGCTTTGGCGGCAAGTTACCCGCTGCGTCCCTTTATGGGCGCGTGCTACGGCATCTCGGTCACCTCTGCCATGCAGCATCTTGGCATGATTGATATGCTGCCCATGCAGGAGGGGGCTGAAAACGTGAGGGATCTGGAGCCCACGCCGGAGCTGGTCAGCTTCATTAACTACTATCAGGCTCAGTCCACGCGCAGTATGGTCGCGGACAACTCCGCGATGAATCCCGGCAGCGCCGCATACACATATCAGCTGAAGAAACTGTATGAAACCGTCAAGGCGGGCAATATCGTCCGGTTCGGCTTCTCGCTGCTGCAGAATCCCACGCCCAACCATGAGATCCTGATCATCGGCGCTTACGACGACGTGCATGGCAACCACGTGCTGCTGACATACGATTCCAACTACGGCAGCGCTTTCGCGGGGGGCGATATCGTTACAACCTTCGTTATCAATCCCGATTTCACCCATATGGAATCCGCCCGTTATAACTACGTGTACAGCTTCTACTGGTCGGATGATTTCAGCGGATTCGAGTCCTTTAAGATCGACGGCAGCGGCAATCCATTCGCCTTCCAGAAGAGCCTGTTCGCCCGCATAAAAGAATTATTCATAATGCTGAAAGATTTGCTGCAGGCGGCGCTGGGCGGCATTGCGGCCTGAGTTGAATCGTGCCGAAAAATGAGCGCATTACAAATAAGCATTGGAAGTGTAATATTCTTAAATAATTCTTGATGAGGTTATAACAGCTGAAAAAAAATGGATAAAAATGTTACGGAACAGAATATGAACAGATGCGATCTGCACTGTCATTCGACGTTCTCCGACGGCACCCTGACCCCGGGCGAACTGGTCAGACTCGCCGGAAATCTGGGCGTTTCCGCGGTGGCGCTGACCGATCACAACACGTCCAAAGGACTTCCGGAATTCATGGAAGCCGGCAGCCGGAGCAGTGTCGTCACTGTTCCGGGCTGCGAGTTTTCGACCGAGTGGAATGAGACAGAGATCCATATTGTCGGGCTGTTCTTCCGGCGGAAGTACTGGAATGAGATCGAAGATTTCACGGAACTTGCCCACGTTGCAAAAACCAACAGCAATAATCTGCTTATTGCCAATCTCAACAAGGCCGGTTACGACGTTTCCGCGGAAGAAGTCTCCGCATTGACCAGCGGTGAATTCAACCGCGCCCATGTCGCGAGGGTCCTGATGGCGAAAGGATATGTCGGAAGCGTTGCGGAGGCTTTTGATACTCTGCTCCAACCCGGAGAAGGATTCTACTTCCCGCCGCGCAGGATCACATCGACTGCGGCGATACGTTTCATCAAAGCCTTCGGCGCGACGGCGGTCATGGCGCACGGTCTGATGAACCTGACCGCTGAGCAGATGAGGGATTTTCTGCCCGAAGCGAAACAGGCGGGTCTTGACGCGATCGAGACAAGATACAGTGAATACAACGATGAAATGACTTCAACAGCGATTTCGCTTGCGGAAGAATTCGGTCTGAAGCAAAGCGGCGGTTCCGATTTCCATGGCCGGACCAAGCCGCATATCTCGTTGGGAACGGGCAGAGGCAGTCTGTTCGTGCCTTACGGATTCTATGAGGAGCTGCGTTCATGTGCGGACTATGATGCGTGACGGTTCCGATCTGACAGATGAACTGCGCGAAAAAACGCCCGAAGTATCAATGCATAAGGAATAGACAATAATGAAAGATGTGTTTATCAGCTATAAGTCTGAAGAATTCGCTGAGGCAAACTGGGTTAAAACCACGCTTGAGTCCAATGGTATATCATGCTGGATGGCTCCGATGAGTATTCCGGGCGGGTCAAATTATGCGGTTGAAATTCCCAAGGCGATCAGATCGGCAAAGGCCTTTGTCCTTATTTTGTCCGGCAAGTGCCAGCTTTCAAAATGGGTGCCCCGTGAACTTGATCAGGCTATCAACGAAAGCAAACCGATTTTTCCGTTTATGCTTGAAAACTGCCCGCTGAAAGATGATTTCAGTTTTTATCTGTCAAATGTGCAGAGGTTTGCCGCATATGAAGACAGGTCAGAGGCTGTCCGGAAACTGATATATGAGATCCGTGCAATAGTTGCCGTATCGGAAAAATCGGATGATAATATCCGGGATGATGAAGACGAATCTCACGCAGAAGATAAGGCCGCCGCAGAAAAACCGGTTGAGCTGCGAAAAACCGCTGCCGGTCATCCGGCAAAAAAGAACAGGAATAAAAAAAGTGACTCCGGAAAAACATCCGGGCGAACAGGAAAGATTCTGACATGTGTTTTGGCTGCCGTTCTGATGATGATTCTGATCGGCGTTTCGTCTGTTATTATTTCCGTTAAAAACAATACAGTGATCATAGCGGGTGAAAAATATAAAAAAAACACAGGCACCGTTTCCATAAAAGAAAAGGAGCTCTCTCCGGAAGATCTGGCGAACCTTTCAGCTTTCTCTCAATTAAGCTCATTGCAGCTGATCAGGTGTACTTTGCCGGATGCAGATATAAGCGGATTGTTTACCTGTCCTTCATATAGATTGGAAATCAACAATTGCGATCTGACCGATGAAAAGCTGTCAGCTGTTGATTTCGGCGCTGTCGGGATCAGATCTCTGATCCTTGACAACAATAAGGGATTATCCGATCTGGAAGCTATCCGTCCGGTCGGTAAAACTCTGGAGGAATTATCGTTCAGCTGCTGCTCGGTTTCGGACATCGCTTTTCTTCAGAACTTTTCAGAAATCCGTATATTGCGTGCGGCGGACAACGGAATATCATCGTTGACCGCCCTGGCGGAATGCGTCAAACTTGAAACAATCGATGTAAGCGGGAACTCTCTGCTCAGTCTTGCCGGCCTTGAGAAGTGTATTTCGTTAAAAAAGCTATATGCGCAAACGAACAGGATTGAAACAATTGACGGTATAAAAAACGCGACACTTCTGTCCGACGTTGATTTGAGTGATAACAGTATCGTGGATATTTCTCTTCTTTCAAAATCCTCGGATCATTTGTATAATGTATACCTCTCAGACAACAGTATCACAAGCATCGAATCGTTGTCTGAAGCAAAGAATCTGAATGAACTGAATATAAGTCATAATCAGATCGATTCCGTTGCACCGCTGTCCGGCTCCGGTGAGTTGATTCATCTTTATGCGGCACATAATCAAATATCGGATCTTACAGGTATTTCGGGTTGCCTGAAGCTTGTAAAAATAGATCTTTCTTATAACCATATCGAAAAAACCGATTCCATCTGTTTGGATGACTATGCTTCCTATGTGTATCTGGATTTAAGCCACAACAAAATAAAAACACTCGTATTACCCGATGTTAAATACGGATGCCTGTCGGTTTATGCCAACCCGATTTCGGAATGGTCGGCACTCAATGATGCAGCCGGATCATCTTTGGTTTTTGATTATGACGACGGTATCGATTTCGATGAACTCGGCAATTCTGATTTCATAAGTTACTGTATCTTTGACTGTCCTCTCGACAAACAGATCAGCGTGGGGGAGATACTGGGTTCAGGTAAAGTTACATTCACGAATGAAACAGAGTATCTGAAAGAAAGAACAGAGGCAGAGTAAACGGACCATAAAAATCCGTATAAAGCAGGGAACGGTTTTTGGTCTGTCGGATCTTTGCCAGACCGGAATTTATAAAGGAGATCTTCTTTGGACAATCAAAACAACGACATCGCCGTTCTTGCGGCGGACAGAGAAAAAGCGATAGTAAAAACAAGTATCATCGGCATCGTTACCAATATCCTGCTCGTCGGCTTCAAGGCGTTCGTCGGGCTGGTGTCGAATTCCATCGCCGTCATCCTTGACGCGGTCAACAACATCTCCGACGCGCTTTCGTCGGTCATAACGATCATAGGCGCAAAACTCGGCGCGAAGCAGCCGGACAAAAAGCATCCGCTCGGTTACGGCAGGATAGAATATCTCAGTTCCATGATCGTGGCAGCGCTCGTTCTTTACGCCGGCATTACGTCTCTTGTGGAATCGGTCAAGAAAATCATCCATCCGGAAGCCGCAGAATACAATGCAGTATCGATCATTATTATTTCCGTTGCCATCGTCGTAAAATTGCTGCTCGGGACCTTCGTCAGGAAGCAGGGAAAGAAAGTCAACTCCGGCGCGCTGGTCGCTTCCGGCTCCGACGCTCTGTTTGACGCGGTCCTTTCCGCGTCAGTCCTCGTTTCCGCGGTCATATATCTGATCCGGGGCGTTTCACTTGAAGCGTACGTCGGCGTGGTCATCGCCGGATTTATCATAAAAGCCGGGATCGAAATGATGATCGAAACGATGAATGATATCATCGGTAAGCGTGAGGACGCGGAAACCACAAAAGAGCTGAAGAGGATCATCTGTGAGGAAGATGCGGTGCTCGGCGCGTATGACGTCACGCTTTTCAACTACGGTCCGAACAAAAACTACGGCTCGGTGCATGTGGAGCTGCCGGACACTCTGAGCGTGGACGACGCAGACAGGATAACGCGGAAGATACAGACCGACGTGTATCAGCAGACCGGCATCATACTGACGGGTATCGGCATCTATTCATACAACACTTCCGACAACGAAGCGGCCCGGATGAGAAACGCCATACAAAAAACGGTCATGTCTCACGACTGGGCTTTGCAGATGCACGGATTCTATGCCGATACGGAAAAAAAGACCGTCCGCTTCGACGTGGTGGTCAGCTTCGACGTTGACAGGAACCAGGCGATGGAAACCTTATACGGCGAGGTCGGAGCTCTCTGTCCGGATTACGACGTTATGATCGTGCCGGATGTGGACGTGGCGGACTGAAACGGGAATAAATGATCTACGCCGGCGTTGAAAAGGCCGTCTTCATCGACCGCCCGAACCGCTTTGTCGCTCACGTTGATATAAACGGAACCGTTGAGACCGTACACGTAAAAAACACGGGACGCTGCAAAGAACTGCTGATC
>JAILQN010000314.1 GCA_024699005.1 Clostridia bacterium
GGCTAGCGTTCTAAACCAACTGAACTACCGGGCCAAATTGGTGGGAACAACAGGGCTCGAACCTGTGACCCCATGCTTGTAAGGCATGTGCTCTCCCAGCTGAGCTATACTCCCATGACCCTTGCGGCGTGCTCTACTATAGCAAAACAAATAGTGTTTGTCAAGCATTTTTTTGATTTTTTTAAAAAAATTTTTTCACTGTTGAATCCCCCCGAAAAATGGGTTATCATAAGGATATGAAAAAACTTTCACCCATCAATTTTTCAGATATCATCGCATATCCGGCGGGGCTTATAGTCATCCGCGAGCTGCCCGCAGCCGGGGGGATAGAGCGCAGGGTCATCCTCTCTTACGACACGCTGTCCGATTCCGTAACGCCGGTCCCGGAGCAGGTTTACCTGTCGAACAAATTCGGCGAGACGGCGGATAATATCGCCGCTTTTCTGGATGATCCGACCCAGTGCGAGTCCGCTCTCCTGCCGGACGGCAAAGTATTCGTGATGTTCCCCACCGGAGAATGCGCGATGTTCGGCGACGGCGGCGCCCTTATATCCTCCGGCGCACTTCTGTACAGAGACACACCTGTCTCCTCCTGCTGTTTTGACGGCAAATTCATCTGGACCTGCGCGCCGGAACAGAATGTGATCCTCGCCTACAGGACCGCTCCGATCAGGCTCGCAATGCGTTTCGGTTCTGTCGGCGGCGCTGATCTTCGTACACCAGTCACCGTCAGGCATTACGACGGTCATCTGTTCGTTTGCTGCGAGAAGTCGCACAGGATAATAAAGGTCAACACTTCTGATCTGACGGCTGACGTTTACAAGGCATTCCGCGAACCCGTCTATAATTATCTTCGGGTGGACGACGCCGAATTTGTTGTGCTTAAATCCGGACTATACAGATTATAAAATTCCGGAAAACGGTTGACAAAACAAAAAAGCGTACTATAATGTATCTAAATCGTTGAGGGAGAAGGCCCGACGGTAAACGTCCTTCAGAGAGCCGCGTCATTGGCTGAATAGCGTCGAACACAGATTCGGATCTATTAAGCCTGGGCTGTGAACGCGGCGGATGAGCTGTCAGGTGCTACCGCTTCCGAGAGCCGTCGAAAACCCGGTCCGGGATTAAGGCGGACGTTCGCCGCGTTAAGGCACATGAGGGCAGGCGCGTTTTCCGCGTCTGAATTCGGGTGGAACCGTGGAGCAGAATGCTTCATCCCGTTTGTCGGGATGGAGCGTCTTTTTTTTGTACCGTCCCGAAGAATAACACTCGGAAAGGAAGGATCATTATGATCAAAGTAACACTCAAAGACGGAGTCGTAAGGGAATACGACGAAGGCGTATCCGCTCAGGACGTAGCGAAATCGCTCGGCGCGGGTCTCTATAAGATCGCCTGCCTTGCCAAAGTAGACGGCGTGACCAAAGATCTGCGCACTCCGCTCACGAAAGACTGCGAGCTGGAGATCCTCGACTTCTCGGACGACGAAGGCAAACGCGCGTTCAATCACACGGCGTCGCACATCCTTGCTCAGGCGGTCAAAAGGCTGTATCCCGAAGCGAAGCTCGCAATAGGCCCCGCCATCGACGACGGTTTCTATTATGATTTCGACGTGGACGTTCCCTTCACCGCCGAGACCCTGGAGAAGATCGAGGGAGAAATGAAGAAGATCGTCAAAGAGGCGCTGCCGCTGGAGAGATTCGAGCTTTCGCCGGACGAGGCGATCGCCCTTATGGAATCGAAAGACGAGCCCTACAAGGTCGAACTCATCAAAGAGCACGCCGACAAGGGCGAACCCATTTCCTTCTTCAGGCAGGGAGAATTCACCGAACTCTGCGCCGGTCCCCACATCCCCGATACGGGCAGGGTCAAAGCGTTCAGGCTGACCTCCGCAACGGGCGCATACTGGCGCGGCGATGAGCACAACAAAATGCTTCAGCGCATTTACGGCACGGCGTTCCCCAAGGCAAGCGAGATGGAAGCTCACCTTGCAGCCCTGGAGGAGGCAAGAAAACGCGACCACAACAAACTGGGCCGCGAGCTGGGCTACTTCACCACGGTCGATTATATCGGCCAGGGTCTGCCCATCCTTCTGCCCAAAGGCGCCAGGGTCATCCAGCTGCTGCAGCGTTTCGTGGAAGACGAGGAGCAGCGCCGCGGCTGGCAGCTCACAAAGACTCCCTTCATGGCAAAGAGCGACCTTTACAAAAAGAGCGGTCACTGGTACCACTACCGCGACAATATGTTCATCCTGGGCGACCCGGAGAAGGCCGAGGAGGAAGAAGTCTTCGCCCTGCGCCCGATGACCTGCCCTTTCCAGTACCAGGCCTATCTGGCCCAGCCCCGCTCCTACAAGGATCTGCCCTTAAGATATAACGAGACCTCTACCCTGTTCAGGAACGAGGCTTCCGGCGAGATGCACGGTCTTATCCGCGTCAGGCAGTTCACGATCTCCGAGGGGCACCTTATGTGCCGCCCGGACCAGCTTGAGGACGAGTTCCGCCGCTGCCTGGATCTTGCGATATTCATGCTCAAAACAGTCGGTCTTTACGACGACGTATCCTACCGCTTCTCCCAGTGGGATCCGGACAAAAAAAAGGATTACAGCGGCACCGAGGAGCAGTGGAACGATGCGCAGGATTCCATGAAGAGGATCCTGGACGACATCGGTCTCTCCTATAAGATAGGCGTAGGCGAAGCCGCGTTCTACGGCCCGAAGCTCGATATCCAGATCAAAAACGTATTCGGCAAAGAGGATACTCTGATCACGATCCAGATAGACCAGATCCTTGCCGAAAACTACGGTATGGAATACGTGGATTCCGACGGCTCGAAGAAACGTCCGTACATCATCCACAGGACTTCCATCGGCTGCTACGAGCGCACGCTCGCCCTTATGATAGAGAAATTTGCCGGCGCAATGCCCCTGTGGCTCGCTCCCGAGCAGGTCAGGCTCCTGCCCATCGCGGACAGGCATCTCGACTACGCGAATTCCGTCAAAGAGAAGCTGGAGGCCCTCGGCATGCGCGTATCCGTCGACGGCAGAAGCGAAAAGACCGGCTGGAAGATAAGGGCCGCTCAGGTGGAGAAGATCCCCTATATGCTCGTTGTCGGCGACAAGGAGCAGGAGGACGGCGTGGTGTCCGTCAGGCAGCGCGGAGCCGGAGACAAGGGAGTTATGGGAGTTGACGAATTCATCGCAGAATGCCTGAAGGATATTGCGGCTAAAACAATCTGGTAATTTAAAGCGAACAGCAAACAGGCTTGATATTCAGCGGAAATTGTTCACCGCAAGCCTCCGTTGAAAAGCAATCAGCTTCAGCTCAGAAACTGTTCGCTGTTCGCTTACTAACCGAATAAGGAGAACAAATATGGACAAAAAACTAAGACTCGGCGTTGTGGGCGTGGGTAATATGGGCTCCTCTCACATCAACATGTACGTCGACGGCAGTCTTCCCGAGGTGGAAGTCACCGCCGCATGCGACGTCAAGCAGGACAGACTTGACTGGGCGAAGGAACGCGTCCCGGGAATCGCGACGTTCCTGAACTATTCCGATATGCTCGACAGCGGGCTTGTCGACGCGGTCATTGTGGCGACTCCCCACTACTTCCATCCGCCGATGGTGAAAGAGGCTCTCGGCAAAGGCATCCACGCCCTGTCCGAAAAGCCTGCCGGCGTCTATACAAAGGACGTGCGCGAACTGATCGAATACTCAAAGACCGTGGACGCGACTTACGCCATCATGTTCAACCAGCGCACGAACTGCGTTTACCGCAAGGCCAAGGAGCTTGTGGCAAGCGGCAAATACGGCGAGATCCGCAGGGTCAACTGGATAATCACCGACTGGTTCCGCTCCCAGAGCTATTACGATTCCGGCGGATGGCGCGCCACATGGGCAGGCGAAGGCGGCGGCGTTCTTATGAACCAGTGCCCCCATCAGCTGGATCTGTGGCAGTGGATCTGCGGAATGCCCTCAAAGGTAAGAGCCTTCTGCCGCTGCGGCAAATGGCACGATATAGAGGTGGAAGACGACGTGACCATCTACTGCGAGTATCCGAACGGCGCTTCCGGCGTGTTCATCACCAGCACGGGCGACGCCCCCGGCTCCAACAGACTGGAGATCACCCTTGACAAGGGCAAGCTTGTTATCGAGGACGGCAGCTCCATCCGCATGTTTGAAAACGAAGTGCTCACCTCCGAATTCACATACACCCACAAGGACGGTTTCGGCCGTCCGAACGGCGAATGGCACGATATAGAGACCGACGGGCAGAATCCCCAGCACGTTGGCGTCACCAACGCCTTCGCCGCCCACATCCTGCACGGCGCTCCCCTTATCGCCGACGGCGCGGAGGGCATCAACGGCCTGACTATCGCCAACGCAGCGTTCCTGTCCTCCTGGCTCGATTCCTGGATCGAACTGCCGATAGACGAGGATCTGTACCTCGCGGAACTCAATAAGCGCCGTGCCACTTCAAGAGCGAAGACGAACGTTACCGAACAGGTGCAGGGAGATATGTCGGGGACGTATTGAGTTTTGCGTAACAGGTGCGCTTGCGCGCATAGTACATCAGGACAATGCAACTACGGCGCGTCAGCACCGCCTGCTACATTTTTGATCAGTTTGGAATGACTTAACCATCCGGAGGAGGTGCAAGCCTCCCCCGGATGATTTATCTGTATATAATATAATGTCAGACCTTCAGCGAACCGGTTTTTTGAATTACTCGAATTACTCGAAAAGAAAGGATCTTCACGTTTCCGTGTAATGTGTCCATCGAAATGCGATGATTGCTGATAAGATGAGATACTGATTGCATATAGGTTTATGATTACCTTTATACTCCCCCTGGCGCAAGCGCCACCCCCCTCATGGAGTGGGGCTTGAAAAAGGCTCCCTCCTCCTTGAGGTCGGGCTGCGCCCACGCCCAATTAGCGCGGGCTGTCGGCGAAGCCGACTGAGGGAGCTCATTCTTAGCTATCCCGCAATTATCTGCGAAGAAGCCATTTTCTGTTTTACACGCAATCCGTGAAGAGGAAAAAAAGTAGCAGCCGGACTGCAAGGGGTGTTTACTCCAACGGAGGCTTAACCCGACAGCCGGCTGCCATTGATAATGTGGTTCTTCACGGAAAATTGTGGGATTGTAACATCGTCAAAAAATTCAACACAGGTCAAGTGTCCATCGCTGATGCGATGATTACCGATAAAGAGACGAAATCCGGTAGGGGCGGGCACCGACCGGATGATCTTTATCTGACAAAACAAAGTGCCGACCGAACGTTTTTTCTGAAATTGCTTTTATCCCACAACTTTCCGTG
>JAILQN010000348.1 GCA_024699005.1 Clostridia bacterium
GACAGGCGCCGCGGCGCCCGCGTTCCATTCGCCGTCCGAAAGTTCGGACCTTGCGCCCAGTTTATCAAACGTGGCGCCGTATACGCTCACGGCTTTCGGGCTGCCCATTATGTAGCGTGTAAGGTCGATGACGTGGACGCCGAGGTCGATGAGCGGACCGCCGCCGGACCTTGACTTGTCGCCGAACCAGCCGCCGGGGAAACCGTTCCGGCGCAGATAGGTCGCCTTTGCGTAATACGCTTCGCCGATAAAGCCCTTCTGATAAAAATCAAGAGCGGCTTTGGCGTCGTCGCCGTGGCGCCGCACGAACCCGAGCATAAGAAGGCGGTCGTTTTTCTCAGCCGCTTCCTGCATGGCGATCGCTTCCGCGGCGTTCATCGCCATCGGCTTTTCACATAAGACGTGGCAGCCGGCGTTAAGAGCCGCAATCGTACACTCTGCATGGGCGCTGTTCCAGGTGGTCACGCTGCAGATATCGAGCTGTTCGTTCTCCAGCATTTCGTATACGCTGCCGTAATAGCGTTTGACGCCGAATTCCTCCGCGAAGCGGCGGGCTTTTTCAATGTCTATATCGCAGCAGGCGGTGAATTCCACTCTTTCACCGAGCTGTCTGTATCCGTCCGCGTGGGAATGACATATACCGCCCGTGCCGATGAGTCCGAGTTTCAACATATTTTATCCTCCTTAAGCATTGTGCTTGTATTCAGCGGGTTCAATGCGCGTGCAGGCACGCGTGATACCGATGTAGTGTGATTATTGCGGTTCCGGTCATTCATATCAGAACTCAGAACTTGGAACTTGGAACTATTATCCGAACAGATTTAAAAGATTCCCTCCTCGCGTCATCCCGTTGAGCGAGACCGGAGCGGTGGAAAGAGGGACAAACGTGCCGACTGTGAATGAAACCTGCCGCAGACCGGTCTGGTCGTACAGATCGAGGATTTTTGCCATACCGTCCTGAGTATAGAGCCTGGCGGTGCCGTTTTCGGTCCTGAATACTCCGACAAGATACTCCTCTCCGTTATTTTCAGTATAGTATTCCTCATATTCAGCATCGTCAAAATATGAGGAATAATCGGCGTTCCTGTCGAAATTGTCCACCATGGACTCAAAAGACTGTATATCCTCGCCCGTAAAATTAACAACGGACATGGTTCTGAGCATATCGCCTAACTGTCTTACGGTCTCCTCGGTGATCTCGACGTAAGTATTAGTCGAGGTGTTGGCGATATAAAAGCTCTCCCCTATCGAGATAAACGCCATCTTCATACCTTTCGAGGTCAGGTCGGTGCGGGTATTTTCGCCGTCGGAGTTTATGCTGAGTTGCATGGTTTCCCCGCCGTGCATCTTCGCCTCTCCGTCTATATAGAATACACCTGCGGTCAGGATCTCGGACAGTACCTGCATATCCGTGGAGGGCGTGTCGCTGTGGTAATTCTTTTTGTCAAGCTCCGTGGTGGTTGGCGCCGCAGTCGTGGTCTCCGTGGTGGCCTCGGCAGGCGGCTCAGTCGCCGGCAGGGTCGTCGCGGCTGTTTCCGCGTTTGTCTCCGGTTCAGGTGTATCACCGCCGCCGGAACAGGCGGAAAGCAGCATCGCCGCTGTCAGAAAGAAGACACAGAATGTGAGAATAAAGCGGTTTTTCATGAGGTGGATCTCCTTTTATCTGAGTTGTCATCGGAATACAGAAAACTGATATCTGTCAACTGTCAACTTTAAACTCTTTCCCGATCTTACTTGCGTAATATATCTGACCGTCCGCGGTTATATACATATACGCTTCATCGCCGAGCTGAATGAACCTGACGGCATCCTCCGCCGCGAGCATCGTCTCGCCGCCGGAATAAAGATAGTATTTTCCGTCCGGTCCGCCGTAATACAGGCGTTTGCCGTTTTCGCTGATATAAACATTCGGCTTTTCGTATCCGGTGTTTACCGTATCGGTCACCTTTTTGCCGTGTCTGATCACAACGGCTCCCTGAGCTGTCAGGACGCAGGCGCCGCCGTCTACGGGCAGCACGCCGGCGTATCCCTCGGTGACCTTTTCAAAACCGGAGCCGTCGCGGCAGTAAAGATCGCTGGTTTCGCTGTCAATATAGTAATCCTCAAACGACGGAACGCCGCAGACCTCGGCTTCGGTGCAGGTCAGCTTTACGCTCCCGCCTGTGAACAGTGGCGAACAGCCGGAGGGGGCGACGGTCTTTTTTTTGCCGCCCTGAGAGGAAACGTAAGTATAGTCCTTATCGGAGAAAACCGTTTCCGAAAGATCGGAAGTGAAGAACACCGGCGAATCCTTACGCAGCTCAGAGGTAAATCTCGCTTTTTCGAGCCCGTCCTTATTGATAAGGCAGTACCCGCCGGTCTGAGTGTCAGTAACATAGATCAGTCCCGCGTCGTCCGATACCGCAACCGGACGGTAACGCGACCCGAGGTTCGTTTCCTTTCCGGAATCCGTCCTGACAAGCTCAAGAACCGTCTCGTCCCCGTGGGAGAGATACAGAAGATATTCTCCGGCGGGTGATATCACACAATCTGACGCGCTCTCCGATATCACACGACCGGAATTCTTTTTGATATCGTACCACGTCAGTACGCCCAGTTCGTCCAGCGTAAAGCCCGCGCTGCCGTCATAACACAGCGCCGCCGCGGTGGTGGACAGGATCTCAGACACGAGCGTTCTGATTTTTGCGTTATATACGGAATATAACGGGGAACTTCCGCCGTCTCCGACTGCAAACAGAACTGCGGAACCGTCTGCGCTCTGAGATACGGTCCTGATCTCACCTTTCGGTATGTCGGGAAGACTCTTTCCCCCGACGATGATCATACTCTTCCCGCTTTTGACTGCGCCCGAAGTATCAGACAAAATCACGACCGGCCGCTTCTCCCTGTCCGGAAAAACGGCTGCTATGACGACAGCGGCGATAAGAACCGCGACTGCGACTATGATCGTAAGAATGATGGTTTTGCTTCTGATTTTTTTCATTCAGGCATTTATTTCCCGACTGTCTGCGATACTCTCTCTGCCGCTGCTGCGACATTCAGAATCTCATCCACGGCAGTTTCCAGCAGGATCGCCCGAACCTCAGGCGCGGTAAGACCGGGATCGAGCCCGTACATGAGCGCAGCAGCCCCGGAAACCTGAGGTGCCGCCATAGACGTTCCGCTGGTGTGCGCGTACATACCCTCTGTGGCGCAGCTCATGATCTTTTCTCCGCAGGCAAAAATATCCGCCCCGTGGTTCGAGTATGCGGCGACTTTGCCGTCGCTGTCTGTTGCACCGACCGTTAACACCCGGTCGGAAAGAGATTCCGGCAGATTTGTAAAGAACAGCGAATATTTTGAATCGAGATAATCCACTGCTGTGAACACCCCGAACACGTCAAGTTTTTCAAGGATCGGTTTTTGCGCGACTCCGAAATACGCGTCGGAATCCTTATAAAACCGCTTATCACTGCCGTTGCCGGCAGATATGACTATAAGACAGTCGTTTTGTTTATCCGCGAACAGATTTTCAAGGCACGCGGCGGTAAAAGCAGATTCGTCAGACATAAACGAAAGCGCGTTTTCGTTTTTCGCGGTGGCACCGGCGACCTGATAATTGTCATAGCCCATGCAGATATTTATGACCCTCGCCCTGTCCACTGCGGCGGCTTTGGCGACCGACGACATCCAGTAAGCGATATCGGTATTTATTCCGCAATAGGCGTATATCCTGCTTTTCGGGTATACCCCGGTTCTTGCGCCGCCGATCAGCCCGGCGACCATATTGCCGTGGAGATTGCCGTAATCGGAAAAATAATCCGCATCAGCCAGGCACCCGTTCATCAGCGTATAATCGGAGTTCTCCCCGACAAACTCGTCCAATACGGCGACCGGAACAGGCTCCGCCGAATCAATGAATCCATCAAGTCCGACAGAGGAGACGGTCTTTCGCGCGTCACGGTTGAGCATCCCGACCTCGTCCGACTGTGAAGGCGTAAACTCGAAATAATCCGGCAGCGCCTCGGCTGTCTCGCTTGTCAGCGATTCGCAGACAGAGAGCAGTTCGGAATAACTCATATCCCTGGCCGAACGCAGCTGATACATATTCATGGGAGCGACGAAACCGACCGTCTCAAACCCGTCGATACCGGGAGCGCCGTCGGAGGAGCAGAAAAGGATCGTGTTTTTTACGATATACATACCGGTATCGTCCGCCGGAACTATATCCTCCCGTTTCACGTTATATATATACAGATCGGGATCCGAAAAACCGTCATAGACACGGAGGCAGGCTTCGTTGATATCAGCCATATCGAACCGGACGGGATCGGCCGGTTCGAAAAAGTACAGACAGACGCACGCCACGCCCCATATTGCCGCAATAACCGCGATAATGAGTACTATAATCCTGACGGCCCTATGTTTCATCATATGTTTTTGAGTTTTGTGCGCCTACATCAGACGAAGCTTCAACTTTTGAACTTGGAACTTGGAACTCGGAACTTGGAACTGATTCAAAATTCAGCCTTTCCTCTTCCACCACAAGGGGACGGTGCATTACTCTCTTGTTTATATTAAGAATATACTCGCCCAGGAGTCCGATAAAGAACAGTATTACCGCTCCGAGAAACAGCATTCCTATAAGGATAGGCGCGGTGCCGGCGGGATAACGGTCCCAGTTTGTCAGCTTGAGTATAAGATAGACGATGGCAAGGATAAAGCTCAGTAATCCAATGCCCGCTCCGGCGAAGGTCGCTACTCTCAGCCCTATCTTGGTATAGGACGTGAACGAGAGCATAGCCGCATCGTAGAGCGAATACAGGTTGTTGTGGGTCTTGCCAGCCCTGCGCCTGGGCTGCTCGTAGGGTATCTCCTTGCGCTCAAAGCCCAGCTCAGCCACAATGCCCCGCATGAACGGAATGGGATCGTCCAGCTTGCGCAGCACCTCTATAAAAGCCCTGTCGTACAGTCCGGAACCGGTGAAATGCTCTATCTGCTCCACATCGGACATCGCTTTTATCAGCTTGTAATAGCACGTGCGGGCGAAACGCATCACGGGATTCTCACGGCTGGAGGTCTTGACGCCTATGACTATCTTATATCCGTTCTCCCACTCGCGCACGTACTGCGGGATGAGCTCTACCGGGTCCTGGAAGTCGCAGCACATCTGGATCACGCAGTCGCCCGTAACCTGCAGAACGCCGTAATAAGGCGAATTGAACTGCCCGAAATTCTTTGCGTTGAATATCGCCTTTATCTTCCGGTTAGTTTTGCAGATCTCCCTGAGTTTGTCCCGTGTGCCGTCTTTTGATGCGTTGTCTATGAATACAAGCTCATAATCGTACTGAGGGAGTGTCTCTGTCATCATGGCAACGACAGCCTCGCTCATGGGGCCGACGTTATCGACCTCGTTATAGCACGGTATAAGTATGCTGATTTTCTTCATTTTGTCTTCATCCAGTCAATAGTGTTTCTTATTCCGTCCTCGAACGACAGTCTCGGAGCAAAACCGGTATCGTTCTTAAGAGCGGAGATATCTCCGGTAAGGCACATCACCTGCCCGGGCGGATAGGGCAGATCCCCTATCCCGAGGTCCGCTCCAGGGGCGGCGATGTCCCGCATCGTTCTTATGTAATCTGCAAGCTGCCTCTCCTGTCCGCTGCAGACGGGATATACCCTGCCGTCGATTCCCCGCTCGCCCATAAGATAAAACGCCAGAGCCGCGTCGTCGCAGTGCAGCAGATCCCAGGTCTGTTCAGCCGGCGTAAAAGAGCAGTGTTCGCCGTTCAGAAGATGCCCGAGGGTCTGCATAACTATCGAATCGGGGTTGCCCTTGGGACCGTAGACGGACAGTATCCGTGCCCAGATATGTCTGATCCCGAGCTGATGAGCGTACAGGCGCGAAAGCTTCCCTGCGGCGTATTTTGCGATCCCGTAACCCGTTTCCGGGTCTGCAGGGGTGTTTTCGGAGAGTCTGTCCGTACATCTGCCGTATTCTGCCTGAGAACCGGAGCTTATAAACGTATGGCACCCAGTGTCGGCGGCAAGGCGCACGGCGTCCAGAGTATAGCATATATTGTCGTTCTGGGTATATACCGCGTCGCGGCCGCCCCCGAAAGTACCGAGCCACGCGAAATGATACAGTACGTCACACTTTTCGTTTATCCGGTCCTTTGCCTTCGCAAGTCCGGTGATATCGGCTTCTATCGGTGTGATCAGCGGGCTCCCGAACGTATACGGATCCAGCTCGTCGCCCGGTCTTAAAAGGGCGAAGACCCTGATCCCGCGGGATACGAGCTCCCTGATAAGGGCGGAGGCTATCATGCCGGTCGCGCCGGTAATTATTGCTTTGTCCATCTGATTGTTGAGTTTTGTTCTTTAAGGTCGTTGATCGTATATCATTCGCCGATAAGCGGGATGAACATTATTTTCTCCAGTTCCTCCCGGGGCAGGAAGGGTTTGAGATCCTCCAGCGGAGCGGAGACCAGCGAGCCGTCCGGCAGTTTTTTGGTGGCGGATTTCGGCTCGAAGAACTGTTCGGAGTCCACTATGATCTCGCAGAAGGCGAAACCCGGCTGTCTGAGAGTCTCTTCTATGACTTCTCCCAGACAGGACGTTTTTTCACATCTGAAATACGGAATACCGTAAGCCGGAACAAGCTTTGACATATCCGGGAAAGACAGGTCCCCGCTCTGAGGACCTATGCCCACCAAAGGCTCGCCGAAAAAGTTGAGCTGCGACTGCCTGATCGAGTGATAGCCGCCGTTGTTTATCATAAATATCTTTATCGGAAGGCGGTTGTGAACGACGGTCTGCAGCTCCTGGAGGTTCATCTGTATACTGCCGTCGCCGGTCAGCAGGATAACGTCCTGCGAGCAGTCCGCTCTGACAGCGCCTATCGCCGCCGGCAGATCGTAGCCCATGGAAGCTATGGCGGAGTTTATTATGAACCGCTGGCCTTTTTTTATGATATATCCGTGACTGCCCACCACACAGGCGGAGCCGTTGCCCACCACGGTGATCTGGTCTTCGTTCAGCCTCGACGATAATTCTTTGATAAGAGCGTAAACGTTGACCGGCTCTTCGCGCTCAAAATGCTCCGGACGTATGACCGGATAATCCCTGCGCCATTTAAGACAGGTATCGATCCACGCCGAATGAGCCTGAAGCGGCCCGGGCAGCAGTTCGTCAAGCCGGGAAAGAAACGCTTTGGCATCGGCGCATATCGGCATATCCGGGTTGACCGTCGGTTTTTTAAGCTCCTCGGCATCCACGTCCACGACTATTTTATAAGCCGCCCTCGCCCAGGTCTTATAGTTGTAACCCACCTGACGGATGCTCAGCCGGCTGCCTACGGAAATCAGCAGATCGCTGTTCTGCACCGCCCAGTTGCCCGGACGGTCGCCCATGATCCCCGGACGCCCGGCGTACAGGGGATGTTCGTCCTCCACAAGGTCGATACTGTCCCAGCCGGTCACGACGGGTATTCCCAGCTTGCCGATGACTCTTCTGAACTCATCGAAAGCTCCGGCGATCCTGATTCCGTTGCCGGCGTTGAACACGGGGCGCTCCGCCTTTTTTATACGGTCTATGATATCAAAAAACACTCCGTCGTCGGGCACTCCCGGTAAGACTTCGTCCCCCTCGCCGTCGTATCCGTACAGGTCGTCCGTATAGATATACGAACCCTGGATGTCGAGCGGGATATCCAGCCAGCATGGGCCCGGTCTGCCCTGCTGCGAGAGCTTCAGAGCCTTGTCAAGGCAATATTTTATTCTGTTTTTGTCCGTGACCATCTCGCAGTATTTGGTCATACAGGCAACGGCCTTTGTGATATCGAACTCCTGGTCACCCATCGACCGTATGCCGAGGCCCGTACTGCGGGCAGTGGTATCGTAGCGCACCTGCCCTGAGATAACCAGCATGGGAATGGAATCGAGCCATCCGCCCACGACTCCGGTTATGGCGTTCGTACCGCCGGGACCGGTGGTCACAACACAGGCGGCGAGCCTGTTGTGTATACGGGCATAGGCTTCCGCCGCAATGGCGCAGGCCTGTTCATGGTGGTTATACGTTACGGTGATGCCCTTCTGGTGCCCGAAGGCGTCGTTCAGATGCATTGCTCCCCCGCCGGTCACCGAGAAGGCGTGGGTTATGCCGCTGTCGACAAGATACTGCGAAATATAATTCGAGACTTTTACTCTCATGATTCGTTGTTTACGGCTTCGGTGATGACCTGCGCCATGTAATCGATCTTTTCGTCCGTCATTCCGGGGTATACGCCCACCCAGAAGGTGTCGTTCATTATCCGGTCGGTATTGGTAAGCTCTCCCGCGACACGGTAGCCCGTGCCCGAAGCGCGCATTTCGTCAAAACAGGGATGCTTTATGATATTGCCGGCAAAGAGCATACGGGTCTGAATACCCTTTGATTCTATGTATCTGACGATATTCTCGCGGGACATTCCCTCCTTGACGGTTATAAGAAAACCGAACCAGGACGGGTCGGAACCGGGCGCAGCCTCCGGCAGGATGACCTTGCCGGCGATCGATTCCAAGGCGGCTTTCAGTCTTGCGAAATTGTATTTGCGCCTCTCCACGAAGGATGGGAACTTCCTGAGCTGGGCGCAGCCCACCGCCGCCTGCATATCGGTCGCTTTCAGATTATAGCCGAAATGCGAATATACGTATTTATGGTCGTAACCGCGCGGAAGCTCGCCGAACTGCCCGTCAAAACGGTGCCCGCAGATATTGTCCCTGCCGGACGGGCAGCGGCAGTCCCTGCCCCAGTCGCGCAGGGAACGCGCTATTCTGTGCAGAAGCGGATTGTCGGTATATACCGCGCCGCCCTCGCCCATGGTCATATGATGAGGAGGGTAGAAAGAGGACGATCCGATATCGCCGAATGTGCCGGTGAATCTCCACTCGCCGTTTATATTGTAACGGGAACCCAAAGCGTCGCAGTTGTCCTCCACCAGCCAGAGATCATGCCTGTCGCAGAAATCCTTTACGGCGGCAATATCGAACGGATTGCCCAGGGTATGCGCCGCCATAACGGCCTTTGTTTTGTCGGAGAGAGCATCCCCGAGCCGTGAAACGTCCAGATTGTACTGCGGTATCGTGACGTCGATAAACACAGGCACCGCGCCGTACTGGATGATCGGGGTGACTGTGGTCGGGAAGCCCGCCGCAACGGTGATGACCTCGTCCCCCGGGCGTATTTGTCTGTCGCCCAGAAGCGGCGACGTGAGGGTCATGAACGCCAGAAGATTCGCGCTCGAACCGGAGTTGACAAGACTCGCGAACCTGATTCCCAGATACTTCGCAAGGGAGCTCTCGAATTCGTCGGTATATCTCCCGGAAGTCAGCCAGAATTCAAGAGCGCTGTCCACAAGATTCACGCCCTCTTCGCTATCAAACACGCGCGAAGCGTAAGGGATCCTGTCGCCGGGTTTAAAGTCCCCCGACGGTTTATGGTACTTGTCAAAATACTCCGCCACAGCCGCGAGTATCGCTCTGCGGTCCTGTTCCTGTTGAGTCATAATTCTTTACTCCGTTATTTCTGTTCACTGTACATTGTACATTTTTAATACAGGCCTGTCAATTTACAATTTCGATAACATACTCTCTTATACTGTCAAGCATACGCACGTCGACATAAGCTTCGAGCTCAATTCCCTCCGGAGTGTATTCCTCCGAAAGTACCCGTCCGGTCTGCCTGATCTTGTTCGGTACCGAGCCGTCGGAATACGGCACAAGAAGACGTGCGCGGCTCATGGTATTCCCGAGCTTTTTGCAGATAAGATTCAGCAGATTGTCGATCCCGGTCCCCCGCAGGGCGGAGATCCTTACGGCGTCCCTGCCTTCGCCCATAAAGTAGATATTGCCGATAAGGTCGCTTTTGTTGTAGACGGTTATCATCGGCTTGTCAGCTGCGCCGAGCTGGTTGATTATATCATTCGTGACCGAAAGCTCATCCTCGCATAATGGGTCGGATGCGTCGCAGACGTTCAGTATCAGATCGGAATAGACGACCTCCTCCAGAGTGGACTTGAACGCTTCGACCAGATCGTGCGGCAGACGGGATATGAAGCCGACGGTGTCGGTCAGAAGGATCGTACGCCCGTCCGGCAGCTTCAGCGCGCGGGCCGTCGGGTCCAGAGTGGCGAACAGCTTGTTCTCCGTCAGCACTCCCGCGTTTGTCAGGGTGTTCATCAGTGTGGATTTTCCGGCGTTGGTATAGCCGACAATCGCCACCGTGACCGCCTGGTTTTTGGCTCGCCTGTCGCGGATCAGCTTCCTTGTTTTTTTGAGCCGTTCGAGTTTGTCCTCCAGTGAATTTATCCTGCGCATTATGTGCCGTCGGTCAGTCTCAAGCTGCGTTTCACCGGGGCCTCTGGTGCCGATACCGCCGCCGAGCCGCGACAGGACCTTGCCCTGCCCGCCGAGCCGCGGAAGAGAATATTTAAGCTGTGCCAGCTCTACCTGCGCCTTGCCCTCGCCGCTGTTTGCGTGCAGAGCGAAGATATCGAGGATCAGCATGGTGCGGTCAATGGTCCTGATGCCTGTGAAGTCTTCTATATTGCGCTGCTGAGACGGAGAAAGCTCCGCATCGACCACGATGAGGTCCGCCTCATACTCCGTGCAGATGTTCTGTATCTCTATAAGCTTACCGGAGCCGAAAAATGTTGCCCCGTCAGGCGCGCTCCGGGACTGTACAAGCCTGCCTATCACTTCCGCTCCGGCGGATTCGCACAGAGCGGAAAGCTCGTCCAAAGAAACTTCGGCGTCATATTCGCCGGTATCTATCCCCGCGAGCAGGGCTCTTTCGGGTCGATTTGCATTGGTTCCGATTTCCGGATTCATAGTTCTGGATTCTTAAGAGGACTGACCTCGACTTCTTTTATCCCGTAATACGAAAACGCCCGGACCGTATCGGGGCCTGTCACTTCCCCCGCGACGATCAGCGGCACCGCCGGAGGGCAGGACAGCGCGCAGCCGAGAAACACTCTGCCGGAAGCCATCTCCGCGCTTACCGTTTCACTGCGGGCGAAAAGAGCTTCCCGCGGCGTCATCGCAATGACCGGCGGCCCGATCTCCGGCGGATCCTCGTCTACGGGATCCTGACGGCGGAGCGTTCCGAACGCATTTTCGATCCTGTGAAAATCACTCTCTGTGTTAAAGCCCGTCAGCATAAGCACGACGTGATCTCTGTCCGCAAATTCGACGATAATACCTTCGTTCTTAAGTATCCCGGCGACATGAGCCCCGATATAACCGAAGGACTTTGTCTTTACCGTGATACGGAACGGATCAGAGGGAAGGACATCCCAGCCGCATTCCCGCAGCGATTCGCCCAACTGTTCTATTCTGTCCGCAGCGCGCTTTATACTTCCGCTGTTTTCCGAAAGAAACCGACTCGCGCAGTCAAGGCTTTCAAGTACAGGCCAGGACGGACTTGTGGAGCCGAAAAGCTCCATCGCTCCCGGAGCGGTCTTTATCACTTCATCCGGAACACTGTGCCCCAGATGCAGATACGCGCCCCCGGTCAGGACCGGCAGAGTCTTGTGCGCCGAGTCGCAGACGATATCCGCGCCGAGCGTCAGAGGGTGAGTATCCGGGGCGATAAACTTAAGATACGCGCCGTGAGCGTTGTCGACCACAAGCAAAGAGCCGTATTTATGAGCAAGACCGGCAAGACCGCTGATATCCCGTATCCGGCCCAGGTAATCCGGACTTGTCACGTAAATACAATCCGGCGGTTCCATCCCGGCGGCAAGCGCTGCAGCGATCTCATCCAAAGAGAATTCCCGGTCAAGCAGGCTGCCCGTGCCGTAAACCCACCTGATCTCAAATCCGAGCAGCGATGCGGCAGATATAAAAGACTTGTGGACATTCCGGAGCGCGACGACCGTATGTTCCTTTTTATCCGGATTCATCCGCATGGCAAGATACAGCGCCGCTCTTATGGATAATGAAGACCCCTCGGTAGAATAAAAAGTAGCTTTGCTTCCGAAAAGACGGGAAGCGTTCTTCTCACTTTCAAGAATGATGCCTTTCGGGTCGAACAGACAGTCCGCCCCGTCAATCTCGGTGATGTCGCGGCTCATCCCGGGAATAACGCCTTTATGTCCGGGCATATGAGCCCGCACAACACCCTTATGCGACAAATAACCGTCGATATAGTCCGAAATCGGTGTGGTGATCATTCTCAAAACTCAAAGCTCAACACTCAAGACTTATTTTGAGCCGTCGCTTCCCAATTGTTCCGGCAGAACAAAACCTTTATCCTTCATTTCACGCCTGGTGCGCATTGCAGTTCTGCGCTGCGAGAATTTGTACTGCAGCAGCACGGAGGGCGTTTTGGAATTGACCGTCTCTTTGAACAGCTCGAAATCGAGATACTTGCCCGAACGAACGTCCACGATCCTGCCGGATTTTGAAGCTTTTCTCGCATCATAATGAAAAGTCTTGTCCGGGAAGGGGCGTATATTCGGCTGAGATCTGTAAAAATCGGCCATATTATCATAGGTGCTCTGGGGCACGGCAAGCTCGAACAGAGGGCAGGTCTGCGCAAAAACCGAACGCAGCATCGCGCCGGGATCCGGGATCTTGTCAAACGACATCATGACCGTGAGCCTCGGATGCTCCGCCGCGTCCTCCCTCTCGGTAAATACCATGGGCAGTGCGAGATCGGCGTTCTTCTCCGCGAGCTTTTTGAACCTCTGAGGATTCATACGCGGGGCGTATTCGTCAAGTATCGCCTTGACCTCGGCAAGCAGTTCGTTGTCCGCGAACCACATGCGTCTGTAAAAATCCGCGAATACCCTGTCAAACAGATTCGCAATGACCTCCTGCATAAATGCGGTATCGTATTCCGCGCTGCCGGTTTCCTCAATAAGAGCAACCCTGCCCATGGCAAGGATCCTGTCGGTAACGGAGCGCAGGGAATTCAGCTTATCCATCGCAGGTATATATTCCTCCGGGAAGCCGTCGCTGACCGGAACCACGAGTTTTTCATGCACAAAACCGGGGCAGCCGGACACTCTCGCACCGTCAAAGGCAGCGCTGAGCATAAGCAGAGTTCCGCCGTAAGCTGAAAGACTCTCGTCAAAACTCAGACGCCTCGCCTGAAAAACCGACCGTCTGAAGACCCTGGCGCCGACGGCGTCGCTTTTTATGAGAGCTGTTTCATATTTGTTTATTACGGGCATGACCGCAAGCACATCGAGCCACGGATCATATGTATATTCTATATCGCCGTGCAGCCACTGCCGTCCGGTGACGATGTCAGGCTTCAGTTCGAGTTTTTCAAAATGCTCGTACAGTTTTTCCACGCTGTCCGGCGAAAGCTCCTCACCGTCGAGCAGGAACGAAATATATTCGCTCATACACTCCTGAGCGGCGGAATTCATACACTCATAGATCTTGCAGCCCGGCATCTCGCGGTATTCAAAGCCGACATACTCCTCCACATGCTCGCGGCACAGCTTCACAGCCTCCTCAGGCGCGCCGGTGTCGATTATCAGCACGTTGAAATTGTCGACGGACTGCCCCACAAGCGATTTAAGCGTCTCGTCTGTGTGCCGGTCCTCCGGGGTCAGGATGAATACTACTGTCAGTTTATTCATTTAAAAAAATCCTCCGCTGTTTTTATGTCCTGCGGGAAAGTTATTTTGATATTGTCTCTGGAGCCCTGCACCAGATACACAGGTTCGCGCCGCGCCACGAACGCCGTGCAGGCGTCTGTGTACTCTTCCAGCTCGCGGGCACTCATCCCAGCGTATATTTCCGCCAGCTTTTTAAGACTGAAGGACTGGGGAGTCTGGGCGTGGAAACACCCTCCGCGCGGCGGAACTGACTTTATAAAGCAGCCGTCCCCGCTCAGCAGGATGGTGTCCACCGCCGGGATCACGGTATTGCACGCGCCATATTCCCCGGCTGCGGCTATGTTATCGGCAATTATTCTTTTGTCTATGCAGGGACGGACGGCATCGTGGGTCAGGATGATATCGCCTTCCGTTGCATTTTTATATTCATTCAATATGGCAATGAGCGTGCCGTTGCGGTTATCTCCTCCGGTTATCACTTTTACCGTTATACCGGGGAGATATTTACTGATAAGCTCACGGGTGTATTCCGTAAAACCGGCGCCAACGGCGACGATGTATTCGTCAACAAGTCCGGACCCGATAAAGGCGTCAAGACTTCTGATGATCACGGGCCTGCCCGCAAGATCCAGAAACTGCTTCGGCATATCGCCGCCGAAACGCGACCCCCGTCCTCCGGCAGCCAACGCTGCTATAACCATACCTATACCTCTTAAAAAAGAACCCCGTTACTGGGGCTCTTTTGTTTAGACCTGAAATCTAAATCATGAAGCCGCGGCAACCTCGGTTGTGAAGTCGTCGTCACAGCAGGAACAGGAAACGTAATTTTCCTCTGTGTTGCCGATGTTCTGCTTTCTGGCAAGCAGCTTTTTAACAACAAAATATACTGCGGCGATCACGCCTGCGATTGCGGCAACGATTGCGATTATTTTAAGCGCTTTTTTCATGTTGAAACTCCTTTTGGCTTTATGCCGATTTCTGATTGAGTTTGACTGCAAGTGCCGATTTCTTGTGCGCCGCGTTGTTCTTGTGGATAAGACCCTTTGCGGCCGCCTGGTCGATCTTTTTGGACGCTGCCTTTACAAGGACATCCTTGTCAGCAGCATCTGCCTCGATAGCTGCGTTTGCTTTTTTGATAGCTGTCTTGAGAGCGGACGACTGAGACTTGTTGCGTGCCGCACGCTTCGCATTGACAAGAACGCGCTTTTTGGCGGATTTAATATTGGGCAATACGATACACCTCCTTACATATTTAAATACAATGTATCGTACCACACAAGCAAATTGATTGCAAGTACTATTTTAAAAAAAGATTATTTTTTTCCGGATTTGTACGGTAATTTAATAAAAAAATCTGAAAATACACTTGAATATTCGATACTGATTAGTGTATACTGTATTTTGTATATAATAAGTGCAATATGACAATTTGCATTGCGCTGTATTCAGATTAATATCTCATGGATTGCAGTTGAAAAAGGAGCAAACGTTTTTATGATCTCACTGAAAGATAGGATCCACTCCCCGGTCGTCAGATATATCATATCCAGTGCGATAACCATTATTCTTTGCGCGACGCTGATGATAATGGCAATGATGCTGCGGCGTGACAACGCAAACGTCAAGGCAAAAGCAGAACAGTATCAGGCAGAATGCGTCGCGCAATCAGAACGGAACGACGAGCTTGGCGAGATGCTGAAGCCCGAACACGAATCCGAGCTTTTAAGCCGTGCCGCGCTTGAGAACGGCTATGTAAACAGCGAAGATTTCATTTTCAAAAACAAAAACTGACACATACAAGCCGCGGCGTGAAATGCTCCGCGGCTTGGCAATATCGAAAACAGCCGCACGTCACGGATCCTGCGGCATTGTCTGAAAGGAAGTGAAGTACATTATGCAGCTTTGGCAGGGACGTTTTCAGAAAGAGCTGAGCAGTATTACCAATGACTTCAATTCATCCATACACACCGACAGCCGCATGTACAGAGAGGATATACAGGGCAGTCTCGCTCACGCGGATATGCTCGCAGACTGCGGCATCATATCCGAAAATGACAGACAGGCGGTATCTGACGGACTGAACGCCATCCTCGCCGATATCGGTTCCGGCGCACTCATTATCGATCCGGACGCAGAAGATATACATACCTTCATAGAAGGAGAACTGACAAAACGTGTCGGTGACGCGGGCAAACGTCTGCACACCGCGCGCAGCAGGAATGATCAGGTCGCGGTCGACATAAGGCTATATCTCAGGAACGAGATCACAGAAACCGACCTTTTGGTCAAAAAACTTCTCGGCACCATTGCAGATCTTTCGGAAAAATACGCCGAAGCAGTAATGCCGGGATATACACACCTGCAGAGAGCGCAGCCGGTCACATTCGGCCATTATATGCTCGCCTGGTCAGAGATGCTCAGACGCGACAGGGGCAGACTCTCGGACTGCCGCGCAAGAATGAATATATGCCCCCTGGGGTCCGGAGCTCTGGCAGGTACGACCTACCCTATAGACAGATTCAGGACAGCTTCGGCTCTGGGCTTTCACGCCCCCTGCACCAACTCCCTTGACGGGGTATCGGACCGCGATTTTATTATCGAGCTGACGTCCGCGCTTTCGGTCATCTCCGTTCATCTGTCCCGTTTCGCGGAAGAGATAATCCTGTGGTGTTCGCATGAGTTCCGTTTTATCGAGCTGGACGACGCCTTCTCCACAGGCTCAAGCATCATGCCGCAAAAAAAGAATCCGGATATAGCCGAACTGGTTCGCGGCAAAGCCGGCAGAGTATTCGGAGACCTGACGACCATTCTGACGGCAATGAAAGGAATTCCTCTCGCATACAACAAGGACATGCAGGAGGACAAGGACTGCGTGTTCGACGCGATCGATACGGTCAAGGCGTGCCTGACGGCGTTTGAGCCGATGCTCGCCACCATGACGGTCCGTACCGACAATATGCGAAGAGCGGCGGGTGCGGGTTTTATCAATGCGACGGACTGCGCCGATTACCTTGTTTCCAAGGGGATCCCGTTCCGGGACGCCTATAAAATCACCGGCTCGATCATCGCATACTGCATAGAAAACGATTACATCCTCGAGGGGTTGCCGCTTACGGATTACCGCAAATTCAGCGAGAGCTTCGACGAAGACGTTTACGACGCGGTGGATCTCGACAACTGCGTCAACCGCCGCACATCCTACGGCGGACCGGCTCCCGAAAACGTACGCATACAGTCCCGGCTGCTGCACGAATACCTTGCCACTGACGAAACAAATGCCTAAAACTATCTCGATCCTCAACCAGAAAGGCGGTGTCGGCAAGACCACCACCGCGGTAAACCTCTCGGCAGCGGTAGGCGCTGCGGGGCACAGAGTGCTTTTGTGCGATATCGACCCGCAGGGCAACTCCACAAGCGGCTACGGCGTCAACAAGCGCGGTCTGAAATTATCGTCATATGACGTTCTTTTGGGATCATGCACGGCGGCGGAAGCCATACTCAAAACAGAATTCAGAAACGTCGATCTGCTTCCCGCCAATATGGATCTTGCGGGAGCGGAGCTGGAGCTTATCGAGCGGGAAAAACGTGAATCCGTCTTAAAAAATGCGCTCATACCGATCTGGGACGATTACGATTTTATATTTCTCGACTGTCCGCCGTCCTTAGGTATCATAACGCTCAACGCGCTGACCGCGTCGGACACATTCCTTGTTCCTATTCAGTGCGAGTATTACGCGCTGGAAGGACTGTCTCAGCTTATGGCAACCGCACGCAGGATCAAGCATATGTATAATCCGTATCTTGAGATCGAAGGCGTGCTCCTGACCATGTACGACGGCAGACTGCGCCTTACCACTCAGGTCGCGGCAGAGGTCAAGAAGTATTTTCCCAGGAAGGTCTATTCCGTTACAATACCCAGAAACGTCAGGCTATCCGAAGCACCGGGTTTCGGTCAGCCGGTCATATATTACGACAAAAACTCCGCCGGCGCAAAAGCATATACCGCTGCCGCTGAAGAGTTTTTGAAACAGCAGGCATAATCATCATACAGGGAGACAAAATTATGAAAATTCTTTACGCTGTGAGCGAATGCAAGCCTTTTATCGCAAGCGGAGGTCTGGCGGATGTCGCTGGATCTTTGCCGCAGGCACTCAGAAAAGAAAAAATCAGCGTGCGGGTTGTTCTGCCGCTGTACGGCGGCATAGGCGAGGAATACCGCCGCAACATGAAATTCCTCATGAATTTTACCGTCCCGGTCGCATGGCGCAGGCAGTACTGCGGACTTTTTGAATACAGCAAAGACGGCGTTATCTATTACTTCATAGACAACGAATATTACTTCAAGCGCGAGAATCTCTACGGCTATTACGATGACGCGGAAAGGTTCGCTTTCTTCTCCCGCGCGGTGCTTGACATCATCCAGTATATCGACTGGAAGCCCGATATAATCAACTGCAACGACTGGCAGACGGCGCTCGTACCCGTCTACTACAGCGCCATGTACACCCGCAGCCCGGGATATGACAATATAAAGACCGTATTCACCATCCACAACATCCAGTATCAGGGCAAATACGGGGACGATATCCTTGAAAACGTGGTGGGCCTGTCATATTACGACAAATCCCTTCTGGAATACGACGGCTGCATCAACTTTATGAAAGGCGCCATCGAAACCGCAAACAAGGTATCCACAGTCTCACCCACATACGCAGAAGAGATCCTCGATCCGTGGTATTCCTGGGGGTTGGACTCCATCCTTTCTCAGCGAATATGGAAGCTCAAGGGTATTTTAAACGGCATCAGCTACGATATGTACAATCCCGAAACGGACAAGGACATATTCAAAAACTATTCTGCGAAGAACCTTAAAGGCAAAGCAGTCAATAAAGCAGGGCTGCAGGAGCGTCTTTGCCTGCCTGCGGATCCCGACGTGCCGATAGTCGGCATGGTCACAAGGCTCGTTTCCCACAAAGGCCTTGATCTTGTCAAGGCTGTCCTGGAGGAGTTTGTCACCACCACGAACGCTCAGGTCGTGATTCTGGGTTCCGGAGACAGGGATTATGAGGATTTCTTCCGTTATCTGTCAGGCAAATATCCGGAGCAGGTCAGTCTGACTCTCGGTTTCGTACCTGAGCTCGCAAACAAGATCTACGCCGGTTCGGATATGTTCCTTATGCCGTCCAAGAGCGAGCCCTGCGGGCTCTCGCAGATGGTCGCACTGCGTTACGGTTCCATCCCCATCGTCAGGGAGACGGGCGGTCTCAAGGACTCCGTCAGGGATTCCGGCGACGGTCAGGGCAACGGCTTTACTTTCGCGAATTACAACGCTCACGAGATGCTTCACGCGATGCGCCGCGCCGTCGAAGGCTACGCCGACCGCAACGGCTGGAATATCCTTGTTAAACGCGCGATGGAATGCGACCTGAGCTGGAAGCGCAGCGCGAAGGAATATATTGAGATGTACAAAGAATTGCTCTGATACGTTACGTGAGCTGAACAAAAGGAGAAGACAATGGCAAACTTTTTACTTTCCGCTTTCGCCGATGAGGGCGGCAGCACGATAGAAGAACAGATAGACGCGCTTAAAGCCAACGGCATAGACCATATCGAGCCCAGAGGCATAAACGGCGTAAATATTGCGGACTATACGTCCGACATGGCGAAAGAACTGAAAAAACGGCTCGATGATGCCGGGATCGGCGTTTCGAGCATAGGTTCTCCGTTCGGCAAGATAGAGATCACCGACGATTTCGCCCCGCATTTTGAAAAGTTCAAACAGTGCGTGGAAAACGCCTGCATTTTAGGCACGTCCAATATCCGCATGTTCAGTTTTTATTTTTCAAAAGGCGAATCGCATGCCGAATACCGCGACGAAGTCTTCGAACGGCTTGAAAAAATGTGCGATTACTCCCTTAAAAGCAACGTATGGTGCTGCCACGAAAACGAGAAAGAAATATACGGCGATACAGCCGAACGCTGCCTTGATATATACAAAACTCTCGAAGGCAGGATCGCCGCGGTATTCGACCCGGCGAACTTCATTCAGTGCAGCGTGGATATCCCGTCCGCCCTTGATTTGCTTACTCCCTATATCAGATATTTCCATATCAAAGACGCAGTGTACGCCACCGGAAACGTTGTTCCCGCCGGCAAAGGCGAAGGGCATCTGCGCGAAGTCATTGCCAGGGCGAACACGTTCGGGGGCGACGTATTCCTTACCCTTGAACCTCACCTTCGGGTATTCGACGGACTCGCCGCGCTTGAAAACGAAGGCGGCACCGCTTACAGACTAAAAGACGATTATTCCTATCCCACGAACCGCGACGCTTTCAATGCCGCCGCGGCAGCAATGAAGGAACTTATCTCAGAGATATGACCTACAACTATGGCATCTACCCTCCTCCTGCGTTTCAGCCCGATCCGGAGGGAATGCGTCAAGCCGAAAACTGGTTGGCAAACAAAAGAAAAATAAGGCGTCTCGGAAATATTTTCGGCGTTGCGGTGATCGCCGTCACGCTGCTCACAGAGCTTGTCTCAGGGTTGATAACCGGGATAACGCTCTTTATGCGCAGTTCCTCGGATACAGCGACATACCGCGATTTCACGCGGGTCTGGAACGGCACGGAAGTGCAGAGCATCATAAACATTTTCTATTCCGCCGTTGTGATAGGCGGCACGTTCCTGGTGGTATATCTGCTCAACAAGTCGGATCCGTACGCGCGCATACCGTTCCTCTGCCCGAAGCCTGCCGGAAACGTTCCGATCATTATTGCAGGAGCGCTTTCGGCATGCCTTGCCGCTAACCTTGTCACGGGACTCATAGACACGTTCATTTTCAATTCAAACGGTCAGGACGTTTATAACGCTGTAATGCCATCCACACCGGACACTGCTCTGGGCATGGTATTGTATTTTGTCAGCGTTGCGCTGCTTCCCCCGATGATAGAAGAATTTGCCCTGCGCGGCGTCGTAATGCAGCCTCTGCGCCGCTTCGGCGACGGTTTTGCGATCGTAGTATCCGCGTTTTTGTTTGCCGCTCTGCACTCAACGCCGATACAGATAGTCTTCGCGTTTGCAGCCGGGCTTTTCATCGGTTACGCAACCATTATCACAGGGTCGGTCTGGACGGGGATCATCATACACTGTCTTAATAATTCTGTATCTGTAATAAGTGCGATAATCATCGATACCTACGGTGAAACATCCTCCGAATCCGTGATCTTCACGTACATATATTACGCCGTCATAGGCGTCGGAGCCGTAGCGACAGTCAGCTGGTTCCTGAGGAAGAAACGTGTACACCTTCGGAAATCGCCCCTTGTCAATTCAGGACCAAACGCTGTCTCTCCCCCGTCTCCTTATGTTCCCGTGATCACGAACGGTTCGCTTTACTGGGTTTTCTTTTCATCCCCGGGTATGATCATCGCCTACTTCTTTATCGCCTGGCGGCTTTTCGAAACCTTACTGTCTCTGAGATTATTAGGTGGATAAAATGAAAAAAAACGAGAAAAACGTATCACGATTTGGCATTCAGCGCAAAATAGTCGCAAATATGACCAGTGAGAGCTGGCGCAGCATTCCCCATGTCAGTTATATCTTTGAACCTGACGTGACGCGTTTCATTGAGAAATATAATAAATTTGACGCCCGCCTTAAAACTGAGGGCAGGCACGTCACGATCAATACCGTATTGATCAAAGCCATCTGCGAAGCCCTGAAAGCAGCTCCGCAGATGAATGCGCATATTCGTTTTGAACCCAAACTCGTGCGGGGCAAAACAACGGTATTCTCGAATATCGATATCTCTATGCCCTGGATCCTGCCAGACAACCGCATGATGACCATCACGATGAAGGATATGGGCTCCAGATCCCTGAGCGAAATGACAGCCTATATGAACGAGGTCGCAGAGAAAATCAAGAATACAAATCTCGACGAGGTGATGTATTCCGTCAGCATGCGCGACACGCGCGAGCAGTTGTTCGAGGGAAAGATTGTCAAGGTCGCATTCCGTCTGTTCGGTTCCAAGACGCAGAAAAGGCACAGGGTGACTCATCTGCAGGGCGAGGCAAAAAGAGCTTATGACGCCATACCGGATTCCAGGAAGCTTACGATATCCGATTTAAAACAGGGAACCATCACAATCTCTAACGTCGGCGCCCTCACCCGCGGGCACGAGGGAACGCTCGCTCTCCTTATGATCATCCCGCCGCAGGTCTGCGCCATAGGGATAGGTGCGCTCACCAAGAAACCGGTGATAATAACAAACGGGAACGGCGAAGATGAGATAGCGATCAGAAGTACCGTTCCGCTTGATATAGTATTCGATCACAGAGTGCTTGACTTTGGCGAGATCCGCCCGTTCCTCGACGCGCTGCAGCAGATCTTCGATAATCCGGAAGATCTGTTGGTATATTGATCAACTGTAAAAGCGGAGCTGTAAAAACGCGGTTTCTACAGCTCCGTTTTTATATTCCGAAGTCAAAAATATCCCCCGGCTATCGCCGGGGGATATTTTTGAGTTCCGCATCATCCGAAGATCGACTTAAAGAAATACATGATCCTGTGGAAGAAGCTGATGATAACGCCAAGGAAGCCCTCATGATGGCCGTGGCAGTACGGACACTCGCCGGAAGAGCTGCCGGAATTACCGGAATTGTTGCCGGAATTGCCGCCGTTGCCCTGACCGTAGTTCGGATCATCCCTGACCTCGCCCTGAACAGTGACTGTGCCGGACACGGCTGAACCGTCTATCGCAAGCCTCGCGGTCTTGCCGCCCTGCTCGATCATATACTGATATCCGCGGGTAAGAGGCTCGCCGTCGACCATCACAGTAACAGCTGCGGGAACAAGCTTGCCCTCAATAGCCGTCAGAATGGCGTAGTATGTAGCGCCGGCTTCAACTACTTCCTGAGCCGCAGCTATCTCAACGTCGGGTATCTGGATATAAACGTTGTAGCTGTTGCCGCGGGCTTTGGAGTAGGCGTTGATGTCCGCGGTAACATACTGTGCGAATACCTTAAGAGCGCCGGTAGCAGGGTCATAGGTAAACTCCGTGCCCTCTGTCGCAGTCACATCGCCGATCACTACCACCATTTCCTCCGGTATAGGCGCGGTGATGGTCACATTGATCTCTGTGTGGTAATCTGCCGTTACGAAGCCGGTATCATTATTGTCGTTCTTCCACCTGAGAGTATAGGTATTGATAGTTCTTATAAGGTTGAAGGTGACGCCGTCGACCGGTACGGTCGTGATCTCCGGCTGATCCCATTTAAGAGTGTAGCCCTCCTCTACAGGCAGTTCCACAGCCGGAATGGGATCGCCGTAATACAGATAGTCTGAATACTGGATCACACCGTTAAGGCCGATGAACACTACCGGATACTTATTGGCTTTGTACTGTGCGGTCACTGTCACATCCCTCGCAGGAACGGTCCTGTCGCTGACGTTCCAGCTGCCGGAATAACCTTCCTTCTCGGGGATATCCCTCTGCGGGAAGGATTCGCCGTAATTGAACAGACCGCTGTCAATAACGGAACCGTCTACGATCCACTCGATATAGAACTGCTTCGGGATCTGCCTGAAATGGCAGAAATATGTTGCATCTTCCGTAACTGCGGGCAGATCGTCTGTGGCATCGCCGTACTGGACTGTTGCCCATGCGCCTTCGTAAACGTAGTCATAGCCGGCGTCCTCGTAATCCTGTATCGCGGTCCCGGTGTAAATAGGATATATACCGTACTCGTAGCTCTCACTGACCTCGGCTATATCCACGCTGCCGTGTCTGATGATCCAGGTCACGGTGTAGCTCTTTATCTGCTTGTCGTACTGAGCGACATAAGTGGTATCGCCCTCTACGGAAGAGATCTCCTTGTCCCAACCGGTGAAGGTGTAATCATACTGAGCATCGGAGGGCCTTGCGGTCGCGGAAGCGGGAGGAGCCTGCGGAGTTTCACCGTAGTTGTAAACGGAGGTGATATCGTGCGATTCGTCCTCGTCGACTTTCCACGTCACGGTATAGCTGTTGACTGTCGATTCATACTGAGCGTAGTATACGACCTCCGCTGCGCCGATGGGCGGAATATCCGCATCGGAATATATAAGATCGCCGTCAACGGCAACCTCCACAGTCGCCCAGCCACTGAACTCATAGGTGTAATGAGCATCCGGAGCCTTAACCTTGCTCTCTGTTGACGGGAACACAGGCTTGTCACCGTACTCAGAGTAGGTCGTTACGACTCTGCCTGCGACAGCCCAGGTGACCCTGTAGGAGTTCTTGCTGTAGTTCGCCTCAATAGTTACGTCATGCGCGGGCATAGTGTCGGGGATGTTGCCCCACAGACCGGTGTGCCCCTCTTTCGCAGGCACAGGATAGGTCGGAATAGTTCCGCCGTAAGCGACAGTGAACTGCCTGTTAACGCCGCCGTCTACGTAGTAGTATACGGTATATTCCTTCGCGTTGGACTCGAAAACAGCGTAGAAGTCGAGATTTACGCCGTCAACAGCGATTGTGCTGGTATCGTTCTCTCTTGAATCGAATACCACGGCGCCGTCCTCAACTCTTGCCCAACCGATAAATGTATATGAATACTCAGCCGTTGCCGCTTTTACGGGCGTCGCGCCGGTGTATTTGACGAACTCGCCGTCCATCTGCACAGTGGAGGCTGTAGTCGCGCCGTTGTGCCAGTAGATATTCCTCGCGCCGTATCTGTAGACAGCCTCGATATATACGTCCTCGGCAGGCATGGTCTGCGGCAAAGCCGTGATATCCCACGCGACCGCGCAGCCGGTGACAGGAGTGATAGCCGGGATCATATCGTCCGTGATCGTCGTTCCGTACGGAACCACGGTGACTATCGGGTCAAGGTGATGACTGATATTATGCTCGGCATCCTCGTAATCCTGATACCAGTAGATCTCGTAGTCGACCGGTTCCTTGCTGTATACGGCGTAATAGGTGGTGTCGCCCTTGACTACCGGAAGAGAATCAAGCACAGTGCCGTCCTCGCCTGTCGCGGACCAGCCGATGAAGCTGTAGTCTCTGTACATAGCGTCATCAGGCCTTGTGGGCGTGCCGGAATAAACAGGCACGGAATCGTAATCGCATCTCTGAGTCTGAGTCACGCCTGCGCCGAGATCCCATGTGATCAGATATTTAATGGGAGTATAGACAGCCTTCAGGGTTATATTGTACGCCGGCATAAGTGTCGGAACCGTTTGCATGTCAGCCGGATCAATTATTCTCCATGCACCTGTATAACCGGTCTTTTCCGGAACTGCGCGCTGCGAAGTCTGGGTGCCGTACTGGAAGGAGTCCGTGAACAGGATGGCGGTCTCGCCTTCTCCCTCTGCTCTGTAGATCAGGTTATAGGTCCTGGCGGTTGTGTCGTAAGCCGCAACATAGGTGGTATCTGCTGTGATGACCTCAGTCGAGAGATCCACGTCGGCACCGTTCTTGGTCCATGCCCTGAAATCGTAAACGTACATATCGTCGGAATATGTCGGTACCGAATGAGTCGGATTCCCCTCATACTCCACCTCCGTCGTGTCGATAAGGACGTTGCCGAGGTTCAGCCATGTGACAGTATACGGATGCTTCGCCCATACAGCGTAAAGCGTAACGGTAACGTTGTCCTGATTCTTCTGCTCCGCGGTCAGCAGCCCGTTTATCCTGATCTGCTGTTTGTCGGTATAGTCAGGCGCTGTCGCGTCGTCGCTCAGGGCCCAGCCAAGCATGTCATAACCTGTCCGGGCAAATCTGTTTTCGTTAAGAGCCTTTGCCGCCTCGTCATAGGCAAAGGTCTGTGTATCCATGGAGCCGGCAGTCTGACCGTTGCCGTCGAAAGCCACTGTATAAGTCCTGGGCGTCCATTTGGCGTAGATATATGTTTTATAGGTCACGGTGTTGAAGCCGTTCTCGGAATTATAAACGGAAGCAGCCGTTACCTGATCGCCCCAGACTCCGTTCGTGCCGTCCTGCATAAACCATCCGTCAAACCTGTAGCCGTCGCGCACGCCTGTGGCAAGAACACCTATAGCGTTATTGTAGGTCGATCTTTTAACGGAAACCGGCTGGTTATACGCATCTACGGCGCTGCCGTCCGCAAGACCGGCATACAGAACCTGGACTTCCTTCGCTGTCCATTGCGCGCTGAGCGTAACGTTACCGTAAGCAAGCGAAAAATCGGTGCCTGCCGTGATAAACGGCGTGCTTCCCCACGAAGTTCCGGTTGTGTCACTGATGACCTGCCAGACGGCATCCTCATAGCCCTGACGGCTTGCGCTTGCCGCGGAGAATGTGCTTTTGACATTGAATGACTGCGGATTATCTCCGTTGAAAGTCGTATTCGGATCGTCGCCGTCGTTAAGGATATAGGTGATCTCGTAATTTACAGGCTCCCATTTGGGATATACAGTGGTATCATTGAGGATCTGAACAGTCGCATTGCCGCTGTTGTCGCTAAGGAACTCGTTATTGAGCCCCTCGTCATAATACCAGCCGCCGAAGGTATAGCCTGTGGGAATGGTGAGATCCGGCATACCCACGTCGCTGTACTGCGCGTCGTAAGTATAAGTTCTTTCAACATCCGCAGTGAAGCCGTCAAACAGGGCGCCTGTGTCACCGACTGCAAGCACATCGGGCTGGACGGCTTTATAAGTCACCGTGTAGGTTTTGGGCGTCCAGCCGGCGTTCAGGATGACGTTGCCGTATTTGCCGCTCAGGGCAGAACTGTTGTTGGTCAGAGTGTCTCCCGCATGCCAGTTGCCGGAATCCGACTGTACGGTGTATTTGTTATTGAAATTATAGCCGTCCCTTGTGGGGGCGTCCGGATAGGTGATGTTTGTCGTTAAGATAGTATACTCGATCGGTTCGCCTACAGTTGTGCCGGAGTAACCGTCTTTAAGGGTTATGGTATACGTTTTGGGTGTCCAGTGAGCGAAAAGAGTAACGGTCGCAACAGGCGTATAAGCATCTCCCTCGTCGCCTATTTTTGTGCCGCCCTGTGCCGCAGTATACCAGCCGTCAAAATCCCAGGCCTCCCTTGTGGCCCCGGGAAGGGTAACTGTCTTCGGTGTCCAGGCAGCAAAAAGATCGAAAACAGTGTTATCGGTTTTGGTCAGGTTGATGACCTTCTGCTGATTGGAGAACTGTATACCGCTCTCCTTGATAAAGCGGACGTTGCTGATATGTGCCGTATCCGAAGAGTTTACGACCCTGAACAGCAGGTATTTTATCACTGAACCGTCGCCGGTGCTGCCGAGAGTATATTTAGTGGTATAGTGCGTCTGGGTTGATGTAAGAGCATAAGTAACATTACCGTCGGTATTGCCGGAGCTCGGTACAGGAGTGCCGTCCGCAACGGTCGTTTCGGAAGAAGCGACCTTCAGATAATTTTCAGCCCCGTAGAAATAGGTAATAAGATTGCCGGTGCCGTAGGCGTCGAACTCAAGCCTGTAAACGTCCCCTGCGGCAAAAGCCGGAGGGATCTCCCACTGTTTTATTTCGGTGTAAGTACCGGTTGCGGCTGTTCCGGTCCCGCTGTAAGTGCCGTTGTCGTTCACGCCGCTGTACCATCCGGCGAATCCGTATGCCGCTTTTGTGTTGGCGTCCGAAGTGGCACCGACAGTGCCTTCGTTGCCGTCATAAGAGACGGTATACTCGCGTTTGAAGCCGTTGTTGGTTATGGCGGTGCCGCCGTCTGCGCCGGTATATGTCGTGGTATCATCATATGAGATCTCCTGATTCGACATCATACCGGAAGTGGCATCGTTTCCGTTGAACCTGAGCTGATATTTGTGCGCGCTCCATACGGCGTAAACGGTATCGGTATAGCTGCGGCCGGTTATTGTGTCTGTGGAACCTGAATTTGCCGTACTGCTTGCCGCCCAGCCAAGGAAATCAAAACCGGGTCTTGATGCCGATCTGCCTGATACAGTTTGTGTAACCGTAGTTCCGGAAGTACTGGTGTTGGTAGTGGTGACCGGATCGCTGCCGGTACTGCCCCAGGTTGCCTTGTCCCCGTCTTCGTCGTTAATATCAAAAAAGAGTTTATAGGTGGGTGTTACGGTGTACGTATAAGTATTCTCAACCGTGCCGCAGGTGGCTTTCAGAACTGCGGTTTTTTGAGCGCCGTTTTTAGTCGTCTTGCCAAACGTAAGAGTCGCAGAATCATATCTTGTAGTGGTACTGGTCCTGTTGCAGGATACAGAATATGTGCTGTTGTTTGTAAACGACCATGTCGGAGCCTGATACCAGGTAACACCGTACTGATCGTAAACGGTCGCGTTGATAGTTTTTGTTGTTGTAGTATCACCTGTTGCGTCAAACGCATTCAGAACGATTTCTTCTGAGGCAGAAGCGGGAGAAATAGAGGATACAGCCGGAGTATTGTCGAAACTGTTCCAGCTGTTTGACACAGAGCCTCTACTCGTACGACTGCCGATTTTTGCGTCTTTAACAGTTTTCCAGGAACTGCCGCCATGTTTGGTGACTTCGACTTTCAACGACCAGTCACCACCGGAAAAAAGATTTTCCTGGTAAACATATGCATACACATAGGACGGGAATCCCTTATTTGTCGCAGTTGCCGAATAGGTCTCTGCACTAACATCACTGACATCAAAAAGGGTTGCCTCGGAAGATTCAGTCCCGTTACCATTGTTTGATTTTGTTTTATATGTTAACTTATAACTATGCTCACCGTTGCAGCCGTCACCGCTTTCATAAATTGTAAACTTTATGTCGTAGGTGCCGGCCGTAGCGGCATTTGAATTTGTCGACATAATAAAGAAGCATGTCGCGACAGTAGCCAGCGCCAGAAGAATAACGAATATCTGACGGGAGTGCTGTTTGATTTTTGTCATGATAATATCCCCTTTCGGCGCAGAAATTGCGCCGCATATTTTTTCATACTTAATATATCACACTTTGCAATCAAATTGCAATAGGAAAATACAAAAAATGTTAATAATTTTTTAATAATTTGATATTCGGTTTTTAGATTTT
>JAILQN010000016.1 GCA_024699005.1 Clostridia bacterium
TCTGCACGGCGGCTCGCACAAGGTCGGCTGCCTGACTCTGCCCATGTCCTCGGGCAACACGCAGAGGCAGATCCAGTTTATGCGCGACCTGCATTCCACGATCATCTGCTGCACTCCCTCTTACGCGGCTTACATAGGCGAGACCCTCAAAGAGGAGGGACTGACTCCCGACGATATAGATCTTAAAGCCGGCATATTCGGCGCTGAACCGTGGACAGAGGAGATGCGCCGCGACATAGAGGCTTCCCTCGGCATAAAGGCTTATGATATATACGGTCTGACCGAGACCAGCGGTCCCGGCGTCTCCTTCGAGTGCGAAGAACAGAAGGGCATGCATATAAACGAGGACCACTTCTACGCCGAGATCATCGACCCAGACACGGGCGAAGTACTGCCCGAAGGCGCCGAGGGCGAGCTCGTGTTCACCAGCCTCGATAAAGAAGGCTTCCCGCTGCTCAGATACAGGACCCGCGACCTGTGCGTGCTCAGCCGCAAAAAATGTTCCTGCGGCAGGACATTCGTCAGGATGTCCAAGCCCAAGGGCAGAAGCGACGATATGCTCATCATCCGCGGCGTGAACGTGTTCCCGTCCCAGATCGAGACCGTTCTTCTGCAGCAGGGCTACGCGCCCAATTACCTTATAGAAGTAGACAGGGTCAACAACACAGACACTCTGGATATCAAAGTGGAGCTTTCACCGGAGCTGTTCTCCGACACCGTCCGCGATATCACCATAGAGGAAAAGAAGCTTGCGAACGCCATCAAGCTCATGCTCGGAATCACACCGAAGGTCCACCTTGTGGCGCCAAAGTCCATCACCCGCAGCGAGGGCAAGGCGGTCAGGGTCATAGACAAGCGCAAGCTTATAGACTGAAGTCAGGCAAGAGGCAAGAGGCAAGAGGCAATAGTCAAAAGGCAATAGGCAGTAGTTTTTTGGTTTCTTTCTATTACCTAATGCCTAATGCCTACTGCCTAATGCCTACTGCCTAATGCCTTAAAAACAAACAACCCGCATCAGGAGGAATAAGAATGTTACATCAGATTTCCATATTCATAGAGAATAAGACCGGGTCGCTGGCTGAAATCACGGACTTTCTTGCGAACAAGAACGTTGACCTCAAAGCGCTCTGCATTGCGGATACCGAGGATTTCGGGATACTCAGGATAATCGTCAGCGATTACGCTGCGGTCGCGAATCAGCTTCGCGCCGCAGGCTATATCATCAAGGTCAACCACGTTATCGCCGTCAACATGCCCGACAGGCCCGGCGGAATGGCAAACGTCGTCCGCGTTCTCGCGGACAATAAACTGGTCGTCGAATACACCTACGCCTTCCCGACGCCGAAGCCCGAAACCGCCTGCGTTATCTTCCGCGTGAACGACAACAAGGCCGCCGTCGCAGCTCTTGAAGCCGCCGGAATAGAAGTGGCGGACGAAAACTCGCTGTTCTGATATATATTCCCCGTATCGGTCTTGACTAATACGGGGGATTATTGTATAATGATGAAAATTAAAACAAGGAGTAAACAACCATGGAATTAAAAGGTTCTAAAACAGAAGCCAATCTGCAGGCGGCATTCGCCGGCGAGTCCCAGGCGCATACCAAATATCAGTATTACGCATCCAAGGCGAAAAAAGAGGGCTACGTTCAGATAGCTTCCATTTTCGAGGAGACTTCCAGAAACGAGAAAGAGCACGCGAAGATCTGGTTCAAGCTGCTTCACGGCGATGAGATCCCCGCCACGCTTGACAATCTTGCAGACGCCGCCAACGGCGAGAATTTCGAGTGGACGGATATGTACGCCGGCTTTGCCGCCACCGCCCGCGAAGAAGGCTTCACAAAAATAGCCTGCCTGTTCGAGATGGTCGGCAAGATCGAGAAAGAGCATGAGGCGCGCTACCGCAAGCTCATCGAAAACATCGAGGGCGGCCTTGTGTTCTCCAGGGACGGCGACACCATCTGGCAGTGCTCCAACTGCGGCCACATCGTGATCGGGCCCAAGGCTCCCGGGATCTGCCCCGTATGCGCCCATCCGCAGGCGTATTTCGAGATCAAGGCAGAGAATTATTGATATCTCAATCCGACAGTTCAACCGCCCGGGCTTCCCGGGCGGTTGCTCATATCAGGTTCCGAACCTGTCCTTCAATCTGTACTCCATCTCCTTAAGCTGATAATCATACGTCAGCTTAAGGTTTTCTTTAAAGTCAAAATTCAGACTGTATTTCGCATCGGGACCCAGCTGCCAGGCGAGCTCCTGAGACGGGAACGTCGTATCCAGCACTTCGTATATCTTTTTGAAGACGAATCCCTCCGGGGACTGAGTCATATAATACTTGTCGCGGTCAAGGGGTTCAAAATAAATATTCCCCAGCGCTCCGGTCAGCTTCTGGCATGTGATTATCGCGTCATTATCGTCAAGCGCTCTGAAATAGCTGTCTATCAGTTCGGGATATACGAACGGAGCCACGGCGTCAAAGATCACGACCTTCGTATCCTCATCGGGATCATAGTTTGCGGCGATGAAATCGAAGCCGGATTTCACCGAATCAAGACGTTCTTTGCCGTTGTCGGCGTAATCGATGCCGGGACTGTTCATTCCCTCGGAATAATTCCACCATGACGGGTCCGCCACGATAAGGATATTATCTGTAAGGGAGGCTCCCCTGCATGCTTCTATAACGTAGTCGATGACGGGTCTGCCCAGTATCTCCACGTACTGCTTGGGCAGCGGAGCGCCGAAGCGCCTGCCTACGCCGCCGGACATTATCATACAGATATTCATATCGTCACCAGATCTCCACCGAGTCAAGCTTAAAATGATCGGGAACTCTCTTATCCTCCGGCGGGAGCTGCTTCCAGTCGCCGTACAAAGATTTCAGTATCTCAAGATATTTTTTCGGAGCCATTATCATATATTCCCTGACAGGAACGCGGACGAACTCGTCAAACCAGTGCTTCGGGAAGACGTTGCGGTCCAGCACCCAGAGCGGCACCGAAGGCTTGAAGTACATATCGCCCTCGTCCGTTTTCACCATGTTGACGACCTTCTCATACATATTGCATAAGGTCCTCATTTTTATGTGTTTGCCGACGGCGCCGAGAACTGCGGTCTGAGCCTTCTGAAGGGCGGAATAATCCGACTTATCCTTTTTGCCGTTCCTGTGAGGTATGGATAGACCGTATATGACCCGAACAAGGAAACTCTGCAGCCTGACAGTCACGCCGCTTTTTGTATCGTGCAGACAGTAAAGCTCTATAAATATCGTGTCCATCCTGGGATCATTCGCCATATTCCCTTCGCCCCCGGGCAGGGTAAAGGAATTGCTTACCCTGCAGTTATTATAGAATATCCGGGGAATGAAATCCACGAAATTTTCTCCGAATTCATCGTAATTCACAAAGTCGAAATCCTCGCCAAGTTCTTCGGGCAGTATCTTTATCAGTCTGTAAAAATCCCTGCGCTTCAGGTCGAGATCTATATCGTCGTCCCAGGGGATAAAATCCCTGTGCCTTATCGCGCCCAGCAAAGTCCCTCCCGAAAGGGAGTAATGTATATCATACTTTTTGCAGATCCTGTCCAGCTCGACGAGTATCTTTAGCTCCACGTCCTGGATCTCCCTGAGCGTTTTCAGTTCTTTTTCATTCAGCACTTTTCTTCTCCTCTCTCAGAAGTTGACAGCTTACAGATCATTCCCGTCAGCAGTTGATTGTTCACTTTCAACTTTCAGCTGTTCACTGTCATATAGCTTACCATGCAGTTCCTCTACTCTCTTTTTGGACAGCTTATAGCAGAAGCCGAGAAGGATAAACATAATACTGAGTACGACAGCAGGAATGATTGTTGAGATATCGTAAAGCTTTGCAGTGACTTCGACGGTCTGCCCGACAGTATCCGCAGTGTCGACGTTATAGCCGATGAATTTGAGCAGCGCATTCATACCGACGCCCGCCAGAGTCTGACCGAGCTTCCTCGTGAAGGAATAGAAGGCGTAAGCGGTCCCCTCCTCCCGCCTGCCGGAGAGCATCTCGTGATAGTCGATAACGTCCATGACCAGCGCCCATACCTCCAGCACGAGGAAAGTCTGTCCTGCGCCGGAAAACAGAAGCAGCGCAAGGAATGCATAGGGATTGGAGACGAGAGGCGTGAACCTCATGAAATACAGCGCGAAATTGACTATCGCGGCAAAAAGCAGCCCCACGGAGCAGAGCTCTTTTTTACCGTATTTGCGTATGAGCTTTCCCATAAACGGCAGGAAACAAGCCATTGGCAGATATGTGCAGACCGTAGTGAGCGAATACAGTCCGGGCTTGTTGTAGAAATCCTTGAGCAGGTAGTTGTAGGTCGTCTGCGTATACATCTGGAAAGCGATCAGCAGCATGGACACGATGCACAGCACGAGGAACGGACCGTTATGAGACAGCACTTTTATGGATTTCAGAATATCATAATTACCTTGATCCTGTTTCGGCGGAAGAGTTATACGCTCCTTTGTGAGCTTGAAATGCAGAAAATAAATAACCACCGTGAGTACGGCAAGCACTGCTACAGCAAGAGTCAGTTTCGTGGAGTCAAGGACTTTTGTGTCTTTATCGAGAGTTTTAAATACGAACAGCGGCAGCAGTATCTGCGCCGGCAGACCGCCGACGCCCGCGCCTATCGAACGCCACATGGAGAGCGAAGAACGCTCGGACTCGTCGTCCGTGATGACCGACGCAAGAGAGCCGTACGGAATATTGGTACCGGTGTACATCATGCCGTAGAAAATATAGGTCACGTAGGCAAAGATGAGGTACTGGGACGTGGAAAGCCCCGGAATCTTCGTAAACATGACGACGGCGGCGATAGCCAGCGGGAGCGACGCGCCAAGAATATACGGGCGGAACCTGCCATACTTTGTGGGCTTGCGCGAGTCGATGAAACCGCCCCACATCGGGTCGTTTATCGCGTCCCAGATACGCGCCACAAGCATGAGCACCGTTATCTGCGTGAGCGGGAGCTTCAGCACGTCGGTATAGAACATATTAAGAAACGACGATATCAGTCCGAAGGTCAGAAGACCTCCCATATCACCCATTGCGTAACCGATCCTGTCCTTGATTGTGATGCCGTGGGTAAGATCCTTTTTGATTTCCTTTGCCATAATGTATTCCTTTCAGTTTATTTCTCAATATTCAACGCTCTGAATTCACTTCACCAGAAGCGAAACTCCGCTTATTATCATCAATATATAGCTTATGAGCATAAAGGCTCTCTTATTCATTTTATGCTCAATAAGATTCCCGATAAACAGAGCAAGCACGAGTACTGCGAGAGATATCCACATAAGCGAGAGCGTCTGCTCGTTTTTAAAACTTCCCGCGTTGATGTCCCTAACGAGCATGATGCCGTTCAGAACTATCCAGACTGCGGAAACGGTCGCGCGGAATTCTTCTTTTTCCTGGATTTCCTCGGCGGCATAGACGATAAGCAGCGGTCCGCCGCAGACGAACATCCCGTGCACGAGACCCGCCAGCGCGATGATCAGGATCGACACGGGTAGATTTGGCTTTTTAAGCTTCTGTTTCCGGATGAATTTATAGAGATTAAACAGGGCAAAAGCCACAACGACAGAGCCCAGAAGCTTATAAAGCAGCTGCTGATTGCTTTCAAGATACGGCTCGATAAAATGCCCCGCGATTATTCCCGGGATCATTATGCCGGTCATCTTGGCGAACTCTTTAAAGTTGATGTGCCTGAATTCGAGGGCGTCCACTCCCACGGAAGCTGCAAGCCCGAGTGCATTCAGGATAGCTCTCGCTCCGTTATAGCCGACCAGCATAACGGAAAAAGGCATTGCCAGCACCGTTCCGGCAAAGCCGGTGATGGACTGGATGATGTTCGACAGGAAGACGACGATGAGGAAAAGGATGGATTGCTGCATTGTGATTAGTTCCAAGTTCCGGGTTCCAGGTTCCAAGCCCATGGAACTCGGACCCGATCAGGCTTCTCTCTCAACTTCAATACCGAGGAATTCCGCGAGCGCTTCCAACGTCTCCGCTATATCGCCCATTGCGATCGCGAAATGCGGTTCCCAGCCATTCTTCACGGCACGCTCTATCATCGGCTTCGGCTCTGCTTTTGTTTTTACGACTATTGAAGTACCGTAAAACTGCTGCGGCTTGTCAAGCGCCTCTCCGGGAGCGATAAAGAACCGGAAGGAGCCGTCGGGCTTTCTGCCGACGCGGAAGACAGTGACGTTCTTTTCCTCCCTGCAACCGAATTCGAGAGTCGGACCGATGCGTCTGTTGCAGTGTACGCCGGCGCGGGCGCCCGTATCCTCTCTCGCAAGAGAACAGGCTGCGGTGCCGCAGTGCCAGAAGGTGACCGTATGCTCATTCTCGTCAAGCGACACGGGATCGCCGAAGAAGGCGGGCTTCCCCGTCAGGAACTGACTGATATACATAGTCAGAGCGCCGTACGTATCAGCCTCGCATGCTGCGGGCACGCCAAGGTCGTTCAGCATGGCAAGGGCAGCGCAGACGGGAGTGCCGAAATCCGTAAAGAAATCCGGCCAGCAGCGGCTGGAAAGCGCGCCTATATCATTGTTTTTTACATATTCGTCATAAGCCCTGTATAGACGGGCAAAATCAAGGACGTTATTCTGTTTGATACCGTCAAGTCCGACGATGCGTTTTTTCGCGTCGGCAAGATAATCTTTGATATCGTCGTCGGAAAACTTCTTCGCCTTGTTTATAAGCTCCCTTGCCTCTACAGAGACCACGTTCGCGCCGAACTTTGCCGCGACCTCCGCGTCCAGAGCCCGGCCGAAGCCGAAGCCCTGTGGAGTGTGCCCGACCTGCATTATATTGAGCGAACGCATCGCCTTTCTGACCCTCTCCGCATCAACGGCGGCTTTGACAGATTTCCGGACGCCGTATTCATCCGGTGAGCCGAACACGTATCTGAAAGGTCTGTCAAAGCTTTTCAGCATATTCGCGGCGGAAAACGCCCCGGTCAGAGAGTTGAGCCTGAGCCTTGTGCCGTCGATAACGGGCTCGCGCAGAGTCCATAAAAGCACCGGACAGTCGAATTTGCGCAGGATCTCAGCGATATACGCGCCGTTGGCGAAGGTCACGTTCTGAACTATCGCGAGATCCGGCGAGACAGTATCGAGAAATGCGTCCAGTTTATCTATGGACAGAAGCATCTCATCTGGACAGACGGTGTTTTTGTCTATGCTTCCAAGCAGCGATTTGCTCTCTTCAAATAATATCCCGGCGCTCTCAAGATGGAAAGTCGGAACTCCTATCGGAATGTAAACAGGTGTAAAACTCATATTGCCTCCTGATTATAGAAATAGTTATAAATTATGGATTACAAATACTACAAGGATCATAGCCTTGTTCAATCAGATGTTCTCTGGTCCCAGTATAATCTCTCCGATTCTTTTCTTTTATCTGCTTAACGCTTCTGCACCCTGGATCATGAAATTTTCTTGTATTTTCATTTACTACATACTCATGTATAATATCCTGTTTTGCAGCCTCAGTCTCAGGAGCCTTTGTCTCAGGAGCCTCTGTTTCCGGTGCTTTTGTCGTTTCGGCTTTTGTTTCGTGGATCTTCGTTGTCTGAGCTTCTGTCGGAACGATTCTTTCAATTGGCTTCTCCGTTTCGGCAACGGATCCTGTTGATTTTTCTTTTGCTGCAACCTCTGCTGTTGTTGTTTCGGATTCAAATTTTATTATAATGTCTTCTTCCGTAGTCGACTCTGACCTGATCGTTCCGACGGTTTCCCGGTTTGCAGCCGGAACGGTTTTGGAACTTGTTTCCGTTTCTGCACTGCCCCTCGTAGTCTCCTCCCGGACCTCCTCAATCACAGATCCTGATGAGGACGGCTGAGAAACAGAATCTACGTTCAACAAGCTTGCACCGCCGAAAATCAACAACGGCAGCCATATAACAGCAGCTATGACCCATTTTGCCGTCGTTGCCATTCTTGATCTGAATACCAAAACAGTTATGGTTATCGGGAAAAACACGATCGCCAAAAGCAATATCAGACCTCTGAACAAATAACTGTTTCTTATATTGTTTTTTTTCATTGCCATACCTTTATCCAAACACCGTCTGCGCTATCTTCACAGACGCCATGGCGTCCTTTCCGTAATAATCCGCGCCTATCATATCGGCGTATTCCTGCGTAAGGACCGCTCCGCCGACCATCACCGGAACGCCCGGGAGCTCTTTATGGACAAGCTCAACCGTTTCCTTCATAGCCGGCACCGTTGTAGTCATAAGTGCGGACAGCCCCACGATCCCGGCAGCATGCTTTTTCGCGGCTTCGACAACCTTTTCGGGCGGCACGTCCTTGCCGAGATCGATCACGGTGAAGCCGTAGTTTTCCAGCAGGACTTTCAGTATATTCTTGCCTATATCATGGATATCGCCCTTTACGGTCGCAAGAATGATCCTTTTTGTATCATCGGGTTTTATGCCCGCTTCCGCCATCGTTTTTCTGATCACGGCAAAAGCGCGGGTCGCCGCATCCGCGCTCATCAGAAGCTGCGGCAGGAACATGGTCTTCTTCTCAAAGCCCTCGCCCACTTCGTTCAGAGCCGGAACTATACTTCCGTTCACGATATCCAGCGGTTCTTTTATTCTGAGCATTTCGGCGGTGATTGCCGCGGTTTTGTCCTTCAGCCCTTTTATGATCGCAGACTTTAAATCCTGCGATTCAACGTCTGTATTATTACTGCTCTGCGCCTTGGAACTTGGAACATGGAACCTGGAAACGTCTTCAAGCCCGGAGGCGTAATCGATATAATCAGCAGCGCCGGCGTCATTATCACTCAAAGCGCAGAAGGCTTTGAAAGCCTTTATCATCTCGTCTGAAAAGGGATTGATTATGGCGGCGTCAAGCCCCGCTGTCAGAGCCATTGTAAAGAATACAGCGTTTATTATGTCGCGCCGCGGCAGACCGAAAGATACGTTTGACACGCCGAGGCTTGTAAGTCCGCCGTATTCGGATTTTATCCGCCGGACAGTCCCGATCGTTGTCAAAGCCGCGTTCGGATCGGACGAAACTGACAGACAAAGCGGATCGATAATGATATCGGACCGGCTTATACCGTATCCGTCGGCCTCCGCGTATATCCTGCGGGCAATCTCCAGCCTGCCTTCGACAGTATCCGGTATGCCGTTTTCATCCAGGGTAAGTCCTATCACGACTCCGCCGTACTTTGCCTGAAGCGGGAACACGACATCCATTACCTCTTTCTTTCCGTTGACGGAATTTATAAGCGGTTTGCCGTTATAGAGCCGCATCGCGCGCTCCAGCGCGACGGTATCTGAGGTATCTATGCAAAGCGGAAGCGGAAGAACGCTCTGAAGCTCGGTAACAGCCTCCTCCATCATCTCCGGTTCATCTATCTCCGGGAGCCCCACGTTGACGTCCAGAATATCCGCGCCGGCGTCAGCCTGATCCATACCCTCGTCTATGATATAATCGATATCATGATTTCTCAGCGCCTCTTTGAACGCCTTCCTGCCAGTGGGATTGATCCTCTCTCCTATAAGTACGGGCTTGCCGCCGAAATACACCGCGCGGCTGTAGGAGGTAACCACAGACAAATCCCGCTGTCTGACCGGCAGAGGCTCGATATCCTTCGTCTTTTCGACCAGAGCCCTTATGTAGTCGGGAGTCGTACCGCAGCAGCCGCCCAGGATGCTGCCGCCAGAGGCAGCAATCTTTGTCATCTGAGAGGCAAAATCATCGGGAGTAACATCATAGATCAGCCTGCCGCCCTCGTTCCTCGGTAGCCCTGCGTTAGGTTTGAATATCAGCGGACGGCTTGCAACGGCATATAAGCCGGGGCAGAGCTCCGCTATCTGATCCGGTCCCGCAGAGCAATTCATGCCGTAAGCCGAGACCCCGAGTCCCTCGAGAACAGCGGCCATGACTTCCGGAGTCGCGCCTGTCATCAGTTTGCCCTTGCCGTCGTAAACGTTTGAGCAGAGAACCGGAAGTTTCGATTGTTCTTTGGCAGCAAGAACGGCGGCTTTTGTCTCACGGCTGTCGGTCATGGTCTCGATGAATATCAGATCGACGCCCGCTTTCACGCCGGCGCGTACGGTCTCGGCAAAAAGAGATACGGCTTCCTCAAAGTCAAAATCGCCGAAGGGGGCAAGCATCTTCCCGGTGGGACCGATATCCAGCGCCACTCGTTTTTGCCGGCCGTGCTTAATAACCGCCGCGCGGGCGTTCTCCACCGCAGCCGAGACTATCTCACCGACAGACGGAGTCCCGTATTTATCGCCGAATTTATGCGCATAAGCGCCGAAGGTGTTTGTAAGGATGATATCACTGCCGGCGTCCAGATACTCATAATGCACCTCGGTAATGATATCGGGGTGATCCATATTCCACATTTCGGGCAGTTCTCCGGGTCTCAGTCCCCTCGCCTGCAGCATGGTGCCCATAGCACCGTCAAGGTATGTGAATCCGGTGTTAAGTTCAGAGTTCATAGTTCAGAGTTCAAAGTTCAGAGTTTACTATATTTGATAAGTTGCTCATTATTGCGGAGGCGACTTCCGGGTCGTTCATAGTGTAAACGTGGACGTGATTGATGCCGTTGGCGAACAGGTCTATTATCTGATCCGTGGCGTAGGCTATCCCCGCCTGCTTCATAGCCCGCTCGTCGGAGCCGAAACGGTCCACAAGGGCTATGAACCTGCGGGGCAGGAACGCCTGCGAAAGATCGTTTATCCGCGCAAGCTGTTTTGCTCTGGTAACAGGCATGATCCCCGGCAGCACCGGCACGTTAACTCCCGCACCGAGCAGCTTATACATAAAGTTGAAAAACAGATTGTTGTCAAAAAACATCTGGGTGGTCAGGAAATCCACCCCGGCGTCCGCCTTGCGGCGCAGCATCTCTATATCCTTCGCCACGCTCTCGCTCTCCGGATGACATTCCGGATAGCAAGCGCCTCCTATGCAGAAACCGACTTTGCCGCGTATATGACTCACCAGCTCGTCAGCGTGCGAAAAAGCCTGCGCTGATTTGTCGATATCCTCGCGCATATCGCCCCTGAGCGCCATGATATTCTCAAATCCGTGTTCAGTCATGGCGTCAAGCTGCCTGTCGATATCGGGAAGCGAAGCCCCGACGCAGGTCAGATGAGGCAGAACCTCCGTGCCTGTATCGGTTTTTATGGCTTTCGCCAGGGCGAGAGTGTAGGCGTCTGTAGTGCCCCCTGCACCGTATGTAACGCTGACGAAAGACGGCTTCAGCGCGGCTATCGCCTCGCACGCTCCGCGAACGGATTCAAAGCTGCCCGCTTTCTTAGGAGGGAACACCTCAAAGGACAGTCCCGGAGAAGTCGATTTCAGTATTTCGGAGATTTTCATATAGTTATACCTTGTCTGTAAATTCTTCCATGTTGAATGATAACATATTTCCGATATGATTGTAAAGCGTTTTCCGATTAAGGTTGAAATTTTATTTTATATCTGTTACAATAATCAAGGTGATCATAATGAAGATAAAATCGGTTATTATGTTTTTACTTTGCGTATCGCTGTTATCGCTTTCCTGCGCCGTGCCCGCGACCGCCTCCGGTAGCGAAACGTACGGAACACTCGACCTTATGACCTACAACGTATCGGGCGTACCGGTTCTGGGCGACACGCATTCATCCCAGCGAAAGGCGATCGGCGGCTCAAGGATGGGAAAAATCGGCGAGGTCCTCACCGGCGAAGATCCGGACCTTGTTGCGGTTGAGGAGGATTTCTCCTTCCATGACGCTCTTTCCGCCGCGATGAGCGCTTTTGAATATCAGTCCTATCCCATAGCCGGACTTTTCGGCGGAGACGGTCTGAACGTTTTCTCGAAATATCCTATCTATAATACCGTCCGTACACCCTGGCGGATCATGTACGGCGTGCTTTCCGGAGCCTGCGACCGTCTGGCGGAAAAAGGCATCCTTTCCTTCACCATGGAACCCGCTCCGGGCGTTTACATAGATTTTTACGTTATTCACGCTGACTGCGGACACGGCGTAGATTACAAATCCATCGACACCAGACGCGACAACTTTATCCAGCTTCGCGAAATGATAGAGCAAAACTCCGCAGACAGAGCTGTTATCGTGATGGGCGATTTCAATTCCCAGTACGACCGCGAGGAGCGCGACGACCTTTACGGCACGTTTGTCGCGCCGACGGGCCTGAAGGACGTATGGGCTGAACTTGAGAACGGCGGCAATTATGTATTCAAAGACAGGGATACCTGGACGCCGGACATCCCGGAATCACTTGACAAAGTGATGTACCGCGACGGCGGAGGCGTGACCTTTGCGCCCGTTGAAATATCTCATTACAATATCACCGACGAAAACGGCGAGACTTACTCCGACCACAGAGCGACAAGAGCCGTGCTGACGTTCACCGCAGACGGTGCCTCTCCCGCTCCAGCCGGGCTCATAAAACCCGTACCTGTATCAAAAACGCAATATTTCATAAACGAATTCAAAGGCTTTATAAGAGCGCTGACGCTTGCCCTGACTCACCTTTACGAAATACCCTATCCCTACGAGCTTTATCAGAAGATCACGGGAACAAGACTATAAGGAGATCTGACAATATGACCGAGGAACACGTATTCAAAAGATCGTCCGTCGGTGGCTTTAACCGAGCTGACGTCATAAGCTATATCGAGCAGCGCGAAAATGAACTTTCGGCGCAGAAGGCAAAAGCGGAAGAGCTTCAGACAAAGATCGAAGAGCTCGAGGGCAAACTCAGCGAGCAGAGCAGGGAAAACGAAGATAAAATAAAAGAACTCGAAAGCGAGAACGAGAGACTCAGGGCCGAGCTTGAAGCAAAAACCGAAGAGCTCAAGAGCGAAAGCGAAGAGGCAAAGATCGGCAAAGCGATCATCGACGTGCGCCGTTACTCCGACGGGCTCCTGCACGAGACGACCGATAAGATCAACGCCGCCGCAGAGGAAACCGACAAGGTGGTTTCCTCAACCCTCGCAAGACTTGACAATATGCGGGACGAGCTTGAGACGTTCGGTTCCAGGCTCGGTGCGGAATTCGACAATCTCATATCCGACTGCGACGATCTGTCCGGCGATCTGAAACGGAAGACCGGCAGTCTCCGACTCAATTTCAAGGCGGTCGCAAAAAAACTGAATGCAGAAGATGACTGAAAACCTTACAGAACTCAGAAACAAAGTCATACGCCGCAGATATAAAAATCTGAACGAACCGCAATTCAAAGCGGCTACCCACACCGAGGGGCCGCTTTTGATTTTAGCGGGAGCGGGAAGCGGAAAGACCACCGTACTTGTGAACCGGATCGCTTACCTGCTCGAATTCGGCAGCGCTTATAATTCGGACGTATTCATAAATGAGCCCGACGCTGAGACGGTCGGCCTTATGAAGAGTTATATCAACGGGGACAACGAGGTATTCCCGATTCTCTCAGCGCGTCTTCGGGTCGATACGCCCCGTCCCTGGGAGATACGGGCGATCACCTTTACAAACAAGGCCGCAAACGAACTGAAGGACAGAATAATCGCCCGTCTGGGCGAAGAAGGCGGAGATATCTGGGCGAGCACATTCCACTCCGCCTGCGTGCGTATCCTGCGCCGTTGGGCGGACAGGATAGGTTATTCCTCCCATTTCACGATCTACGACACGGACGATTCCAAAAGAGTCATAAAGGAGTGCCAGAAGCTCCTTAGCATCGACGAAAAGCTTCTGCCGGCAAAGGTCTGTCTCGCGGAGATCAGCTCTGCGAAAAACAAACTTCTGACGGCGGACGCGTATCTCGACAAATATCAGAACGACGCCCGGCGTGCGCTTTTAGGCGCGGTCTACAAAAAGTATTCCGAGATTGTGCGTTCCGCCGACGCCATGGACTTTGACGATATCATCAACAATACCGTCACGCTGCTTCAGAAGAACACCGACGTGCTGGAGCATTACGCGAGGCAGTTCAGATATGTCATGGTGGACGAGTATCAGGACACCAATCTGTCGCAGTACATGCTGACTGCGCTTCTGGCGTCCGGCAGCGGCAATCTGTGCGTCGTGGGCGACGACGACCAGAGCATCTACAAATTCCGCGGAGCGACGATCGAAAATATACTGAAATTCGAGATCAACTTCCCCGGCGCGGAGGTCATAAAATTAGAGCGGAACTACCGGTCCACCGGCAACATACTGGATGCGGCAAACGGAGTTATCGCCAATAATTCCGAGCGCAAGGGCAAGACCCTGATCACCGCAAACCCGAGAGGCGACAAAGTGACCCTCTGCGAATGTGACAGCGACTTTGACGAGGCGGAGTATATCGCGGACAAGATCGTTGAGCTTTCCGCGGACAGACAGATGAGCGACTTTGCCGTCCTGTACAGGATGAACGCCCAGTCAAACCTTATAGAACGCGCCCTGGTGAAACGGGCCATAGCCTACAGGATCATCGGCGGCCATAAATTCTACGACCGCAAGGAAATAAAGGATATGACCGCGTATCTGGCCGTCGCCTGCAATCCTGCGGATAACGTCCGCCTGAGAAGGATCATAAACGAACCTAAACGCGGAATAGGAGAAGCGACTCTCAATAACGCGCAGAAAATAGCGGACGCGCTCTCCTTACCGCTGTTCGAGGTCATCAGAAACGCGCAGGACTACCCCGTTCTGGCAAGAGCGGCGTCAAAGCTGACCTCGTTCGCGGATATGATTATCGGGATAAACAGAAGGAAAGACGATATCACCGCAAACGCATTGTTCAACCTGATACTGGAAAAGACCCATTATATCGAATACCTCGCAGAGGACAAAGCCACTTTTGAAGACAGAAGCGAAAATATAAATCAGCTTGCCGCAAACATCTCCCTGTTTGAACAGGAGAATCCGGACGATCCGTCGATCGATTCCTTCCTGGAGGAAGTCGCGCTCATGACGGATATAGACAATTATAATTCCGACGCGGACGCAGTGGTGCTTATGACCCTGCATTCCGCGAAGGGCCTGGAATTCCCGGTCGTGTTCATCCCCGGCATGGAGAACGGCATCTTCCCGGGAGTCCAGTCTCTTATGAGCAGGAGCGAGCTGGAGGAAGAACGCAGGCTCTGTTACGTCGGCATCACAAGAGCGAAGGAAAAACTCTTTATAGTCCGCGCAAGGTCCCGGCAGATGTTCGGGCAGACCATGCGCAATCCGCCTTCGGTATTCCTGGAAGAGATCCCGCCCGAGGTCACAGAGGATGAGGAACGGTCAGATTCCTGGTCGTTTTACGGCAGAGGCTTCACAAGCGCTTATACCAGCACTGTCAGTTCAGGTCCGGAGTTCGGAGTCAGGAGTCCGAAGCATAAAGGTTCCCGTCTGTTAAATAATACTCAAAACTCAAAACCCGGAACTCAGAACTCCCACCAAGCCGCGGGACTGACCGAGTTTTCCGTCGGGCAAAGAGTTCGTCACAAAAAATTCGGCGAGGGCACGGTGCTGTCCTTCGGCGCGATGGGAAACGACGTCCTTGTCGAGGTGGCGTTTGACGAATACGGAACAAAAAAACTTATGGCAAAATTCGCCGGACTCAAGGACGCGGCTGACAGCTGAAAAGGAGGATATATTATGAAAACACTCGGTTTTTACAACGGCAGATTCGACGAACTCGAGAATATGACCATCCCGATGACCGACAGGGTCTGCTGGTTCGGAGACGGCTGTTTTGACACCACGTATTCCAGGAATTATATAATCCATAACATTGACGAGCATGTGGACAGATTCTTTCGCAGCGCGGGTCTTATCGACCTTAAGATCCCCTATTCCCAGGAAGAATTCAAGGAGCTTCTCCGCACGCTTGTCCGTCATATGGATACAGATGAGAATTTCGTCTATTTCCAGGCAACGCGAGGCGGCTACGGTCCCAGAAGCCATACCTACGATCCCGCCGTCCCGCCCAACATCTGGGTGGTATTCAACCCCCGCACAGTACGCCCGATCGACACGAAGTTCAGGCTTATAACAATGCCGGACACCCGCGCCCTTACCTGCCATATCAAATCGCTCAATCTGCTGCCGGCGGTCCTCGGGATGCAGGCGGCGCAGATTGCCGGCTGCGACGAAGTCATTTTCCACCGCGACGGCAGGGTCACAGAGTGCGCTCACTCCAACGTAAACATCATAAGGAACAATACCCTTATAACCGCCCCGACGGATAACCTGATCTTATCGGGGATCGCCCGCCGCAATCTCCTCAATAAATGCCATGAACTGGGCTACGCCGTCAGCGAGACTCCCTTCACGGTCGACGACCTTTTCACGGCGGACGAGGTCGTGATATCCTCCTCCGGTTCCTTCGCTTTGCAGGCTGTGGAGATCGACGGCAGACCCGTGGGCGGAAAGGCTTATGACATGCTGCACGATATACAGCAGAGTCTTCTGAAGGATTATCTCAGGGAGACGGATATATGAGGACTTTTGCCGAGATCGATCTTAACGCGATCGAAAACAATTTCAACGCGCTTTCCGCCGGTCTTGCGCCCCATGTAAAACGCTGCTGTGTGATAAAAGCGGACGCATACGGCCACGGCGCGGTCTCCCTCGCAAAGTTTTTACATAATATGGCGGATTATTACGCCGTCGCCACCGCCGACGAAGCGATGGAACTCAGAACTGCCGGCATTACGCTTCCGGTTATGATCCTCGGATACGTACCCGCCGCTGATTACGACCGGCTGATCGGAAACGATGTCGAACTGACTGTTTTCAGAACGGACGACGCGCTTAAGATCAGCGACGCCGCGGACAGACTCGGCAAACGCGCGAAGATACAGATAGCCGTCGATACGGGCATGTCCCGGATAGGTTTCGTGCCTTCGGAACAGGCTGCCGGCGAAGTTGCGCAAATCGCAGCTCTTGCAAATATCGAAGTCGCGGGGATATTCACACACTACGCCACGGCGGACTGCGCAGACAAAACCTTTACGCATAAGCAGACCGACCTGTTCGCGGATTTTGTCAACAGGTGCGAAAATCTGACCGGCAGGCGTCTCGGCATATATCATATATCAAACAGCGCCGCGATAATCGAGCCGGAAACCGTCTCAAAACTCAGTACTCAGAACCCAAAACCCGAATTCGATATGGTAAGGATGGGAATATCCCTCTACGGCCATTACCCTTCCGACGAGGTCGACAAAACGAAAGTCAAGCTGACCCCTGCCATGACTCTCAGATCCCATATAGTCAATATAAAAACCGTACCGTCAGGCACGGGAATATCTTACGGGCTTACGTATCACACCGACTCCGAACGAGTTATCGCCACCGTATCGGCGGGTTACGCGGACGGCTATCCGCGGGCGCTGTCCAACTGCGGCAAGGTGCTCGTCCGCGGCAAATACGCTCCGATCACCGGCAGAGTCTGCATGGATCAGTTCATGGCAGACGTCACGGATATAAGCGGCGTCAGGGTCGACGACGAGGTCGTGCTTATGGGCGGCTGCGGCTGCATATCCGCCGAGGCGATAGGCGCAAACTCTGCGAGTTTCAATTACGAGGTCCTCTGCAACGTCTCCCGCCGCGTGCCGAGGGTTTATATATACAACGGCAAATTAATCGAAACGGTCAACTACGTTACATGAATAACCAAACCGGATTTCAGAAAATTATGGGGCCGACGCTGCTGGCTATAGGCGCGGTGATCTGGGGCATCTCCTTCGTGTCTCAGTCCGAAGGCGGCGAGATGGGTTCGTTCACGTTCCAGACCATACGCAACTTTATGGCGTTCGCTTCTATAGGTATCGCAGCGCTGGTCAGCGACGCGATAAAGATACGGGGCGAGGAACATAAATCCGCAAAAGTGTTTCTGCATATCAACAAAACCCAGTTAAAAGCGGGCGTGATGTGCGGCGTATTTCTGGCAATAGCGGTAAACCTCCAGCAGGTAGGCATAGATATACACGGCAAAAGCGTATCCGCAGGCAGAGCCGGTTTTCTGACCGCGCTTTATATCGTGCTTGTACCTGTCTTAAGCGTAGTCCTCGGAAAGAAAATAACCGTAAAAGCGTGGATAAGCGTAGCCATCGCGGTTGTCGGATTATACCTGATATCGGTCAAGCCGGGCGAAGGCAGAGGGATCTCGACAGCGGACCTGCTGCTTATAGGCTGTGCGCTGTTCTTTTCCTTCCAGATCATGACAGTGGACCACTACGGCGACAGAGTCGACGGAATAACTCTCTCATGTACCGAATTCCTTGTTGCGGCGATACTTACGTTGTTAGTCATGATCTTTACCGAAAAGCCGGATATAAAAGTCATCAATCAGAATTGGGGGCCTCTTTTCTATTCCGGCGTCATGTCCGGAGGCGTAGGCTACACGCTGCAGATACTCGGTCAGAAGTATACCAAACCGGTGGTTGCTTCGCTTATCATGAGCTTTGAGTCTGTGTTCTCCGCCCTGTCCGACTGGATTATCCGCGGCAACGCTTTGAACTCCCGCGAGATCGCCGGCTGCGCCATCATGTTCGCGGCAGTCATACTGTCGCAATTGCCCGAATTCCGCCTGAAAAAAGCACAGAGTTCCGGATTCAGGATTCAGAATTAAATACGGTACGGACCACCTGTCCCCTATTCCATCCAAGAGGTGATACAATGTCAACACTGTCCGAAATTATCATGAGCAGAAAAAGCGTCAGGACCTACGACGGCTGTAAGCTGTCCGACGCCGATCTTGACCGCATCAATGAGGTCATTGCCGGTCTGAGTAATCCGTTCGGCGCCGAAGTTTCCTTCCGGATCCTCGACGCGGAAACACACGGGCTGTCAAGCCCCGTTATCGCCGGAGAAAAGACCTACGTCGCAGCCGTAATGAAAAAAACCGATTTTTCCGAGGCTGTGTACGGCTACTTATTCGAAGACTTTGTTCTTAAAGTCTGGGAGCTTGGCTTCGGTACGGTATGGATCGGCGGAACCATGAACCGCGGGTTGTTTGAAAGAGCCGCAGCTCTTAAAGATGACGAGATCATGCCCTGCGTAACGCCGATCGGCCGCCCGTCCGAAAAACGCTCCATCCGTGAAACGGTAATGCGAAAAGGAGTCAAAGCAGATACGAGAAAACCCCTCGGGGAGCTTTTCTTTACCGACGGTTTTTCCGCTCCGATGTCGCCCGATTCCGCCGGAGATCTGAAAGAAGCCTTTGAACTGACCAGATGGGCGCCTTCCGCTGTAAACAAGCAGCCCTGGAGAATCATCGCAAAAGACGGCGCGTATCATTTCTTTGAAAAACGGGACAGACCCCGCGATGGCGACAGGACCGGCGACCTGCAGAAGATCGACGTGGGCATAGCGCTGCGTCACTTTACCGCCGGTGCAGCCGAGGCGGGATATACTCCCTCGGTCGTCTTTGCCGATCCCGGGATCGAAACGCCGGACGGCACGTTTTACGTCGCAACCGTAACCGGATGCCGATATCCGGGCGATTAAACCATCAGATTTCTTTTCAGCTAAACAACGGGGCTGCTGCAAATCCGGAAACAGGATCTGCAACAGCCCCTGATTTATTGTTCGTTATACTCCGTACATACTGCCGATATTCTCCATATATTCACCGTCCGCGGCGCCGCGCAGAAGGATAAGATCGTCGATACGGAAGAAATTATGCTTTTCGACCTGATTGAATTTCAGGGACGTGTCATTGCCGACGATCAACGGATTTCCGCTGTCGTATGAGAGCAGCATATCGTCCGGGATATCCTCAACGTCGTAAAGCGCGAAATCAAGATAGATCCTGACGTTCTGCCTTTCCTTATCGAACGCGACCGCGATGTGCGTCCATCCGTCGGAAGAGCGCTCCGGGAAAGCGATCTGACGCTCAAAGCAGTCGTCGCCGTTTCCGCTTGAAATAATGAGATCGTGACTGCGCACCGCCACCAAGAAGCCCTGCCCGTCTCGGTTGCCGAGCCAGTTCTTGTTGCCGCAGACGACGGCGTCCTCATCAAGAGACAGATCGGTATTGAACCAGAACATCACCGTAAGGTCATCGTCGCCGACAGGCAGAGGATCCGTAACGGCAAAACCCGTCGAACCGAGCTCCGCGCAGGCGCCCACCGGGCCGTCGGAGTAATATTTGATCGTATCGTATTCTTTGAATTTATGCACTCCGAGCGCGTCGGCGCACTCGTTTTCAAAATTCATTACAAGCAGCGGCTCTTTGCCGAGACCTGCAAGTTCTTCGACACTTATGGGATCGCATTCGACCCGTTCGGGAAGCGTCATTTTGTCCGGGACTCTGTATTCGCCCGTATAACCCTCAAAAATACCGAGCGGGACCTGAGTCGTGATACCGTGCTCTCCGTATTCCGGGATCGGGAGCCCCAGCGCGTAAAGCACTATCGCGCTTATATCGGAAGTGTAAGCCCTGCCTATCTCCCCGTTTGATACTCCTCTGCCCGCGGCTCCGAGGAATACCAGTCTTTCGCCTATGTTATAGCCGCCGTGGCTGTGCTTGTATCCGCCGTGGTCTGCGGTCACGATAAAGAGGGTGTCGTCTATGATCCCCTGGTTAACGTACTCGTCGTATATCCTGCCGACGTAGCCGTCCTCCAGTTCTATCTGTCTGATAAACTCTTCTGTACCGTAGCCCCAGTGATGACCCGCGCCGTCCACCTGATCGGTCTGAACGAACAGGAAGGTCGGTTTTTTGCGGACCTCTTCAACGATAATATCGGTCAGGACACCGTCGTCATCGGCGGTCAGCTTGGTGACCCCCAGGCCGTTTTCGATAAGGCCGATGTTTATCGGGTCCCAGTTGCAGACCGACGAAAGATAATCGTCGGGATAAGCGTCCCTTATCCTCCTGAAGACGGATGGACGCTCTTTTACGGTGTATTCCCTGTTGCTGATATAGCCGTTGGTCAGCTTATGCACCAGCGGATGACAGCCGAGCAGCATCGCGCCCCAGTTCTGCGCGCTGATCGTCGGGTCAAGGGACAGCGCGTCGTAAGTTACCGCGCCGCGGGCGAATATACGGTCAAAATTCGGAGTATCGGCAAGGCGGTTGAAATTGCCCATACCGTCGATGCCTATCACTATAACATGTTTATATCTTTTCATTTTTCGTTTTGCATGCTGCGTATTCAATATATAACAGGCAACAGGTGTAAAAGCTGTCACCTGTTACCTGTAACCTGTTACCTGTAAACCGGAACGATAAACACATCACCCGTATGTATATAATCGCTCTCCGTGCGGTTATTGAGTCTTAAAAGCTCCGCGACCTGGGACGGTGTGGGATTGGAAACGCCGTTGTTGCGCAGTATCTGATAATAGGATTGATCGTCGTCTGTCGCCACGTATCTGACCGTTTTTCCGGATCCGCTGTCCGAGCCGGAAGCGGCGGTCGTTGTTTCCTCTTTCTTCGCAGTCGTTGTCTCTGCCGGAGGCTGAGGTATGTATTCCACGCCGGGTATATCGGGCTTACCGTCGTCGGTGGTAGTCTCGGGAGCCTTTGTGGTCGTCTCGGGAGCCTTTGTGGTCGGCGCAGCGGTAGTAGAAGGAGCACGTGTAGCGGGAGCTTCTGTTGCCGGAGCGCGCGTGGTCTCCGTCCGTCTGGCTGTAGTGGACTCAGCCTTTGCGGTGGTCGATTCCGTCTTCTTTGATGTGGTCGGCGCCGGCTTTGCGGTCCTGTCTTCTTTCGGGACCTCCGTCTCGTCTATTACGACAGCGCCTTGACGCAAGGAATCGCTCTCCGGTTCAGCCGCAGTGATATCCTCTCGTGTGGTGATTTCAGCGGGGCGGGTAGTCGCCGTCTGTTCCGTGACCGTCTGAGAATACTTTGAGTCAGATTCGGTAGCGCCTTCGTTCGCTTGCTTGTTCTTAAGATACGTACCGCCGGCGATAAGCGCCGCGACGGCAGCAACAGCAGCCACTATCGCAATGATCCTGCCGTAGTGGTGGGGCTTTTTGCCGTCCGGTTCGATCCAGTCAGATCCGTCATCTTCTCCGTCTGCAGCAAGATTATCCCTTGCGGCACCCAGATCCACACCTGATGTCATACGCTCGAACGTATCAAGTTCTTCGTCGGTAACGGGATCGGGGATGTTGTCGCCCTCTATATCAAGCCCCATTTCCTCCGGGTCATCGGTTATACTGTCCGCCTCATCGAATATCACATCGGATGCCGGCTCTTTAATCTCAAATATCTCCTCGATCAATTCGTTCATTTTTGTTCCCTCCCGTGTTATCGTTTCAGACTCCGGAGCTTTTGTTTCGCTTGCAGGAAGAACACCGGCCCCGGATCCGTAAAATCCACCGTTTCCGTTCTGCTCCGCATCCCGAACCGCGGCCGTCGGACCAATGCCGGCTTCCGCGTCAAAATCACGCCACTTGCCTAAAAATACATATCTGTCCCTGAATCTGTCCCCGAATACAAGTAAACGCCTCTTTTTGAATATCTCTATGATTATCAGTATGCAGAGTCCGATGACCGTAAGCAGAAAACCGGTGCTCAACCCTTTGGGCATAAAACTGAATTCCACTTCGTGATGCCCGGCGTCCATCTTTACGCCCATAAGCGCATTGCCTATTCTGACTATGTTTTCCGCAGGAACCGTATTGCCGTCAACTTTTACGGTCCAGCCTTCGTCATACGGTATGGAAGTGTAAAGCATCTTATCCGCGGCAAGGTTTATATCGCCCTTAAGATAATGCTCTTTGTTCTCCGTCACGTTCAGCGCGCCGTCTTCAAGAATCGCGTTATAGGCCTTTTTGAATTTTTCCATATCGAGCCCGTAAAGCTCCATCTTGACATCGGAAGTGACCCTGTCCTCCTTTAGGCTTATCATAACTTCGACCTGCGTACCAGCGGGCAGCACGCCCAGATCAAGGATATAGGACTCGTCCAGATTCTGGGAGTAGCTCATGACGTCGGTAGTGACTATCGCACAACCCAGGCCGCCGCCGTCCACGAACATATAAACGGGCATCTCTTTCTCGACTGTAAAGCTGAATGTGGCTTCCGAGTTATTGTCCGCAGAATTCACTTTCTCGATATTGAACATACCGGAGTTCAGCTTCTCATCCGAGATCGACGCAAGGTTCACAACGTCAGTGACTTCGCCACTGATCGGAATAAGCAGATCGCTCTCGCCGGAGGCGAGCTCCCAGAACTGCTCCTGCACCTTGAACGGATTACCGTCGGAATAATTCCAGTCGGAGTCGGTCCTGTTGCTGACGCCGAACGCAACGGGCAGCCAGTAGTTGTTTTTATAAACCTTGATCTCCTTATCTTCACTGTCTCTTTCTTTATACGAATAAACTTCCGAATAGATCTCGTTGCCCGCCAGCTGCGGGATGTAGTTGTCGGTCGCTACGAGTGTATGGTTGTCCACTATGTATTTCAGCGACATCATGGCGTTATACAGCGCCGTCTGATCGTGATAGGTATAACTGTTGATCCTGTTGCCGTACATACCCAGATAATCCTGCAGATTGGACACTTTCTCGTACGCCATGGAGGAGAACGTCGAGACTCCGTTGTAGAAGAACCAGCAGTTGTCCATCCGGGTCAGCAGCAAAGACAGCTCCGATCTGTAAAACGAGTTTTCATCCTCGTTTTCGCGGATAAAATCGAGCGCATTCTCGGTATCTTCGTAAGAATCCGTATAAGCCTGCTTTGTCTGAGTGACTTTATAATTGCTGATATCGGCGATCATAACCTCGGCGCAGACCGCGGTAACAAGCAGTATCGCCACGCTGGCTCTCGCGACTTTACCGCCTTTGAACATCACAAGTATGACCGCGAAAACGCCGGCGAAGATCGCGCTCGTCCACACGACGCCCATATCGACGTTGGCGGAGCCTATTTTTTCGGTCAGCATCGCAAATCCCGCGACGCCAAGAGCGGACGCAAGTATCTCCTTGCCCGTTATCTTATCAAGACAGGTGAACGCCCGGTAAGCGATATACAGCAGGAAGAATGAATAAGCGAACGAGAACCTGTAAGGAAGATCGTTCGGGAAGTGCAGACCGTGCCATATGAAGTTGAGGAAGTTTATGTTGAAGCTGAAGAAGAACACACCCAGCACAAGCGCGGCGGCGATCTTTTCCCTGAGTTTTATCCTGCGCGAGAACATGAACAGCGGAGCGAGCACCAGGGTCGCAATGCCGCAGTAAATATTAGGATACACGGTATCTCCGCTTGACCGGATGGTCGGAGTGACGCCGGCAAGGTGATTCGCCAGGAAGTCGAATATCGTGAAATAAGTGCTGAAATCAGAGGGGACTGCAGAGGATGTCGCGGAGGAATCCTGAAGAATGAACGCCACGGGCAGAAGCGCGACAGCGCCTATCATTGCCGCCAGTACGGAAGAAGCAGCGAAGGTCACCCCGGACGTTATGAACCTTGAATTGAAACAGCCCTCCAATAAAGACCCTTTGCGTTTAAGCTTTATGTCGGTCAGATATCTGTCCGAGATATTGTATTTTGAAAAATAGAAGAACAGGAAGAATATGACCGAGAGTATGCACACCATATAGGCCATATAGTAGTTGGTGAGCATAACATACGCCAGCGCCAATATATAAGTCAGCGCTTTGCGTTTCTCGATTATCTGCCATATACCCAGCATGACCAGAGGGAAGACGACCATCGCGTCGGTCCACATCACGTTCCAGTAATATGCGACAAAATACCCGCAGAATGCGTAAAGGATACCGAATGCCGTCACCGGCAGTTCGTTCATCCGATGAAGTTTCCTGAGGAAATAAGAGAATGTATACGCTGCGGCGGCCGACTTGACAAGCACCATCGCCGCCACCGCTTCCGGGATGTTGAAGTGACCGAAAATCATCACGAACAGCATCGTGGGACTGGAGAGATAATTGAAATAGTTGCCTATGAAGCTGCTGCCCAGACCCGACGTAAACGAATAAAGCAGCGTGTGCCCGCCGAATACGCGTTCGTAAAGCTCCGCCATAAGCGGGGCGTACTGATGATAAAGATCCATCCGGAGAATAATATTGTTCCCGAACGGGAAGAACTCCCACACCGCATAGGAGAACAGCATTATAGCGGCCGTGATGAAAGCGGCGTAAAAGCTGTACTTGTTGCGTGTGAATATATTCTGTCTGTTTTTACTGCTGTTTTTTCCCATAATAAATCCTTTATCTGATCAATGAATTCCGCCTTGAAAAGAAAAACACAAGTCCGACGATATATTTTACGACAAGAAGTATGGAAGAAAAGCTTACAAGATAATCAGAGGTGTTGCCCTTCAAAGTATAAATCGCGCTGATCACGCCGATAACGAGCTGGATTATCATAAGCAGCGCGGTCAGCAGCGCGAAGTTCGACGCTGAAGGAGTCGGGGAAAGCTGCCTGATCCTGAGAAGATAAATGATAAAGCACGTCCCGACGGAAAAAATCTGCATGATCAGCATCACGACAGCCGACAGAGTACGCAGATTTGAATACGTGGCGACTTCTTCCGGGGTCAGGCCGGATTTCAGGGCATATTGGCTCATGACGGCATAGCTGAACACCAGGAACCCCTCGCAGAGCATGTGGACGATAAAGCATATCACCGTAAATATCGCCAGCTTTTTGCCCAGATAATAACAGCTGTGCCCGTCCTTCAGCTTATACGCCTTGTCGACGATCAGGAAACCGCGTATGGCGGCGATATAGGCGAAGGCGAAAAACACCAGCGCGACAGCCATCATCACCCATACGTACACGCCGCCCGAATGAAGGGCGTTCTGCATGATGTTGATCGCGGACGTCACGACCAGAGCAATACACGAAACGGCCAGGTACCCTGAGCCCCTGGCCTCGTATATCCTCGAAATGTCGCTTTTACCTGCGCCTGTAATAGCGTTGTTATTCATATAACGTCAAACAATCCTTCATTTTGTCAAACATTGCCTCCATATCGGAGACGAGCTTGAACTGGGTCCTTGCCCTGACAAGATTATGCCCGGGGTATGCAGCGCCGAAATACGTGTCACCGTTCAGGTGATCGGCAAGGAAGCGCATACCGCATTCAAGGGTCAGCAGCTTCGCGGAAAACGGCAGATATTCCCTCTCCGCCGGAGTCAGACTTGTGCCTGCGGAAGCAAGATAACCCTCCAGATACTCTTTATATAGAGGCAGGCTTAAATTTACCTTTAACAGGTCCCGCTCGTCCTCCGCCGCAGTGCTTGCGCCGAAACGTATGGCGTCGCCGAAATCATACAGGCAGGATCCCGGCATGACCGTGTCCAGATCAACGATGCAGAGCGGTTCGTCGGTTTCTGCGTCGAACATTATATTGTTGAGCTTGGTGTCGTTGTGCGTCACGCGCAGCGGCATATCGCCGGATGCGATAAGGTCGGTGACGATGTGGGTGTCATCCTCTCTGCGCAGACAGAACTCGACCTCTCTCTGAGCCTCTTTCAGCCTGCCGGCGGCGTCGTTCGCGACTGCCTCCCGGAGCTGCAGGAGCCGTCTGCCGGTATCGTGGAAAAACGGGATCGTTTCATAAAGGGAGTCTATCGGGAAATCCGCGAGCTCCGACATAAAAGAGCCGAACGCTGCTCCGGCTTTGCGGAAGATGCCGGGTCTGTCGATGATGTCATAGGAGCGGGAATCCGCAATATAATTGTACAGCCTCCACACGGAGCCGTCGGAACAGACGACGTGACTTTCGCCGGACGCCGTCGGTATGACGTTCAGGGTCTCACGCTCCGGGTCACCTCCGCGGGCGATGATCCTTTCGCGCATATAACCGGTCACTGCCACCACGTTTGCCATCAGCTCCGCGGGATTTTTGAATACAAAAGTGTTTATCTGCTGCATGACCATCTTCCGCCTGACGCCGAAATCCCCGATAAGGCAGAAAGTCTTGTTTATATGTCCGCTGCCGATCTCTCCGACGGATTCAACTATATCTTCAATACCGTAAGATGCGAAAATCTCCGCAAATATATCATTGTTCAGAGTCATTTCGTAAAGTTCCTTTCAAGAAAATACCTTACAATTATATATATGATGGACAGAATAGTCAATAAGTGAATTTTTGTTCTTTACATAATCACGATAATAATGTAGAATATATTTATTACGATAGAAGGGGGAATTTGCGTTGAGTATCAGATACAAACGCGTATTGCTGAAGATCAGCGGCGAGGTTTTAGCCGGACCGAACAAAATGGGCATCGACTTCGATACCGTCCGCCCGATCTGCGAAGCGATCAAAAAAGCCCACGACGCAGGGGCAGAGATCGGCCTTGTCATAGGCGGCGGCAACTTCTGGCGCGGCAGATCGTCCGGAGCAATGGACAGGACCAGAGCCGATCATATAGGCATGCTGGCCACCGCCATGAACGCGCTGGCGGTCGCGGACTCTCTGGAGGAAGTCGGGCTGGACGTACGCGTACAGACCGCCATTGAGATGCGCCAGGTCGCAGAACCGTATATACGCAACAGAGCCATAAGGCACTTTGAGAAGGGCAGGATCGTGATCTTCGGCTGCGGCACCGGTTCACCGTTCTTCAGCACGGACACGGCAGCTTCGCTGAGAGCGGCAGAGATCAACGCCGATATAATGCTCAAAGCGACGAACGTCGACGGTGTATACGACAAGGACCCGCACAAATACCCCGACGCGGTACAGTACAAGACCCTTTCGCACGCCGACGTGGTCGAAAAGAACCTCGGAGTCATGGACTCCACGGCAGCCGCCATGTGCCGCGACAACAACATTCCCATCCTGGTCTTCAACCTTGAGGACCCCGAAAATATCTATCGCGCTATCACCGGCGAGGATATAGGCACACTTGTAACGGATTAAAAAACATCATCACATAAAGGAAGGTATCATTATGACTCTCGATGAATTATACAAGAACACAAAAGACCGCATGAACAAAACCATGCGCTCGCTCAGCTCCGAATTCGACACCATCCGCGCGGGCAGAGCAAACGCGAAGGTCCTTGACAGGATCAGCGCCGATTATTACGGCACCGCCACCCCGATCAATCAGATGGCGTCCATCGGCAATCAGGACGCCCGCACTCTTGTTATCCAGCCCTGGGACAAATCCGCTCTCTCCGCAATTGTCAAGGCAATCCAGGCGTCGGATCTGGGTATCAACCCGCAGAACGACGGTACAGTTATCCGTCTGACGTTCCCGGCGCTCACCGAGGAGAGACGCAAACAGCTCTCAAAGGATATCGCGAAACTCGGTGAGAACGCGAAGGTCGCCATCCGTCAGATCAGGCGCGACTCCGTGGACGAGGTCAAGAAGCTGAAAAAAGCGTCCGAGATCACCGAGGACGATCAGAAAGACGCCGAGGAAGAGATCCAGGATATCACGAACGACTTTATCAAACAGATCGATAAGGCCTGCGAAGCGAAGACGAAAGAGATCATGGAGATTTAGTTTTTATCAGGAGTGAAGTGTGAAGAATGGAGAGTGAAGACTCGGTTCGTACTTCATACTTCATACCTGATCTCAGGACCGCATAAACAGCAATGAGCGAATCATTCAACATTCTCCCCCGCCACGTCGGCTTTATTATGGACGGCAACGGCAGGTGGGCAAAAAACAGAGGGCTTCCCAGAAGCGAGGGGCACAGGCAGGGCGCAAAAACCTTCCGGAAAATCGGTGAATACGCGGCAGACATAGGCATAGAATATGTCACCTTTTACGCTTTTTCCACCGAGAACTGGAAGCGTCCGCTGCCCGAAGTCAACGCCATAATGGACCTGTTCGGCGAATACCTCAACGAAGTGGTCGACCGCATCCTCGAGAACGAGGAAAAACAGATCCACCTGCACTTTATCGGCGACAGGGACGGCATATCCCCGGAGCTTCTGAAGCTGATGGACTATACAGAGAGCCTTACCGCCGAAAAGCATAAGGTCACGCTGAACATCGCCGTAAACTACGGCGGAAGGCATGAGATAACCACCGCCGTGCGCGATATTGCGAAAAAGGTCGCCGCAGGCGAGCTCTCCCCCGGCGATATCAGCGAAGAGCTTATTTCCGATTATATGTATACCGCAGGCCAGCCCGATCCCGATCTCATCATCAGGCCCAGCGGCGAATACCGGCTTTCCAACTTCCTGACCTGGCAGAGCGCTTATTCCGAACTGTGGTTTTCCGACATTCTCTGGCCGGACTTCACCGAAGAAGATTTCAACTCAGCTCTTCGGGATTACGAGCACAGACACAGGCGCTTCGGAGGGATCTGAAAATGAAAGACAGAGTTATTACGGGACTTATCATCGCGGCAGTAATGATACCCTGCGCGGTATTCATGCACACACTCGCGTTCCCGATCATGATAGCGGTGATCTCCGCTTTCTGCGTATTTGAGATACAGAAAGCAACAGGGAGCAAAAACCCGGTGCTTATCGCGATTTCATGCGTTACCGCCGCCGCGATACCGTTTCTTATCCATTACAGTGTAAAATTCGCGTTCATGCCCGTGGCGGTCATTTACATACTGGTATACCTGTGCATCATGGTGGTGATGCACGGCAAAACCTCGTTCAACGACGCGGTCCTGGCTCTGTTTTCCACGCTCTGCATCCCGACCGGCATCTCCATGATGCTGAAACTCAGGGACGTTTATCTGGACTTTCCCGATTCATTCACCAAGGCAAGCGGCGTATTCTTTATAATATTCGGCTATATCAGCGCCTGGGGCTGCGATATCGGCGCGAATGTTTTCGGACGCAAATTCGGCAAACATAAACTCGCCCCCGGCATAAGCCCCAAGAAGACCGTTGAAGGCGCCGTTTGCGGCGTGCTGTTCGCGGTCGTTCTTAATATCATTCTCTGGCTTCTGTTCAATAAATTCTGGTTCACAAGCCATGATTTCTCTCTTATAGCGGACATTGCCGTAACGGTCATTCTGGCGATCATCTCCATTTTCGGTGACCTGGCGGCGTCCATCATAAAACGCAACCACGATATCAAGGACTTCGGCAAGCTGCTGCCCGGGCACGGCGGGATGATGGACCGGTTTGACAGCATTTTATTCGTGATACCTGCGGAGTATATCGCGGTGCGTATCCTTATGATCGGTTTCAAGGCGGTATGAACACGACGAAAACACTTTCCATTCTCGGCTCAACCGGGTCGATCGGGACTCAATCCATAGACGTGGCGCTGGCGCGCGGCTGGCAGGTCGCGGCGCTGGCGGCGGACTCAAACATCGATATTATAGAAAAACAGGCCCGTCTGCTTCACCCCGAAAAAGTCGCGCTCCGTAATGAACGGGCAGCGGCGGAACTGAAGGTAAAGCTTTCGGATACAGATATAAAAGTGCTCTCCGGTACGGAGGGCGTTTGCGAATGCGCCGGAGACACCTCCGCCGACACCGTTGTAAACGCAATCGTCGGCATAGCGGGGTTAAGACCGACCCTCGCCGCCATAAACGCGGAAAAGAAACTGGCGCTTGCAAACAAAGAGACCATAGTCGCCGGCGGCAGGCTGGTGCTTGACGCGTGCAGGGCGCACGGTATAAGAATACTGCCCATAGATTCCGAGCATTCGGCTATCTTCCAGTGTCTTCAGGGCTGCCCGCCCGGCAGAAAACTGAAGAAGATCATACTTACCGCTTCCGGCGGTCCGTTTTTCGGCAGGACCCGCGGTGACCTTGAGAACGTCACCGCAGCAGACGCTCTGAAACATCCGAACTGGTCGATGGGAGCGAAGATCACCATAGACTCCGCAACCATGTTCAACAAGGGCCTGGAGCTCATAGAGGCGGTAAGGCTTTTCGACGTCTCCCCCGATGCCGTTCACATCGTCGTCCACAGGGAAAGCATCGTCCATTCCGCCGTTGAATACGACGACAATTCGGTTATAGCGCAGCTGGGACTGCCTGATATGAGGATACCGATCCAGTACGCCCTGACCTGGCCCGACCGCTTCCCGTCCCCGGTAAACGAGCTTGACCTCGCTGCGCTGGGAAAGCTGACCTTCTTTGAACCGGATTACGACACGTTCCGCTGCATCGACATCTGCCGCCGCGCGGTCAGATCAGACGGTCTCAAGACCGCCGCCGTCAATTCCGCCAACGAAGCCGTCAACCTCGCGTTCCGCGAAGGCAAAATAAGATTCAACGACATTCCCGATCTGATCGAACGCGCCGCAGAGGACGTGCCCGACATACAGACGTTCACCGCCGAAGATATAGAAGCGGTCGATAAACAGATGCGCGGATCTGTTAATTCACTGATTTCATGATATGACATTCAATCTTCTTATAAAAATGATGACCGCCTCTCAGATATGGGGCAAAATCTGGCCGATACTTCTGGCAATACTGTTTTTCGGGCTTATCATCGCCATACACGAGCTGGGGCATTTTGCAACAGCCAAGCTTTTCGGCGTCAGAGTGAACGAGTTTGCCATCGGCATGGGACCGACGATACTCAAAAAGAAACGCGGCGAAACACAATATTCGCTGCGGCTGTTTCCTATCGGCGGATTCGTGCAGATGGAAGGCGAAAACGAAGAGAGCGAAGATGAGCGGGCCTTCTGCAAAAAGAAGGCATGGAAGAGGTTCATCATCGTTGCCGCAGGCGCGATAAACAACCTGATTTTAGGATTCATTTTCGTAATAATCATCACGTCCATGGCAGACCTTGTGGGCACCACACAGATCCACTCCTTTGACAAAAACGCCGTCAGCAACTCCTACGGTCTGCAGGCGGGCGACTATATCAGAGAGATAAACGGCACCAACATCTATTCCGACAGGGACATAAGCTACTGTATGGCGCGCGACGACGACGGCGTGTACGATATAACGGTCGAGCGCGACGGTGAAAAGCTTCTTTTAAAAAACGTTCACTTCGCTTATGAGGAAAATGAAGACGGCAAAAACCTGATAATCTTCGATTTCATTCTTGTCGGCAAACAGAAAACCGTCTTCAACGTGATCGGCACCGCTTTCAGGGACACGATCTCCATAGCCCGGCTTGTATGGCTGACTCTTTTCGATCTTGTAACCGGTCATTTCGGCATAAATGATATATCCGGCCCCGTAGGCACTGTTTCCATCATAGCTCAGGTCGCGGACGAAGCGGCGAAGCCCGGCGGCGCAGGTCTGGAAATGATCCTGTACGTCATGGCCCTCATCACCGTCAATATCGGCGTATTCAACCTGCTGCCCATCCCCGCGCTGGACGGAGGAAGACTGTTCTTCATACTTATTGAAATGATATTCCGCAAACCTGTCCCCGCGAAATACGAGAACTGGATCCACGCCGCGGGTCTTGTGCTGCTGCTGGCATTTATGGCGTTCATCACCTTCAACGACATCAAAAACCTTATCATAAAATAGCCCATGTACAAAAGAAGATACACTGAAGAAGTCAGGATAGGCAATATCACAATAGGCGGAGAAAACCCCGTAGCCGTGCAGTCCATGCTCAGCACTCCGGCGGAGGACGCAGAGGCATGCGTGGCTCAGGCAAAACGCCTTGAAGCCGCCGGCTGTGAAATAATCAGGACCGCCGTGCCAAACCTCGACTGCGTGAATACCGTATACCGCCTCAAGGAAGAGATATCCGCACCGGTCGTGGCGGATATCCACTTTGACTACCGCATTGCCCTCGCCTGCTGCGACGCAGGAGTCGACAAGATACGCATTAATCCCGGAAACATAGGCTCCGACGACCGTGTAAAAGCAGTAGCAGACAAATGCGCACGGAAGAATATCCCCATAAGGATAGGCGTCAACTCAGGCTCGCTGGAAAAACACATTCTGGCAAAATACGGCTCTCCCACACCGGAAGCCCTTGCAGAAAGCGCGCTGTATCACGCTTCGCTGCTCGAAAAATTCGACTTTGACAACATTGTTATATCCCTGAAATCCTCCGACGTCATGCGGGCGTTCGAAGCTTACGGGATCATCTCGGAAAAGTGCGATTATCCCCTGCATATCGGCATAACCGAAGCCGGAACCCGCCGTATGGGCATAATCAAGTCCGCCGCGGGGCTCGGCGCGCTGCTTATAAACGGCATAGGCGACACGATAAGGGTCTCTCTGACTGACGATCCCGTTGAGGAGGTCCGCGCCGCTTATGACATTCTGAGATCCCTCGGTCTGAGGCAGAGGGGCGTAAGATTCGTATCCTGCCCTACCTGCGGCAGGACGAAGATCGACCTTATAGGCATAGCGAACGAGGTCGAAAACCGTCTGTCCGGCTGCGATAAGAACATAACCGTCGCCATCATGGGCTGTGTGGTGAACGGCCCCGGAGAAGCGAGGGAAGCGGACATCGGCATAGCCGGCGGCGTCGGAGAGGGATTGTTATTCAAAAAAGGCGAAATCATCCGCAAGGTCCCGGAAACGGAGCTTGTCGATACGCTCATTGAAGAAATCGGAAAACTGTAACCTGTCTCCTTTCTCATGAAATTCGTAAAGCGTTTTTTCTCGATAATTTTTTCCGCCGTGCTGATATACGCGGCGGGGTTGGGTGTTTATTATTACCTGACTCTCCGGGAGATACGCTCCGTCCCGCAGGAAGGACTGGATGCTCAGCAGATCTTTACTCCGGGCTCCGAAAACGTCATACCTCTTTCCACGTTCTATTACAATATGCTCTCGGATAACGCTAAGGTTGCATATGTCCGGCTTCTCAACGGCTATCACAATGCGGAAGAAGGCATAAAAGTCCCACCCGTCACGTCGGAGGAGTTCTCCGACGTCATCGAGGCTCTGCGCAACGACAATCCCGACCGTCCCGCATTCGGCTGTCACTGGTATCTTACCCATAACAGTTTCTATGACACGATCATACCGTCAGAGGATGTAACGGACAAGATCGCCCTCGAGATGCCGCTCAGACAGAAAATGATCGGGATATTGACCGATCTTCCCGACGGCGACGACTATGAAAAAGAGCTCTACATCCACGATTATATAGTCAACCACTGTACATATAAACAGACCGACGAATCAAACAATGCCTACGGCGTGCTCTGGGAGGCGGAGGCGGTATGTACAGGCTATGCCAGAGCAATGCAGCTGCTGCTTTGCAGCATCGGCATCCCGACTACGGTAATATCCGGCGACGCCTGCGATGACGACGGCAATTGGGAAGCGCATATGTGGAACTATATTCTGCTGGACGGCGAATACTATTTTGTCGACCCGACCTGGGACGATCCGCGTTCCGACAGACAGGAAAACACTATCTGTCACAGATATTTCAACGTCAATTCGCATATCCTTAATATCGACCATAAGAATTACGATACGACCGTTTTTTCCACTTCCGCCGAAGCAGACAACTATTTTGTCCGCAGCGGTTCGGTATTCGACTTTTACAATTCCGATACCATCAGGGAAGCCGCGCAGCACTTTATAAAAAATCCGGAAACAGACGAAATGTTCCTTGAGATATGCTTTTCAAACGATACCGCTTTTCAGGACGCCGAAGAAGGTTTTTTTGAAAGTGACGGCGACGATCTGCGGATGCTTATCCACGAAGCGGGTCTGAGTACAGATTCAGTCTATCATACGAGCTCCGAAGAGCACCGGTATATAAGAATCAGTTTTTAGTTTTTTGTTTTCATACGGACCAATATGAAAAAAGCTCTGTCAATCATACTCATCGTTATACTTTTTCTTCTGCCATCCTGCGGCGGCAGAAACGATTATTATACCGTCGGCGGAGAGACTTTTGAGGTATGCCGTGGGTCTTCCGGTTCGATCATTCTGAATGACGCCGGGGAACTGAGCGTCTATGTGCTTACGGAAAACCGCCGCAGGATGAAGGACGAGACCGGAGAAGATATAACTGCCTACATTCCCTTTGACGGCAGCATAATAAACGGCAGGAACGTGGAGACGCCGGACATGTCCTTCACCCTGCCCGAGGGCTTCTCTCTGTCGGGCTCCGACCCCGGCGTATACGTATCTCCCGATTCCGGAGGCGAGATATTCATCGAGCTTTTTGATTCGCGCACTGCCCAGAGCCTTATAAACGAAGCGCTTTCCGAGAGCGAAAGGCTGCTCGAAAGCTACGGAGCGGAGAACTTTTCATATAAGCAGTACACGATCCTGACCTCTGACGATCTGACTGCCACCGCGGTAATGCGCCGCTCCACATCCTCGGAATACTTCGTCACGTCTCACCTGTATTTTACAGACACTCCCAAGGGAGCGTACAGGATCACCTGCAACACGCGCTCCGACAGCCGCAAAAGCTTCGACTCCTTCATCAAATCGATCAGGTTTGCAGCAGACAGTTAACAGATAACAGCAGACAGCTTATATGGATAGATTCGTATTAAAAGCAGACTACAAGCCGACGGGAGATCAGCCTCAGGCGATCGACGCGCTTGTGAACGGCGTAAACAGCGGTTTTACCGAGCAGACTCTTCTGGGCGTAACGGGCTCGGGCAAGACCTTCACCATGGCAAACGTGATAGAACGGGTAAACCGCCCCACCCTGGTGCTTGCCCACAATAAGATACTCGCCGCGCAGCTCTGCTCGGAATTCAGAGAATACTTCCCCGACAACGCGGTGGAGTATTTTGTTTCTTATTATGATTATTATCAGCCCGAGGCGTACATCCCCTCCACCGATACGTATATCGAAAAGGACTCTTCCATAAACGACGAGATCGACCGTCTCCGGCACAGCGCGACCTCCGCCCTTGCCGAGCGCAGGGACGTGATCATCGTAGCGTCGGTATCCTGCATCTATTCCCTGGGCGACCCGATAGATTACAAGAGCATGGTCATCTCCCTGCGCCCGGGCATGCAGATATCGCGGAACGAGCTGCTTCTGCGGCTTGTGGATATACAGTACGAGCGCAACGACCTGGATTTCTCCCGGAACAAATTCCGCGTGCGCGGCGACACAGTCGACATTTTTCCTGTCTATACCAACGACTACGCCGTCAGAGTGGAGTTTTTCGGCGACGAGATCGACCGCATAAGCGAATTCAACCCGGTGACGGGATGTGTCAACCGGATACTGGGGCACGTCGCCGTCTTCCCTGCTTCGCACTACGTCGTATCGAAGGAGAAAATGGAGCGCGCCATCGACGAGATAAAAGCCGAAATGGAGGCGCAGGTCGAATATTTCACTTCACAGGGCAAACTGATCGAGGCGCAGAGGATACGCGAACGCACCGATTACGATATGGAGATGCTGCAGGAGACCGGCTTCTGCAAGGGAATAGAGAACTACTCCCGCGTCATGTCCGGCAGAGCGCCCGGCTCCGCGCCTTTTACGCTTATCGACTTCTTCCCGGACGATTTCCTGCTGTTCGTGGACGAATCTCACGTCACCCTTCCCCAGGTCAGAGCCATGCAGGCGGGCGACAAGGCAAGAAAGGAAGCGCTTATCAAATTCGGTTTCCGCCTGCCCTCTGCGTACGACAACCGTCCGCTCACCTTCGACGAGTTCTGGTCCAAGGTCGGGCAGAAGATATTTGTCAGCGCCACTCCGGGCGACTTCGAGCTCGGCAAAAGTCAGGCGGTCGTGGAGCAGCTTATCCGCCCCACGGGCCTTCTGGATCCGGAGATATCAGTAAGACCGGTGGACGGGCAGATTGAAGACCTTATATCCGAGATCAATATGCGTACGGCGCGCGGGGAGCGCACGCTCGTCACCACTTTGACCGTCAAAATGGCGGAAAGCCTGACCGAATACCTCATCGACTACGGTATAAAAGCGAAATATCTGCACCACAGCATAGAGACCATAGAGCGCATGGAGATAATCCGCGAGCTGCGCCTGGGCGAATTCGACGTCCTTGTGGGCATAAACCTGCTGCGCGAGGGGCTTGATATACCCGAAGTATCGCTCATCGCGATCCTCGACGCGGACAAGGAGGGCTTCCTCCGATCCGAAAGATCGCTTATACAGACCGCCGGCAGAGCGGCGAGGAACGCAGGCGGCGAGGTGATCATGTACGCGGACACGGTCACCCCGTCCATGGAGGCTGCCATCCGAGAGACTGCCAGGCGCAGAAACGCGCAGGAGGCGTATAACCTCGAACACGGCATAAAGCCGGAAACCATAATCAAACCCGTGCGCGACGTCATCGAGATCAGCTCCAAAGCGACAGTCGAAAAGAAATTCAAAAAACAGCTCTCACGCTTCGAGCGCGAGAAGCTTATAGCGGAGCTAACAAAAGAGATGAAAGCCGCCGCAAAACTGCTGGAGTTCGAGCACGCGGCTTATCTCAGAGACCAGATAGCAAAACTGAAACAGTAACCTAAAGCGGAGAGATCGCCATGAAAAAGCTGCTTATCATACCGGTGATGCTCTCATAACGGCGGGGGCGGTGATCATTTTGTTTTTGAGAACAGGCGGATCCGCAGACAGGAACGATGTTCTGATATCATGTTCCGTCTCGACCGGCGGCGGGATGCTCGGCGGATACAGGACCGTATCCCTGGAAATCGAAGATTCCGGCGAAGCGACACTCACCGTCCGTGAAAAAGAAACACACGCTGACAGGGAGATCACTACCGTGTACAGCGCAAGTCCGGACGCAGCCGATCATATCCGGGAGATCATCAACAGGTGTGATCTGTACAACGCCGGCAAACAACCGTACAGCAAAATGCGGGCCATGGACGCCGAGACAACCACGTTATCATTCAGGTTTAAAGAGGACAGTTTCAGTATTTCAGGCGAACAGGTACTGAGTAAAAAGATGTCGGAAGGCTTCCGGGAAGTCATTGATTATATGGACTCGCTTGCAGTCGGTGAAGGCGACAGAACCGTCGAGCCGCAGATCGCGACTCTGTATCTTGAGAACGGTTATACGTTGTATTTCACTGTCGCAGATGCCTTCGACGGCAAGCTTGACGAAATACTGAGCGAGGAAACAAAGGTATCCGCATTTGAGGACTGCGGGATCGTTGTAAACACGGCAGATGATCTTGATATCACAGCCGCGGAACCTTCAGAGCCCGCCGCCGGCTCGATAGTCTATGATCCGGAAAGCGGACAGATCATAATCCTCTACGCCGATCACGATTTCGGACGGCAGGTATTTACGCTTGCCGTTATTGAAGGGGACGTATCCGACGCTTCCCCGTTGATATCCGGGATGGAAGGGACATATAGTATGTATCTGAATTGAGCATCCGCAAAGAGACATATCGATCCATATTTATTATTGACCGGATGAATAATAAATAAAATCAGATTAATAAACAGGAGGAATACACGTTATGACAGGATTACTCGATCTGCTCGCGAAAAGGCAGACAGTCGCTTTTTCCGAGATACCCGCCATGTTCGGGCACATTGCAAAGGCTCTTTTCTCTTTTGATTTCAAAAAAACCGCAGCACTTTTCACCGTTCTTGCCCAGCTTTTCGGCGCGGCTTTCTTCGACACGCCCATCACCCCTTACAAGGACGTCATCGATATGGACAGATTCGAGCTTGTATGGTCGGATGAGTTCGATCACGGCTTCGATACGACCATATGGCAGGGACATTACGTCTACGGCGCGAACGACACACAGAAACGCGATACCGCTTACTGGAACCGCGATCAGGTCAGCTTCACCGAGGACGGCTGCCTCAGGCTGACTGTCGAATACAAAGAAGACGGCCCCGCCGGACCCGCTTACTACTCCTACGGCATGGAGACCAACCCCAACAAGAATTACGACGGCGACCACACGGGTTACGAGCAGCTTTACGGCTATTTTGAGATCAGCTGCATCCTGCCCAAGGGCGCCGGGCTCAATCCGGCTTTCTGGCTGCTGACCGACGGCATGTGGGCTGACAACACCGACGGCGGCGTATCCGGCGCGGAGGTCGACGTTTTCGAGACCAAAACGGATTACGACGCGAACAGTAAGGAATTCGGTTCGGTTTTCCACACGATCCACGTGGACGCCTACGGCGACGAGCACAGGAGCGAGAACCAGGGCAGCTTCTACGCCGACGATCCCTACAACAAATTCAACACCTACGGCGTGGAGTGGAACGAGGACGGATATACATTCTATATCAACGGCATCGAGACTGCCCATACCGACTTCGGCGGAGTCTGCGAAGTGCCGCTCTACCTGATAATCTCGATAGGAGTTGACGAAAACGTCGAAAAAAGCGATTTTCTGCCCGCGTCCATGATAGTGGATTACGTAAGGTGTTATCAGTACAAGTGATGTATTGAGCTTTGAGTTTTGAGAAAGTGAAAATCCTGCCGCTTATGCGACAGGGTTTTCATTATTCGGGGGAGAAAACGCGTATAGGGGCGCACCTGTTTGTGCGGCAGCCAGCCCGCCGACGGACACGTCCAGGGAACGATGAAAAATCACCTGCTGACGGTCGCGTCTGCGCAGGGGCGCACCTATGTGTGCGGCCCGCCTGCCCGTTAACAGAGGTATGTCCCGAAAACGATGGCAAATTACCCGCTGACGGTCGTGTCTGCGTAATGCCTTGTTCACCTGAAACTGAACTTTTGACAATTTATGATTCGCCGCTGTAGCGCGCGTGTCCCACGCGCCTGATATAATCAAAAACCTTTTGAGATGTTCAAGCCCTTCGTCGTCTCGGTTGAACAGATGATCGTTGGAAAGAACATTTCAACCGCACGACCCGCAATTTAACACAGGATGAATGGTTGTTGTCTGTATAGAGGCGCGTTAAGAACGCGCGCTACGACGGCGTTTTGCAACAAAGCGGTTTCCGATCAAAGCATACGGATGCATGGATTTAAATGAACAAGGCAGCAGGTCTAACGATACGGTTTTCCGTCTTACGCAAGATGTGACCGTTAACGGGCATATCCCGATAAAAATTGAAAAATACCCGCTGACGGTCGTGTCTGCGTAGGGGCACACCTATGTGTGCGCCCGACATACGCGCGGGAGCAGGCAAACGGTTTTCACATATTTTAAACCGCGCGATCATGTTGAAAACCCTCGCAAAAACCGGTTGAGCAACCGGAACTGACCGCCATTCAGACGTGCATCACGACAACCGATAACATTCGCGCGGAGCAGGCATTCGAAAACCAAAACATTGCCGCCGCGCGAATGGCGGGCGGGCACACAGGCCCGCCCCTACAGAAATGCGATTTTCCGCCTTTAAATAACGTGAAACCCGTTACCCGACTTTCCGTACTGTCTCCCCGTCTTCGTTGTCAGCTCTTTAAAAACTCCTTCTGAAGCTTCGCGGAGAACCGGAGGATCAGCCTCGCGTCGTCGGCAAGAACCTGTCCGTCACCGTTTGCGTCCGCGGCGAGCATCTGCGCGGGGCTCAGTTTCTCAAGCTTTGCCGAAGCGCGCAGGGCAAGCCGCGCATCGTCCGCAAGAATCCTGCCGTCTCCGTTAACATCGCCAATAATATAAACGATCCCGAGTTTTGCAATCGGGCGGGTCTCTTCCTCACCGCATTCCGAGCATTTTCTTGTCTCGATTCCCTCTTCGTCGATCGTGGCTTCTTTTGTAACTTTCCATTCGCCGAAGCTGTGCCCTTTTGCTTTGACCCAAACGTCCGCGATCTCAGTTTTGCCTTCCGCGTCGGAGAACTTCTTTCCGCACACGAAACAGTAATAGTATTGAACGTTGCCGCTCCCGGTACAAGTCGCCGCCTTTGCCTCCGTTTCGATCAGTTTATGACCGGCAGCCGGAATCGTTTCGATCCTGGTCTGGTCGCAGATTGTGCAGGTGTATACCCTTTCTCCTGTTGCCGTACAGGTCGCGGCTGTAGTAATCTTTCCTACGTCCCAGGTGTGTTTTCCGGTCGCCGGAACCACGGTTCCGGTTGAAATCATAACGCCGCAGCCTTTGCAGTACCTGTCGCCTGTATATCCGTCCGAGCTGCAGGTCGCCGCTTTCTTATTCCTGATTTCCTTCCCGCCGGCATGATTATCTGTATCTTTTACTAAAGTCTCAGTCTTTGTCTTTTTGCAGGCACTGCAGGTATACGTCTTTACTCCGGTTGCCTTACAGGTCGCGGCTTTAGTGATCTTTCCGTCGTCCCACGTATGTTTTCCGGTCGCCGGGACCACGGTCCCGGTTGAGATTATCGCGCCGCAACCATTGCAGTACGTGTCGCCTGTATAACCATCCACACCGCAGGTCGCCTCTTTCGTATTTCTGATTTCTGTCCCACCGACATGATTATCTGTGTCTTTTGCTATAATCTCACTCTTTGTTATTTTACAGACACAGCAGGTATATGTCTTTTCTCCGGTTACTATACAGTTGGCGGCTTTGAGAACTTTTCCACTGTCCCAAGTATGGATACCCGTAGCAGGCAGGATAATATCTGCTTTTTTTATCTCTTCGGTTGCTTCTGCATCAGCAAAATACTTTCCGCAATGCATACAATAGTAATATTCAATATTCCCGTCAGCAACGCAGGTAGGGGCTTTCGCTGCAACGTGTGTTAAAGAATGCCCGGTTATTGCAGTTCCCAACGGACCATTTATCACAAGACCCGAACTATCCGTTATTTTAATTAGTGTTTGAGAGATTGCAGATTAAAGATCGATTTTCAAAGCTGGGCGAATACCACCATCCACACTGTTTGTATTGTCGTAGCTGGAGTTGACGTAGCCTTCGACGCTGACGAAACGTACACCACTGCCGCTAACGGGATTTCGCAGACGCCACCACGACGCTCCACTTGAAAGGTTTCCCGTCGAAGAGGACACCGACAACCCCTGACACCTCGCATAATCCGTCCCATAGGCTATACGATTTACGCACACAACATACTTATCGTTAATGAAGCCGTACGATGTATTCATCACATCCGCATACGACAAAGGGAATACTTTATCAACAGTCGTATCCGCATTATATTGCGATTTATAAGAAGAAAGTGTGATCAGCGGAGTATTGTTGATATAACCCTTCTCTGCGTCAAACGCGGTGTTATAGAAATCTTCGTTCATCCATGTACGGAGACTTGAATATGCCCAGTTTGAGGCGTAATGTTCATGATTCGCGTCGCTGTATCCATTGTACAATACATTTTGGAATGGCTGACTGTCGATCAAATTCTCTGTTATCAGCAGCCCTTCGTTTACATCCAACACCCGCCAGACTATCGGATCAAACCTAAACCAGTATACTTTGTCGGGCTCATAGCCGTTGTCGCGCTGATATATTCTTCTGAAATGTGCAAATGTAACCGCCCTGTAACGCTCGCCGGACAGAGTGACGTCGGCATGCTTCATATAGTCTTCTTGTTTGCCGTCGCAGTAATAATCATAATAAGTCCACGTCAGGGGCTGCGAATTGAGTTCGGCAAGCAACTCGGGATCGATAACGCTTGTCTGCGGATAGGAACCGAACGTGACAAGCGTTCCGGTTTCAATATCCGTTATATCAGTTGCTGACGCCGTAATACCCGGAACGGATATTATACCTGCGAGCAGTATGACTGTAAGTATAATTGAAACAACGCGTTTCATGGTATATCTATCCCCTTTTCAGCTTTACTTTAAATTTCGTTCCAGATGCACCAGAAAGTCCTGAATATTCGTCACAAGCCCTTTGACGGATAATGACCCGCGGTCGTGGAGTTTATTGACTGCGAATTCGGATATATCCACCGAATAGATGTACACCGGACGTATCATGCCGTTCCTCTCGCAGAAAGCAGGCGTCATATTGCCGGTGGCGATGGTGTGCAGCTGGGTGGCGAGGCAAATCACGGTGGTCGCCTTTTTCGTGTGCTCGCGCATGGCGTTCTGCGCGTCGTAAACGTTCGGGATGACCTCCGGCAGCGGGCCGTCGTCGCGTATGGAGCCGGCAAGCACGTAAGGCACGCTGTTTCTGATAAGCGCGTTCATCACGCCGTCTTTCAGGCCGTACTGCTCAAGAAAGGCTCCGATCGAACCCGCCCTGCGGACAAGGTTGATGGTATGCAGATGGTGATAATGCCCGTTTTCGATATGGCGCTTGGTATAAATGTCCTGACCGAGCCCGGTGTGGAACATGGCGGCCTCCAGATCGTGGGTCGCGAGAGCGTTGCCGGCGAAAAGACAGTGGCAGTATCCCTTTTCGATCAGGTTTGCCATGGCGGAGCGGCTGTCGTTGTCGAACACGCAGGCGGGACCCAGCACCCAGACGATATATCCGTCGTCCCGGTCGTTCCGCAGGACCTCATAGAGCTGATCGTATTCGCGTGAAAAAGAGGTCTCGCGGGAGTTGCCCCTGCGGAAGGCAAACGCCGAAGAGTCGTTTTTCTCTTCCGGAGTTTCAAAGCAGTCCGCGTGGACGAAAACGCCTGCGGAGCCGTCGTCGCGTCTGCCGACGACGACGGCGTCCCCTTTGCGCACCCGGCGCGGCTCGGTCGCCACCGGCTCGCCGCCGCGGATCACCACCGCGCAGTCCATGCGGCTCTGGCGGAGCATTTTCCATTCCCCGCCTATCTTGAAGTATTCGGGATAGATCGTGGTGGCGTAAAACTGTTCCGGCAGAAAGCCCTCCCCCGCCGGCTCGGTAGCGGCGTCCGGCGCGCAGCTGAACGGAGGAACGGAAAAATCGGGGGTTTTATATTTCGGGAAGTTCATTTCTTTCTCCTGATTTGGGTTTTGTTTTTGGGTTTGATTTTATAAGCGAACAGCAAACAGTAAACAGTGAACAGCGCGCGGGGCAAATAGCGGCAACAATCAGCAAGAACCGCGCGAATGCGAACGGTGATATCTGCCAATCAAAGAACTGTCACCTGTTACCTGTCACCCATATAAACTGTTATCTGAACTGAATAGAAGAAAGCTGCCGGACGAAGAACTGTTCGCTGTTCACTGTTTGCTGTTCGCTATATGCTGATCACAATCTCACAAAAAATACGCGTAAAATCACAAAGCCCTCACCCTATACCGAAAACCCTCTCCGCCGTATTCCGGCAGATATTCATATACGTTTCATCGTCAAGATTGCCCGCCAAATACTGCCCGTCCAGCCACGCCGCAAGGGGCGGGAAACCCGTCGGGTCGCAGAAATCGCAGCCGAACATAAGGCGGTGAGAATAGCGGCGCAGGAATTCAAGCCCCTTCTCTTCGTCGCGGGTCAGGGCGTTAAAGCCGCTGCCGGCGGACAGGTCGCAGTAAAGATTCGGGTATTCGTCCAGAAGAGTCCATATCCTGCCCGGCGTGACCTTACCCTTCGGGTATCTTTTCATGATCTCAGAATCGACTTCCGCGGACATATGCGCCCAGAAGGACTGGGAATGTCCGACAAATACAAGCTTCGGGAATTTGCGCAGGGCTCTTTCCAGCCCGGGCAGTCCGGGAGAATCCACAACGCCGTATTCGTGCCCGACCGCCGGGGAAAGGTGGAGCGTGACGGGCAGCCCGAAAGATTCGATCTGCGAAAACAGATTGTCGAAAAGCGGCGAATCAAAGGGCACGTTCGCCTGCATCTCTCCCACGCTCACCGCGCCTTTCGAGATATAATAGTTTATGAGAGGAGAGAAATCGGAGTCCGTACCGTGCTGCAGCATACGCGGGTCCAGATACATCGCAAAGCTGAATGTCTTCGGGTCGGCATGCGATATGGCCATCACGTGTTCCGTCGGGCAGAAAAACGCGTGCCGTTCCGGCGCGGTCAGGGGCAGAAGCAGCGCGTGGGAAACGCCGATCTGCGCGTAGACCTCTTTAAGGCGCGACGGGGACGGCATATAGACGAATTTCGGATCCGGGAAATCGGTCACAAATGCGTGCGCATGCGCGTCGGTTTTATTCATGCATGGCGTTCGGTTCATGGCTGTTGTTTTATTCATTTTCTTTTTCTGAAATGAGAGTACGGTTTTAAGGTTTGAGCATATTATAAGCGAACAGCGAACAGCAAACAGCGCGCAATTTAGAAACAAATATCAGCAGAAAAATGCCGCGCGTATGTTTTTCGCTTTAATCTGGGTTAAATAGAATTTATTTTTATCTTTCATCTTAAAACATTCGCGCGATACCTGCTTATTGATGACACTATCTTTACCGCGCGCTGTTCGCTGTTTGCTGTTCGCTGCTCTCAACTCTCCACTCTCCTATCTCCGCTCTCCGCTCTGATCAAACCTTCCCGTACCACTGTCCCTCTGACAGGATCTCCGGTTCATCGTCCGATCCTCTCAGCTGATCGAGGTTTTCAACGACCTTCAGGAAGCCGTCCGCGATCTTATCGATTTCATTCGGGATGAACCGCCTGAAATACGGCACCTCGGCGCAGAGTATGCGTTCCGAGGGTCCGAGCGCCGCGTCAAGCGCCCTCACGTCCCGGTGGGCGAAGGCTATGCGGGCGGGCTTGCCGAGGCCCATCGGGTCCCAGGTCTGAAAGATCGGGTGAGTATGCAACGGATAGTTGCCGCCCAGGGGTATCTTCCAAGCTATCTCAGCCGACACCGCGTCGCAGAAGGCGTGGAAACCCACGCCGGTCTCCTCCGGGCGATAGGTGAAATGCGGCACGTACCAGCCAGCCATATCGGAGCCGTCGGACTCGTCGACTCTGATACCGTGTACCCCGGGGCAGCCCTCCAGCCGGTCCCAGAAATAGTTGAGCGCCTTCCGTATCTCCGCGGTGCGTTCGTCATATATTTTAAGCTGCTCCAGAGCCAGGGCGGCGCACATCTGATTGGCGCGCCCCTTCATAGCCCCCAGGGGCATATGCATATAGGGCATCAGCTCCGGCTCGTGAATATTCTGTTCATTGTTGCGCTCATAGTGCAGATAAGCGAGCGCCCTCTCGTAAATCTCATCATCGTCCGTCACAAGAATGCCGAACTCCCCCGCGGAAAAGCTCTTCTGGCTCATAAGACTCATGGCGGCGACGTCCCCGAAGGTGCCGAGTTTTTTCCCTTTATAATGCCCGCCCTGGGCGTGGGAGACGTCCTCGATGAGCTTCAGCCCGTGACGCCTGCAGAATTCGCATATCCTGTCCATATCGCAGGGATGAGCCCAGTAATGGACAGCTATGACCGCCCTGGTCCAGGGTGACAGGCAGCGTTCCAGATCGTCCGGGCAAAGACATACCGTATCCGGGTCCACGTTCGCAAAAACCACGGCGATACCGAGCTTCTGAGCGGCAAGGCAGCTCGCCCAGTAGGTCTTGGTCGGGCAGATGATCTCGTCGCCGGCTTTCAGTCCCGCGGCGAACATCGCCGCCTCCAGCGCCATGGTGCCGTTCGTGGCGCAAACCGCGTGTTTCGTCCGGTTCCATTCCGCGAATTCCCGCTCAAACCTGACGGTTATATCGTTTCCGGATATTTTATTGTTTCTCAGGACGTCCAGGACCGCGGCTTCGGATTTTTCCGTCAGGACCGGCCACCGAAACATCTCCTCCGGCAGATCGAATTTTTCCATCAGCGGCTTTCCGCCGCGTACCGCAAGGATACTCATTTTGCCCTCCCGGAATGTTTTGCGTGTTGCGTTTTGCGATTTGTGTGTTGCGTTTTGCGTGTTGCGTTTTGCGTGTTGCGATTTGAATACTCAGATAAAATCCGGAGTTTCGGATAATCCGGAATCGGCGGAACGGTAGATCGCGCGGATAAGCGACAGCGCGTTATATCCGTCGGCAGCGTCCGAGACCGGGCTCCTGCCCTCGTTAAGAGCGTCGCAGAAATCCCTTATCACGTTTTCGTGAGCCTCGGGCGGGATCGCGCCGGGGTCGGAGTGCGAAAGCCAGGAAGTCGCTTCTGCGCAGTCGATCTGAGCTGCGCCGTCACGGACCGTGAACTCCATCAGACGGTCCTCGGTGAGCACGGCGCTCCCCTTCGTGCCGCAGATACAAAGAGTGCGGGGCTGCCCCGGCCAGACGGAAGGTAAACGCTGATTAATAGTTATATTTTAAGCGAAAAATCCGACAACCCCCAAGAAAATGGGTAATTGGGCTTAATAACGTGCTATTTTAGTAATTTTCGTTCCGTAATTCTGTCTTTTTTGCCTCAAAAGGGCGCAATAAT
>JAILQN010000025.1 GCA_024699005.1 Clostridia bacterium
TCGGCCCGAATGCCCGCTCGCGGGCATAGTGACACGACCTGCGTTCGCCATTTTCCTCGGCTCCCCTCGGGAGGAGCTGTCTCGGCGCAGCCGTGACCGAGATGGAAAAAAAGCATTCCGTTATCGAAGCACGGCGCGCGCTTGCCGCGCACACTCGGGTGGATGCGAGCATCCTCCCCTACGTCGGGCTTTACTTCGGTCGCCCGCAACAAGACGTTTTTGATCTCGCTTGCTTGTGCGCCCCTGAAAGGGGAGCTGTCGCCGAAGGCGACTGAGGGGTCATCTCCCCTCATCCCGCAAAATCGGAAAACGAAGAAAATCGCGCTTGCGCGTCGGGGAACCCCAGTGCGTGGGTTCCCCGCGACGGGTCTGTTGCAAAAAGCACATAAAAAACAAAGGCACCGACTTTCCCGAAAAGGGTTGGCCGGTGTCTTCGTTTGTGGTAAAATTCATGTGTGAAAACAAACCTTACCAATACAGAGTATAGCGTAGTTGAACGAAATGGTCAACTGAAAATTGCTCTGAACACAGAAAAAATCATACCGGAGGATGCACCCGTCCGTGTGACAAACGCTCAGCTCGATGAGTTAGACTACAGCAAACTGTACAGAGCGTTCTCGCCAAAAGGACGAAAACCGGTCACCGAACCGCGGGTGTTGTTCAAGGTATTAGCTTATTCAAGGCAGATCCATGCATACAGTTCAAGACAGATAGAAGATGCTTGCCGTAATCGTATAGACATGATTTGGCTGTTGGATGATCAACCGGTGCCGGATCACAGTACGATCAGCAGGTTCAAAAAACGTTTTGCAAAAGAGATCGAGAATCTGTTCTATCAACACACTTTGCTTTTAGAAGCAAAGGGAGAAACCGACCACGACGTTGTCTTTGTTGACGGAACAAAAATAGAAAGCAGAGCAGGAAGATATACGTTTTGCTGGCGTGGCAGCATAGAAAAGAATCTGGCGAAGGTCAAAAAGACTGTTTTGGACAAAACAGGAATAACGACACGGGGTGACTTAGAGCAGCGCTTGATCCAATCAATGCCCGACATGTTTGTAACCGAAAAAGGAAAGCGAAAGACCCCGGAGCAACGAGAGTGGGAAGAACTTGAAACGCTTTGGAAGCGCTGGGAAAAGTATGAAGAATCGTTGGAAATCATGGGCACTGACCGAAACAGTTACAGCAAAACCGACCATGATGCAACCTTCATGCGGATGAAAGAAGACCGTATGAAAAACGGGCAATTAAAGCCTGCCTATAACGTTCAGATTGCAGTGAACAGTGAATACATCACCGGCGTCGAAGTATTCTCCGATCGAACGGATTACAAAACGATGGAACCGTTTTTAGATGAATTGAAAGATCGGCACGGAAAGAGATACGAAAAAGTAACAGCGGACGCCGGATACGAAAGTCTCGACAATTATCTGTATTTAGAAGAAAACGGACAACTGAGTTTTATCAAACCCCGGAACCATGAGATTGCACAAACCAAACGTTTTCGCAGTCAGATCGGACGAGCGGAAAACATGGATTATGATCCGGAAACAGACACATATACCTGTGCTGTCGGCAGAAAGCTTTCTTTGTATCGTGAAAGCAAAGACAAATACAGTAAGCACGACGTACTTGTGAGTTTTTATCGCTGTGAGGACTGCACTGACTGTCCCAGACGCAAAGAATGCTGTGCAATAGAAGACCCATCCAAACCAAAAGAATTGAAAATAAAGAAACAATATGAACAGAAACGAGCCTTATCTGAGGTCAACATCACCGGCGAAGAAGGCATAATATTGCGCATAAACCGGTCCATCCAGGTAGAAGGAGCATTCGGCCTTTTGAAGAACGATTTTGGAGTTCGCCGCTTTTTGACAAGCGGAAAACGGAACGTAAGGACGGAATTGTTTCTGCTTGCAATGGGGTATAATCTGAAAAAGTACTGGAAAAAGCAGCAAGCCGGACGACTGCAAACTCATTTGTCCGTTTTTAACACTGCTTAAAACAAAAAACAATCGAATAAAAGAACAATCGGCATCGAACGTCCCTCGATGCCAGATGAATTGCGCCCGGACCATGGTGGTTTTCCACAATCCGGGCGCTTTTATCATCAAAATGTGAGTATCTTTGCAAAACGACGGAGACAAAAAAACAGGCGCGCTGCCATTTCTATTTTGCAACGCGCCATTTGATGCGCGAGTTTTTACGATCACTGCGTTATATCTGGCAGCAGGCAGAAGATCATCCTAAGGAAGGCGAGCACCTTCGCCCAGAAGCCCGTCTGTATGTTCACTCTCTCGATCTCGCTTTCCGCGAAGATCTCGCCGTCGCTCTCATCGATGAGCTTGACCTGAACGGTATAGCTCTCCTTTGCCATGCGGACGACGAAGCTTTCGCCCGTGCCGCAGTCGACGTCGTCAATGAACCAGTGGACGGCGGAGCCGTCCGGGGGAAGGGTCGCACAGGCGGAGAAGCGCATGGTGGTCTTATAGCCTTCTTTTCGCTCCGGCGTGAAGCCGTTTATTGATATCGTCGTCTTTATCGTTTCGGTCAATATGATGAAGGGGCCGAAGCTGTCCGTCTCGATGATGAAGTAGCTCCCGTCCTCCGGCACCGTGAACAGGGCGTCCGAATAGCCCGGGCGCGGCTTGTATACGTAGGATCTTATCACCGAGCCTGTCTCGTCCGCGACGCGGCAGACGCGGCTTTTTTTATAGTCCGCTCCATCCGGCACGGGGATATAAAGTCGGACCTTTTGCCCTTCGTTGAGTCCGGCGGGCCCGCCAGAGGAGTCGGTCACGTTTATGATGAACGCGCCGCAGAGGCTTTCGCGGGGGTTGGGCGCGAGGGCTTCCTCACACTCGGGGTGAGTCATGAAGATCTCGTCCCAACCGACGGGCGTCGCCGAGAGCAGGACGGGGCCGTCGAACGCTCCGGCTTCATATTCGAGGTTTATTCCGTCGAACGAGTCCGGGGCGTGCTTGGCGAGGATGGGGTGATGACCCGCGCAAGCGCGGTAGGGGAGGCCGTTTTCCGCGGCGTAAGTCCCGGCGTAACAGTCTGCGGTGTCGGAGCAGACGTAAGCGAGGAGGGGGCATTTGCCGAAGACGTCGCCGTCGATATACGTTATCCCGGCGGGCAGATGCGCGAAAGCGAGGTTTTCGCAGCCGTAAAACGCCCTATATCCCAGGCGGCCGACCCCGTCCGGGATGACGACGCTTTCAAGGCTCGCGCAGCCGTAAAACGCGTAGTAGCCGATGCTTTCAAGCTTATCCGGCAGCACTGCGCCCGAGAGCTTCGCGCAGCCGCGGAAGGAGTCGCCGCCGATCTCGGTCAGGCTTTTCGGCAGCTTTATATCCGTCAGGCCGGCGCAGCCGTAAAAGGCCGATTCGCCGAACGATCTGACTCCCTCCGGCACGGCGACGCTTCTGAGGTCTTCGGCGTAGCCGAAGGCGTAAACCCCGATCTCTTCGACTCCGTCCGGTATGGTATATTCGGTGAGCGCGCTCCCCGCGGGGTATTGCCTGAGCGCCTTCATGTCTGAACTGAACAGCACGCCGTTTTCGTCGACCGTAAAAAACGCGTTGGCTCCGCTGACGCTGATATCCTCAAGCTTCTTGCAGCTGCGGAACACGTTGTCGTCAATGACCTTGACACCGCTGCCGAA
>JAILQN010000029.1 GCA_024699005.1 Clostridia bacterium
GGATTTCCCGCAGACAGCCTTTGAAACGGAGCTCGATCTGATAGTATGCGAAACGGCGCATTTCTCGCCGGACGAATGCATACCGTTTTTCGACAAAGCGCGGGTGAAACGCGTACTGCATACGCATATCAACGACAGCCGCTGGGCGGCGGCGCTGTCCGCGCAAACAGCCGCGCCTCATCCCTACGAATACGGAGCGGCGTTTGACGGGATGGAGATATTGTTCTGAGTTGCGAAAAACATTCCCCGGCCGGTATGACGGTCGGGGGTTATAATATGTGTCTTCCGTATCCGGGCAGGAGCCGTTATCTGCCTTTTATTTTCATGCCGTTGATCCCGCCGTACACGATACGTTCAAGCAGAACGGCGATCTTCTCCGGCGGCTCGCGCATATCCGTTGCCGCCCATTTTCTTATATAAGCAATACTGCCGTTTACGATATAAGCGAAAAACATCTCCATTTCATCTTCGCCGAGCGCGACGCCCTCGGTTTTCCAGCCTGCAAGCACGACCGGTTTTCCCGCGGAGATGATCGCTTCGAAAAAAGCTCCGTCGCCGTTTTCTGAGAGAAGGATCTTGCAAAAATCTTTCTGCATGTAAATTATATTGCAGATCTCTTTCAGCGTCTGGGAAATATCTATATTCTCCGCCGTATACTGACTGCTTAAGGATTCGATGATCTGCGCGGAAAAATCGGTTTCGATCTCCGTCAGCACGTCCCGCGGCGTGTAGTAATGCGAATAGAACGTGTTCCTGTTGATATTCGCCTTCCTGCACAGCTCCGTGGGAGTGATCTTGTCGATCGGCTTTTCCTTCATCAGCTCCAGCAGGCTTTCTTTCAGAAACATCTTCGTGTACAGCACCCGGCGGTCTGTTTTCCCATTATTCGCCATTGTTTTGAACCTCCTGTAAAGTATCTTTTGCCGATTTGTAACTATCGAACTCTTTTCTTTTCGATTGTCATTTTTTCAGATGCCGGGATCGGAAAGTGTTCGATAAATGACATCTGAACAACTTTTTTGTTAATTAACACTCGGAAATTTATCGAACTGTTTGTTGAATATTTAACGCAGTTTCTATTATAATCGCCACATGGAATTTCGTCAAGTACGAATACGGAAGGAGTAAATATATATGAAAAAATCATTCAGCGTTATCACGGGCGGGACCGGCTACGTAGGCCTTGCGCTGGTCAAATACCTCGTGTCCCGCGGCGAGAATATCCGCCTGTTTTTACTGGAGGATCACCCGTGTCTCGAAGGAATCGAGTGCGAGAAGTTTTACGGCAACGTCTGCAGTCAGGAAGACGTCGACAGGTGCTTTGAAGGCGCAGAAACGGTGTATCACATCGCCGGCGTGGTGGATATCTCCGGCAAGAAGGAAAAGCTGATGTGGGACGTGAACGTCGGCGGCACGAAAAACGTGGTGGAGAGCTGCAAAAGACAGGGCGTGAAAAACCTGATCTACGTCTCATCCATAGATACCTATCCGGATAAATTCTGCGAGGGGCAGATAAGCGAGCGCAGCGAGTATTCGGAGGTGGGTCTGGAAAGTCCCTACGCCATCACCAAGGCCATCGCCACGCAGATCGTACTGGACGCGAAGGACGAGCTGAAGGTCTGCTGCGTTCAGCCCACCGGAGTCATCGGCCCCGACGATTATATGGGATCTTCCGTCGGCGCCATGGTGGATCTTTTCATCAAAGGGCTTTTCCCCGTTTCCATGAATTTCGGGGAGTACAACTTTGTGGACGCGCGCGATATGGCGGTCGCCATGCGCAACGCCGTGGACATGGGCAGGACCGGGGAGTGCTATATCCTGGGCGGGCACAGAGTCACCGTCGATCAGCTTATGGGCTTTATGGCGAGGACCCTCGGCAGGAAAAAACCGAAGCTGAAGGTCTCAAAAGCTCTGGTCCTGCCGTTCGTCCCGCTGGTTTCCGGGATAATGGATCTTGCGCATCTGCCGCCCATGCTCAACGCGTTCTCGCTCAGCAAGCTGGAAGAGAACTGCAACTTCTCCAACGAAAAGGCGAAGCGCGAGATCGGCTTCTCGCCGCGTCCCGTGGAGGAGACAATCCGCGATACCGTGCTCTGGCACCGCAAAAAGCTGGAAGGAGCGGTATAAATGAAATACGTACTCTTTACCGGCGCGACAGGCGATCTGGGCAGATGCTGCGTGGAAGAGATCTCCGCTCTGGGCGACTGGACCGTTTTCGCCGGCGGCACGAATAAAGCGAAGCTTGACGAGCTCGGCCGTCTGCCGAACGTGATACCCGTGGAGCTGGACGTCACAAGCGAAGAAAGCGTCGAAAATGCATACAATACAGTAAAAAGCCATACTTATACGCTGAACGCCGTAGTTAACTTTGCGGGCATCCACGTTTTCACCTCCATGGTGGAGGGCGACTGCGTGGAGGAGATCGAGAAGATGCTCAACGTGAACGTTATGGGCATGGTTCGGGTGAACAAGCGCTTTTTCGAAATGGTCCGCATCGGTCACGGGCGCATCATCAACTGCTCGTCCGAGAGCGGCTGGATGACCCCGCAGCCCTTCAACGGCCCATATACAATGACCAAATATGCGGTGGAAGCGTACAACGATTCCCTGCGCCGCGAGCTGATGTACCTGAACGTCCCGGTTATCAAGATCCAGCCGGGTTCCTTCAAAACGCAGCTTACAGACAAGATATACCGCGATTTCGACAAATGTATCGAGACCACGAATTATTATAAAAAGATCCTGACCACCATGAAGCCGATGATGACCATGGAGCTTGGGCTTGATCACGACCCGAAGAAACTCGCGAAAAAGGTTATCCGCGCCATGAACTCGCGTATGCCCCAGACTAAATACAAGGTCTGCACCGGCAAGCTTCTGATGACGCTGGAATTCCTGCCGGATAAGGTGGTCGATCTTGCGTACAAAGCGGTCGTGGGTTGACAGCCTTAATTGAATCCTGAGCTTTGCATGTTTTTGCAAGGCTCTGGTTTGTTATATGTAAAGGAGTCTGTTTATGCTTCCGTCTGTTGAAAACGATAATTGCTACGAATACCTGAGAAGATGCACCGGAATATACAGCGACGTGTATATGATGCAGCATTTCGGCGTAAAATACCGTAAAAGCGAGATATTCCGGGATATAGAAGCCCTCTCCGCTTATTTTCAGAAGGACCTCGGGCTTAAACGCGGCGACGTTTACACCCTGTTCATGACTACGACCGTGCAGGGTATAATCGCCTTTTACGCGCTGAACCGTATCGGCGTTATCGCCAATATCGTGCATCCGCTGATGTCGACGGATTTTCTGAAAGAAACGTTGGAGGATGTCGGCGCCAGGGGCGTTATGATCCTTGACCTGCTTTCAAAGGATCACGTGAAGACGATCAACGATTCCGGTCTGCCGTGTATCGTGTGTTCCTCTTCGGATTATTCCGAGGGTATCAAAAAATACGGCACGCGCGCCGGCGAGGCGGT
>JAILQN010000032.1 GCA_024699005.1 Clostridia bacterium
TATGATCGCTGTTCGCGCAAAACGTGTTATTTCAGTTTTTCTGACTATTGTTCTTCTTATCGCTGCGGTTCCGGCTGTTTCGCTGACACAGCTCCGGTCGATGCTGCCCGTTGCCCGGGCGGAGGAGGATTACAGACCGGAATATACAACGGCGGACGAACTCCCCAATGCCGTATGGCAAATATACAAAACGATTTTGATACGGAATGCGACGCCGAAAAATGACAGCGGATCTGAAGTGGTCAATGATTTTACTCTATGCGACATCGATGGAAACGGCATACCTGAATTGATATATAACACAGGTGATTTCGGTCATAGAGGCGGTGCGGATTATAATTACTATATAGTTACCGCGGATCCGGATGTCTATCACAGCGATGCCCCAAGACGCTCTTACAACAGCATTCAGTTGGCTAACATATCTTATGTGAGCTACTCGGCGAAATGCAAGGTGAAGATAAATAAGAGCGCGCATCAGATCACATTCGTGGAGCCGGGCGTTTCCGATACGGGTCCTTTCTTTTGTACAGTGACTGTAAACGGAAAATCGGCAATTAAAGGAGAAACAATTGAGAAAAAAGAAGAGAATTACTATTCTTATAATGATGATGTCGTTTGGTATAGCTTTTCCGTTTCTTCAATTGACGACAGAGGCTTTACATTCGCCGGTACGGAACCTGCCGGTCGGAATTATAAATGCGGGCTTTATGGAAACAGCTGGCATTCTGCAAATTCACCCTACGGCGGAATGTGGTATCAGACAGATAACACGCTTTATCTGTCAGGTTCGTTTTGGTACGATAATATCGCGGGAAGATCCGACCTGTGGGATACGAATCAGATCAAAAGTATAGTATTGCTTGACGGTACCTTTACCTTTGTACCGGCTCGTAACTATTTTACGCAGTTGCAGTCGGTATGGATCTATGACAGGACTGCAGAACTCGATGATCCATACTATAAGTGGATCACAGACGATGTGACAATATACGGATACAAAGACTCCACGGCAGAGGCTTTTGCGAAAAAATACGGAAACAGATTTATCCCCATTGACGGCAGCGAGCTTGAAATCGGGGCTGACGGTTATTATATGCTGACCGACAGCAATAAAATATACGAAAGGGGTTCAACGGAACCGACTGCGCTTACTGCGACTCTGCATTCCGGGGAGTTTACCGGCGATGACGTAAAGTGGTCGAGCAGCGATCCGTCTGTGCTGACCGTGACCGCGGGCAGCGTGACAAAAACAGCCGATGACAAATGGGAGACAGGATGCTTTTTGTCCTCACACTCTGCGGGCAAGGCTACGCTTAAAGCTTATGTCGACGATAATATTTCGGCGGCGGTCACGGTATACGTTGAAGATCCGAAGTTTTTACTCATTCAGGGCGGGAATGTATATACCTACGTCGGTACAAACAAGGTCTATACCGACGACGGGGACGGCGACAGAAGCAATGATCTTGTAAACGATACCGTTTTCTTTGAGCTGTTTTACGGAAATACCGGACTTGACAAAGATGACGTCACGGTGGAAAGCTCCGATCCGGAAACGCTTGAGGTGACGGATATTACATGTGTCGACTCGCTGTCCGAAAACACGTATTTTATCAAGTGTTCAGTAAACGCGCATAAAAAAACCGAATCGGGCAGGCCCGTCGATCTCAAATTATCCGTCGGAGACATTATCAGAGAAAAGATCACGGTAGACGTAGTTGCCGAGCTTATGCTCAAAACGAGTTACGAAAGCGTGGAATACTCGTTCGGCGAAGGATATATAGGCGGCACGGGGGCTATTTCGGATTCGTATGAGATATACGTGCAGATGACGAACGTCATTCCGGATATGGCAGACTTCAGCGACGCCGACAAAGATAACATGAAAAAGATCGGGGTAATAACGCTGACCGCCGAGGTCACGGAAGGCGATCTCAGCTTTTCTCCGGACTATGCGGAGAAAAAACAGAACCTGATCTTCAATATCGCCGAACCGCTTCTGGCAGGCGAAAGCGTGGACTGTCTCCTGGAGTTGTACGGCGGAGCAGGCGCGTCGAAAGTGAAGCTGACCCTGACCGGTGATGATCTTGACGCGCCCATTGAGACAGAGCTCTCGCTTGAGGTGCGCAGCGGCGAACAGAGAGATATCGAAGCGTACAGGATATACACACAGACCGATTCGGATTACCGTCTTTCAAAACAGAATATCATGTCCCGTGAGATGTACGAGCTCAGGGACAGCAAGGAATACAAATGGGACAAATTCCTTAATCACGATATCACGAATTATTACGACATAGTAGTTGCCGACGTGTTGTCAAAAGCGCTCTATGCCGACTCGGAAAACGAGAAATCGACGGGCTCGTCGTTGCTCGCGGGGCTTGTTGACAAAGCGGAAATAGTTAAAAGCTTCACACAGAAGATCTCAGATCTGGCGAGCGGGATAAAGAATGCGGCTGATTTAAAAGGAATCGGAAATATTGATCAGCTGCAGCTGGTAAAGCTGATAAAGAAGAGCAAATACGTCACAGAGCCGGACAAGGTAAAAGACAGATTTCGGGATACTGTCACCGGGCTGCTGAAGAACGCGGACCAGGCTGCCACAAACAAAGTCTTTGCAGCGTTTGAAAAAGGCGGTATTTTGCTTGACGTTATCGGATCCGCGTGGGATATGTATAAAACGATAAACGATTACGCCAAACGACTGGCATTGTATGACGCTTATACGAAAGCGGCGGATACGTTCAGGGCGGCTGTAGCCGTTCTTGCGTTAAAATGCTATCCTCACGCGAAGCTGAACGAAGCCTTTATGGATTACGTGAATTACGATATGGGAGGCTTTGATAAGGACGGCGGTTTGTTTGAGGAGTTTATCAAAGCGGAGGTAAAATTCATCGCCGACGGAGTAAAACTCGTATCCGGCGTAAGCATAGGCGAATTCATGTGGAAACTCGTGTCGGACGTTATACTCACAGAGGCCACTGCTCTGGGGATCAGCATAGGATCCGGACTTTTCCTCGGATACACCTGCGGAGGACTTCTCAGCGACATCCTCTGCAACACAAAGGATAAGAATTTTGCCGTCAGCAAAATAATCTCCGCGTCAGAGCTGTCCGAATACGTGATAAGCGCGCTTGATGCGTTCGAATCAGACCTGTATGATGAAAATGCGGATGCGGCTGACGCGGGCATGTTCAGAGCGATATTGTCGATACACAGGGCGTGTCAGATCAGTATAACGGAAAACACGATAGCCGCCCTTGAAGCCGAAAGGGATTCATTCATAATCCGGTACTGTACGAAACACTTCGGAATGAACAGAGATTATGACGGGGCTATCAAATCCATGATGGCTCTGCAGGAAAAACTGAAGGGGCTCAGCTGTGATCCCGGAAGCATCGCGACCGGGCGGATCGTCACCGAGGTCAAGGTCATAAGCATAAAGTGCCCCGTGGATATCACGGTCAGGGACGCTGACGGCGTTATCCTTCTCAAAACGGAAAATGACAAGATCGTGTATGTCTCGGATGCGCTCAGCGCCGCGGTCTGCGGCAGCGAAAAGTATTTCGCTGCGCCGTCCGGCGCCGAATTTTATCTGACGGTTTCCGCCAGGGACGCCGGCTCTATGGATTATTCCGTATCCGAATTCGGAAGCGCCGAAACGGTGTTAAGAACGATCGGTTTTTCGGATATCCCGCTTGAAGAAGGCAGGGAGTTCTGCGGGATCATCCCCTCCGGTCTGTACGCCGCCGCCGGAGCTTATGAACTGACGGCAGAAGGTGTCACGTTCCCGGAGGCTGAAGTAAACGTTGTCGTCGGACCCGGGGAATACTATCTTGCCGGCGATACAAATCTTGACGGCGTCATAGATGCGTCGGATGCCCGGCTTGCTCTCAGGGCTTCGGCAAACCTGGAAAAACTCAGTGAAGCGCAGGCGACCGTCGCTGACGTGAACGGGGACGGGGTCGTACTTGCCGATGACGCCAGGCAGATCCTGCGTTACTCCGCAAAGCTGCAGAAGGAATTTACAAAAATAAACCTCTGACCTTTTCCGCCGTCTGAAGATACCATCCGGCTTCCCTGGGATAATTCCTTTCCGTTATCACTCCGCCGAAAGAGTCTTCAAGCATCCTGATTATTTCCTCCCTCGGCATTCTGTCTTCCAGCGATTTCAGCGCCTCATAATCCCTTATGCCCTCGTAAAACGCTTTCAGCCGCAGCGAGGGCATCGCTTTGCCGTCCTGCCCGGGATAGACCACGAAAGAATCTCCTGCGGGGAAGTGACCGCCCGCGTCCGTTTCGCGGAAAGGATCGACCTCGCGTTTTGACCCCTGGGTATAGTAGAAATTATAGCCCCAGTGCAAAAAGCCTTTCGCGTTATACTTATACAGTATAATGCCGATGGCGCGGGCGCGTGTGAGCGGCATCGCCAGCAGTCGGTTCGGCATATATTCCCTGCAGGGAGAACCGCAGTAGTAAAGCCACAGTTCGGGCACGTTTCCGGCGAATGCGGGTGCGGAGCCGATGAAGGGCACCGGGGTGTCGATAAGCCCGCGTTTATAATATTCAAAATCCGAGAGAGCGTCTATCCGTTTGTATTCACCGAACAGCTCCGAAACCAGAGCGGAGGCTTTCGCGTAGGAACCGAAATCATCGTCTCCGGGCTCGTCCGAGGTATGGAAGGCGATCTTGTCGTGAAGTCCGTTTGACTCGATATAATGTTTGATCGGCGCGGAGAACTGTCGCAGAAAGTCCGTATATTCCGTTCCCGAGGCGTCCGTCTCCCAGCCGAAGATGCGGCGTTCCACGCCGTCCTCGATCGCCATGATCTTCGGCGCACAGCGCGCTCCCCACTGGGTGAACAAGTGGGACATCTCAAAGTATTTCATCCCGCAGTCTTTCGCCATCGCGATCCACTTATCGAGCCTGCTGAAGTCAAACCCGTAATTGTCACCGGATTTTGTCACGCCCACAAGCTGTACCGTCGGACGTTCAGCTCCGATCTCCGTATCCAGCGGAGGGGTGAAAAGGGGAGTGAGTATCATGTTTGATCCGTGCGCGGCGGAAACGCGCATAAAATCGGCGCAGATATCGAAATATCTGTCCGAGAATACGGGAGTTTTGTAATAGCTTGAAAGGCAGTCGGAATGGAACCAGTTCGTGTAGACAAGCTTCTGTGCGGGCAGCGCTGCGGGAAAGACGGTTACAGGGACGCGGCGGCTGATGCGTTCGCCTCCGATGTAAACACGAAGGCCTATATATCGTTTGCCCGGTTCGGCGTTTCTGCGGGGATTGAATTCCATATAAAAAGATAACCAGCCGGAACCGTCAGTCTCGGCGGTATTATCCTTATATAATATATCCGGATACATACCGGATACTGCTTCGTTCTCGAACCAGTCGTCGTGATCTTCATTTGCTGTTTTCCCTGCGTAAACGGAACCGATGCGGTATATATCGAGGTTATCGCAGTCGGAGTAAACAGAGACTGTGCCGGGTCTGCCTGTCCGGACTGCGAGCGTAAAGCCGGCGGGTTCGTTTGTGAAACATGAAATGCCGCCGATATCATTCCCAAGGTCCGCATCGTCGGGAAATACTTTCGAGAGTGAAGGCAAAAGTTTTATTATCATCATCATTGATCTGCTCCTTTATCAGTGTATATATTGTCGGTCCGGAGAACGGAAACCCGAAAACCTTGAAATAAATTTAACACTATATGTGGATAAAATCAAGAAAAAAACTGTAAAACATGGGCATATATCGTAAAACTCGGTTCCCGGGCCGATTCTGTCAATAAAAAAGTATTGACAAAACTGTAACTATATACTATAATGTGCCCTGTAATAAGTCCGTGCGCCTGCACCGTTCGCGGTATTTTTAAGATAATTTTAAACTTTTTTGAGAAAAGGCTTGACTTATTCGGAATTATAGGATATAATCCTTACGTTCAACTTGATATTAAGAGTCTCAAGGCTCTCAATATAAAACAGAATTTCAAAAGGAAGGTTCTTTAAACATGAAACTTACAAAGAAAATGCTTGTTTGCCTCATGGCACTCGCGATCGTTTCTGTTTTCGCGTTTTCCGCTATGGCAACTAACGTAAGCGTATCCGGCGGCGATTACAAAGTCGGTGATACAGTTACCGTTACTGTTTCCGCTTCCGCTCTTGCAGGTGCGAAGTCCGCAAACTACGAGATCTCCTACAATCACGACGTCCTTGAGTTCGTTTCCGGTTCCGGTCCTGCCCGTGCCGATACGATCTATGACGATACCGATGCTGCTGTTCTTATCGCTGTTCCGAAGACCGCTGCTGAGGTAGAAGGCGCCGGCGGTGTTGTCACCATCGCTTTCGCGGCTCAGGGCGCGATCACCGATGAGTTCGACAGCGCTACTCTTGCCACCTTCACCTTCACTGCGAAGGCTGCCGGTAAGGCTGATTTCAGCGTCAGCGTAGTTTCTTTCTCCGGCAACGGTGACTGCTCCGCTTCTGCTGCTGCTGTTAACGTAGCCGGCGCCGAGACTCCGACTGAGAAGCCCACCGAGGCTCCGACCGAGGCTCCGAGCGAGGCTCCGACCGAGAAGCCGACCGAGAAGCCGACCGAAGCTCCGACTGAGGCCCCCTCCGAAGCTGAGTCCAAGACTGACGTTCCTCAGCCCTCTGAGGATACAAGTAAGGAAGAGATCCCCGTAGTTAAAGATGATGAGATCATCGTACACGAGGGCGACTTCATTAAGGGTGACGTTGAGAAGAAGGCCGCTGCCGCTCAGAAAGCCGCCAAGGCTGCCAAGGCTGGCAAATCCGGCAAGATCGCCAAGGTTGCTCAGACCGGTGACGTTGCTGTTGCTGTAATCGCCGGCATCATGGCAATCGGCGCTGTTGGCTTCATCGCCACAAAGAAGAGGGAGTTCTGATCTCTGATTCTTCAGAATTAAGCATTTAATGCGTGAGTTTCCGGGTTCGGCGTAAGTCGAACCCGTTAACTCTTTTTATCGGGGCTGATTCTTCAGCCCGATAAACAACGTGCCGGAGGCACATATCACATCAGGCGAAATCGGATATATCACGTTGCAGAATGTCAACATATCGCATCGCGCAAGCGATATATCACTTTAATGTTATATTCCGCTTGCATTTTATGCTTATCAATGTTAGTATAAGTGTGTCAATAATTGCACATTGCAGATTGCACATTAAATCAAAGGGTGGTAATTATGAAAAAACTCATTTCAATTATCTTAAGCATTCTGCTTGTTTTCTCCGTTTCGGCGATTGCCTTTGCCGACGGCGGACAGACCCCTGCCGAAAAAGCTCATCTTACGTTTGATGACAAGGGCAATTTCAGGGTACTGATCTTTGCAGACATCCAGGATGACTGTTTTCTGTCTTTCGCCAGCGCGGCGTTTATGCGCAGATCCGTAAAAACCTATAAGCCTGATCTTATTGTTCTGACAGGTGACAATATCTCCGGGCAGCCCACGGATCTCATGTCTATCGCCGCTTATTCAGAGGTTATGGGCGTATTTCAGGCGCTTGGAGTTCCTGTCGCGGTCGTGTTCGGCAATCATGACGATCAGAACAAGGCTCCGGAAAAAGAAAAGTTGATGGAGGTCATCAATTCGTTCTCCGTCAGCATATCCTACGACGAGGGTCCGGATATCTACGGCTGCGGCACCTACAACGTGCCCATCTATAAGTCGGCAGATTCGGATGAAGTGTGTTTCAACCTCTGGATGTTCGATTCCAACACCTACGATGAGGAACGCGGCGGCTACGATTATGTGCATGAGGATCAGATACAGTGGTACATAGACAAATCCAACGAGCTTAAAAAGGCAAACGGCGGAGAGCCTGTTCCCTCGATCGTCTTCCAGCACATCATCGTCAACGAGATCTTCGACGCTCTTGATGAAGTCGATCAGGGCACTGAGGGCGCGATCGAATACGGCGGAAAATATTACGTACTTCCAGATACGGCTGCCGAGGGATCGATCCTGGGCGAGCATCCCTGTCCGGGCACCTATAACGCCGGTCAGTTCGACGCAATGGTCGCTCAGGGCGACGTTATCGCCATGGATTTCGGCCATGACCACACCAACAGTTTTGTGGTCCCTTATAAGGGCATCGATCTTATAAACACCGCGACCTGCGGCTTCCATTCCTACGGCAACCGCGAGACCCGCGGAGCCAGAGTCATCGACATTTCTTCGGACGGGACGTATAAGACTTTCACATATACCTACGACGAGCTTTACGCAGGCAATCCTTTCATGCTTTTCATGCCGGTTCTGAAGGATCTTATTGATAAGATCGGCGACTGGTTTGATGAACTGGGCGATTCCGTAAAAGGGATGTTCAATTGATCGTTATGACAGACAAACAGCTTGACGAACTTCTGAAAAATGCGGGTACCCTTGACTTGAGCGACGGTACCCGCTCCGGTCTTTCCGGTTCGTTTATCGAATTGCCCTCCGGCAACACTCATTATGAGCTTGAGGGCGACGGTGAGCCGATCGTGCTGGTCCACGGCTACGCTACTCCGTATTTTATATATGACGGGCTTTTCGACGGACTTGTGAAAGCCGGCTTCCGTGTGCTGCGCTACGACCTTTACGGCAGGGGGTATTCCGAGCGGGTCAGCGCGGATTACTCGCCGGAGTTTTTCGCGCTTCAGCTGAAGGAACTTACCGAATCGCTCCTGCCGGGTGAGCAATTCGATCTTGTCGGCACGTCCATGGGCGGGTCGATAGTCAACGCTTTCTGCGCAATGTATCCCGGCAGAGTAAAACGGCTTGTTCTTCTGGCACCTGCGGGAATGAACAGTTTCAGGTCTCCGGCTTATATGAAGATCTGTTCCCTGCCCGCGCTGGGTCCGGCCCTGTTTGAAAAGATCGGCGCGAAGATCCTGACGAAGGGCTGTTCCTCCGAGCTGATTTATTCGCCGGAACGCCGCGATGAGATGATGACGCGCTTTGCCGATGCTCTGCGATTCCGCGGAATGCTGCACTGCACCTTCCTGAGCCTTAAAAATACGATCCTTAACACGGATAAGGTAACGGAGTATTACAGAATTACAGCCTCGCGGAATATCCCCACGCTGGTGATCTGGGGCACCGAAGACAGAACCATGCCCTACTATCAGTCGGAACTTATGCGAAGGATAAACCCTCTTGCGAAATTCATCACCTATCCCGGCTCGGGTCATATCTTTGTGTATGACGAGAGCGAAAGGACAGTGGGGGACGTGAGGGAGTTTTTGCGGGGAAAGAAGATTTAAATGTGCAATGTGCAATGTGCAATGTGCAATCGCGCCGGAAATTGCGGAGACAAAACAATGTTCGCCGCCCATATTGCGTGTTAATGAGCGAAAGTTAAAATGAACTCAAATATTATACTTGATAAAAGCAAGGCTTTCTCACTTCGTATAACAAAGCTGCACCGATATTTATGCGACAACAGGAAAGAGTACCATATATCAAAACAGATACTCAAAAGCGGAACAAGTATCGGAGCTAACGTTATTGAGGGCGTCAATGCTCAAAGCAAACCGGATTTCTTCGCAAAAATGTATATCGCATATAAGGAAGCCAATGAAACAAAATATTGGTTGGAAGTTCTTCATGAAAGCGGATTTATCGACGCGGCATCTTTTGAAAGCATATACAGTGATTGCATGGAAATAGTTAAAACTCTTTCTTCCATTACAAAGCACAGTAAAGAAAAAAAGAACGGTTAGAGTCTTGTAACAGCAGATTGAACATAATAATATGCCCTTCTGTTATCACAAAGCACAGCTAAGAAAAAAATACCTGTTGATTGTCGTGTAATTGCACATTGCACATTGCTAATTGCACATTAATTATGATCTTGTAAAAATAGAATACTATGAAAACTATATCCTCCCCTCCCATGGGCTGGAACAGCTGGGACTGTTACGGCGCGGGAATAAACGAAGAACAGTTTCTTAAAAACGCCGGATATATGGCGGAGCATCTTCTGAAATCCGGCTATGAATACGCTGTAATAGATATAGAGTGGTCGGAACCGACGGCGGATTCCACCGCTTATCACCACTTCAAGCCGCTTTATATGGACGGATACAGCCGTCTTATCCCGGCGCCGGAGAGATTCCCGTCGTCGGCAGGCGGCAGGGGCTTTGCTCCGATAGCGGAAAAAGTCCACGCTATGGGGCTGAAATTCGGTATCCATATGATGAGGGGCATACCCCGTCAGGCGGTGTACTCCGGAGCGAAAACAATAACGGGGATCCCCGCGGCGGATATCGCAGACTGGAACGCAGTCTGCCCGTGGAATTCCGAGATGTACGGCGTGAAGAACAACGAACAGGGGCAGGCGTATTATGACTCGCTCCTCAGTCTGTACGCCTCCTGGGGAGTGGACTTTATCAAATGTGACGATATCTGCGTAACGGAGGGAAACGTTCATGACCCCTATTCCGGCAGATATGAACTTGAGATGCTGCGCAGCGCCACAGACAGATGCGGCAGGCAGATCGTTCTGAGCGTATCGCCCGGTCCCGCGCGGCTCCGGGATGCGGCGCATCTGTCTCTATGCGCCGATATGTGGCGCCTGACCGGCGACTTCTGGGACGACTGGGGCAAGCTGCGCGCCATGTTCGACGTCACGGAGAAGTGGTTCCCCTGGACAAGCCGCGGCTGGCCCGACTGTGATATGCTGCCTGTCGGTATGCTCTGCGTGAACAATCCGGCGGAGATACACCGTTCCCGCTTTACTCCCGACGAACTGAAAACCATGCTGGCGTTGTGGTGCGTTTTCCGTTCACCGCTGATCCTGGGCGGAGATCTGCCGTCTTTGAACGGGTCGGAACTTGCCGTTATAACCGACCCCCTGCTGCTTGATCTTGACCGGTCCGGAACGGAGCGTTTTCCTCTGACTCCGGGCGAGGCGGTCAGAGCGTGGCTGGCGCATACTACCGGAGGAAAAACATGCCTGTTTCTGTTCAATTTAAGCGACATCGGGCAATCGGTAAATATAGAAATATCGTCAAATTTGAAAAAATATTTTGGTGACAATCGCTATAAAGAGTATATAATAGGGGAGGGCAGAACCGATGAATCCCCCTCGGAAACACTGAAAATAGCTCCTCATGCTACAAAAGTTTTAATTAAATATTAACAAAATGTGAATTTTACAATTTGGCGTGAATAATCGCAAAATGTCGAAAAATTCCTGTTGATTTTTTTAATAAGATGGTTTAAAATATGAAAGGTTCTTGAGGATTATCGTCTGTCGCGGTACGTACAGTCCCCAATGACAATAAACCGCGATAATTCAAAAACCGGTCATATCAAACCACGGAGCTTCTGCGCTCCCATTATTCGAAAGGGGCAATCAGCCGTATGAAGAAAGTATTAGCAATCGTACTCGCAGCAATCATGCTTCTGTCCGTTATGCCGTTCGCGTTCGCCGAGGAACCCACCGAGGCCGACGCCAAGGTTGCGGAGTGGAAGTCCAACGACGCCATCCTGCTCACAAAGCTTCTTGACGAGCTTACCTATTCTCACTACAAATACGTTATTGACAACAACGAGTCCATCAGGAACAAGATGAACGCTCTTACAGCGTTCGGCTTCGCAGAGAATGCATGGCTCAACTATGTTACCAAAGAGGCTAACGCAGACACCTGCAAGGCCATCCTCCTCTCCCTTATCGAGGCTTATGAGGTCGACCTCGGTCATGATTATCTTGCCGACATCGAGAAGGCTCTTGACGGCGCTTCTACCGCTATGGAAGTCATCGAGAAAGCCAATCAGATCTTCAACAACGAGGATCTCGGCAATATCATCAACTCCGATACATGGGGCAGCATCGGCAGCGCTATCGGCACCGCCATCACCGTTCTTGACACTGTTCAGGAGATGAAGGCCGCCGTCGTCAAGGCTTATGCGGAGATCCTCTCCGTCCAGATGGCGAACGCCTTTTACATCGAGCTGCTTGATTACATCATTGCGGACGAAACTCTTGATTATGCTCCCCTCAAAACCGCAGCTGCCGAGCTTAAGTATGAGGCCACCACGGCTATCAACGAGCAGCTTGCCGCTCTTGCCGACGCCGCTCTTCAGAGCCAGGCCGACGAGGTCACCGGTCTTATCATCAACGCTGTTGCCGACACCAACGTTTACACCGCTGCCGCAAAGAAGATCTACGGCATCGGCGTGAAGGTCGCAGACGTCCTTTGGAACGCTTCCGATCTCTATGCTCTTTATGACAACCTCATCGCTACCTTCTATGCGGAGAATTCCGTTGACGGTTTCACCACCGAGGCTCTTGCCGGCGCAGACTCCGATAAGGCTATCTTCGCTGTGAACGCTCTGCTTTCCACCAGGAACTTCGGCGAGCAGTCCATGTACAACCTCCTCGAGGCCGAGGCTGAGGGCGTTATCGGCAGGATCAAGAAGGAACTCGGTGTTGTCGCTGTTTCCCAGTACGTCGCAGATCTGGCGGAGCTTGACCTCATGCACAAGGTTTTCTTTGACGACGCTTATGCCAAGGGCACTGTTTTCGGCAAGATCGCAAAGGTTTACTGCCCGGTCAACGTTGTCGGTTATGCAGGCACTGACGCTGTTATCAACGCTGTGGATGGTGTTGAATCCGTAAAGGCCAACGCATACGGCGCAGCTATAGTCAGATACAATGCTTACTGCAAGGATTACGTCAAGGTCATGTTCCTTTCCGATGCCATCTCCAAGGTCAACGTTATTGGCACCGATGACGGTTACGTAACCTACCTTGAGTATGTCGTAGAGGACGGCGCTGTCAATGATTACAGCATCACCGAGCTTCAGATCGGCAAAGGCGACAAGATCTCCATCGCCGACAAGGCTTATGCCGGCATCGTAAACGGTCTTGAGGTCTCCGGCGCTCTTAACGATGATTTCGTTCTGCCCGAGGGCAAGGAAGTCACCGCGAAGGATGTTGTCGATGCTACCGTTGAAGTCGGCAAGCAGGAAGCCAAGAGCTTCATCGAGAAGATCAAAGCTTTCTTCGAGAACCTGTTTGCAAGCCTTAAGAACCTGTTCAAATTCTGAGTTCATTTGATCAAAAATCAGGCTCCTGTCCGGCCGGACAGGAGCCTGTTCTATATTGTTGTTTTCTCAGCTTTTCAGCACTATTCCCTGTTTGGCGAGGTTCGCAAGTATCCTGTCGACGTCGCCCTGTATCTCTTCCATTTTCAGCGTTCTGTCAGGGGCGGAGAAGGAAAGACGGACCGTAAGGCTTCTCATCTGACCGAGGTCGAAGACGTCGATCACCTGCGCGCCGGTAAGCTCGGGTATAGACAGCGACTCCCAGGCGGTTTTGATATCGCCGTAGCGCTGGCTCTCGTTTATGACAAGGGACAGGTCGTAATCAACGCCGGGGAAGCGGGAGGGCTCATGGAACTCCACGTCGCGCACGGCAAGAGAATAGAAGTCGTCAAGGTCGATCTCAATGCAGACCACGGCAGCGTTTTTATCCAGCTTCTGCCGTACGGACGGTCGCAGTGTGTATATCTCGCCGATTTTCACGCCGTCGAAAGAGATCGACGCAGTGTTCTTCGGGTGCTGCCACGCGTGCGAAGGGTCGCATTTGATCACATCCGGCTGACCGTGCTTGATATCGGCGAACAGGTATTTGACCATATTAAGAGCGTTATAGAACGTCTCCTTCTCGCCTCCGGTTTTCGCGAACATAACTATACCCAGGGTCCTGCGCTCGTTGCAGTCGCCGAGAGTCGGGTCCATTTTGTATGAGGAATCAGACGCCAGCACGTCGGGCGTGTCCTCAACTCCGCGGTCGGTCGTTTTGAAGCCCCTGACCACTCTGCCGCATTCGAAAATGCCGTAATCCGGCGCGAAGGACTTGTTCTCCTGCGCCACGGTCAGAAGGGTCGGGATCATGGAATTGCGGATCGTGCCGTTCTCCGGGGTCGGGATGTTGAGTATACGGCAGTTCGGTTCGACTTCTATGCCCAGTTTCTTGAACTTCTTGCCGTCGCACCAGATATAGGACTGCACCTCGTGCAGATTGAACTTTTTGACCAGCAGGTCCTTGATCTTCGCGTCCTCGCTCTTGACCGGCTCCTGCCTGACGGGTTTGAGGGGAGATTTTGTGGTGGTGATCAGGAAATTGTCATAGCCGTAGATACGGGTGATCTCCTCTATGATATCCGCCTTTATGGTCACGTCCTTTGTGGCTCTCCAGGACGGTACTCCCACGGTGAAGTTCGCGCCGTCGAATTTAACTTCAAAGCCCAGACGGGTAAGGGTGTCGATGATCGTTTCGTCTGATATGTCGATCCCTGTGTAGCGGTCGACGTATGCTTTGTCGAAACTGATGTCGATATGCGGGTATCTGACGGGATAAGCGTCGGAGATCGGAGACGCGACGACGGCGCCGGAGTCTATATCTTTCAGCAGTTTTACGAAACGGCGTATCGCTGTGACCGTCATCTCCGGATCGAGGATCTTCTCGTACCGCATGGATGCATCGGTACGGAGTCCCAGACGGGAGCTTGTTTTGCGCACGCTCACGCCGCTGAAATTCGCGCTCTCCAGCACTACGGAATCGGTATCGCCGACGATCTCGGAATCAAGACCGCCCATGACGCCGGCAATGGCGACCGGGGTGTCGTTGTTGTAGATGAGCAGCGTGCTCCCGTCCACCTCGCGCTCCTGATCATCCAGGGTCCTGAAGGTCTCTTTGCCGGCGGGAGTGCCTACGCCTATCGCCTGGATCTTCTTGCCGTCGAAGGCGTGCATAGGCTGCCCCATCTCAAGCATAAGATAGTTCGTCAGGTCAGCGAGCAGATTTATGCCGCGCATGCCGCAGTAGTACAGTCTTATGCGCATAGCGGCGGGGCTGACGTTTTTCCGGATATTGTTTATCCTTAAAGCGGAATACCTGTAAACAAGATCCGATCTGATCTCAACGGGCACCGCCTCGCCTTCGGTGTAGTCGGTTTCGTCGGTCTCAAGAGGCTTAAGGTCCCTGCCGGTTATGCAGGCGAATTCGCGGGCGATGCCGTAATGGCCCCACAGGTCGGGGCGGTTGGTCAGGGACTTGTTGTCCACCTCGAACACGGTATCGCGTATCGGCAGCAGGTCCAGGATGTCTGTGCCGGGAACGGTATCGGCGGGCAGCTCCATAAGTCCGGAGTGATCGTCGCCGATGCCCAGTTCATCCTCGGCGCAGCACATCCCGCAGGACTCATATCCCGCGACTTTCGCGATCTTTATCTCGCCCGCGGGGATCCTTCCGCCCGCAAGAGCGGTGGGAACGATCATCCCTTCGCGCACGTTCGGCGCGCCGCAGACGATGTCAACGACCCCGCTGCCCGTGTCGACCTTCAGAAGGTGCAGTTTTTTGGAGTCGGGGTGGTTTTCAACGGAGATTATTTTTCCCGCGACTACGTTCTTTATATCTTCGCCCTTGTGATAGATATCCTCCACCTCGGCGGTGGAAAGGGTGAAGCGGCGGATGAGTTTATCCAAATCGAGACCGTCCAGATCGACAAAGTCCCTTATCCAGTTCATTGATACGTACATGTGTCGTCCCTCCTAAAACTGACTGAGCGCTTTCAGATTGCCGGAATTGAACACCCTGATATCGCTGACGTCGTATTTCATCATGGCAAGGCGGGTAAGACCCAGGCCGAATGCGAATCCCGTGTATTCTTCCGGGTCGATGCCGCCGGCTTTAAGAACGTTCGGGTGGATCATGCCGCAGGGGCAGAGCTCCAGCCAGCCGCTGTTTTTGCAGGACGGGCAGCCCGTGCCGCCGCAGATCATGCATTTGATGTCCAGCTCGAAGCCGGGCTCAACGAAGGGGAAGAATCCGGGACGAAGGCGGACGGTGATATCCTTCTGGAACACCTCGGAAAGCATGGTTTTCATAAAGTAGATAAGGTTCGATATGGAGATGTCCCTGTCTATCATGACGCCTTCCATCTGGAAGAACGTGTTCTCGTGAGAGGCGTCGGTGGATTCGTTGCGGAAGCAGCGCCCCGGGAATATCGCCCTGAGCGGCGCGCCGTACTTGCGCATAAGGTAGTTCTGCGCGGCGGATGTGTGGGTCTTCAGAAGCTGCCCGTTCTCCAGCCAGTAGGTGTCCTGCATGTCGCGGGCGGGGTGGTGCTTGGGTATGTTCAGCGCCTCGAAGCAGTGGTAGTCGTCCACGATCTCGGAATAGTCCTCCACAACGAAACCCATGGTTCGGAAGATCTCTTCCACCTCGCGCTGGATGACGGTGATCGGATGATACGAACCGGTCTCCAGCTTCATGGGCAGAGTGACGTCGTAATCCTCGGCGGAATTTATCTCAAATTCCTCCTGCGCCCTGGCGATACGCACTCTTGCTTCGGCGAGATTGTCTTCGATGTCTTTCTTCAGCTCGTTCACCCTTGCGCCGAACGCCTTTTTCTGCTCTGCCTGGACGTTCTTCAGCATGCCCATAAGGGACTGGACTGCGCCTTTCTTGCCCAGGTATTCGATCCGGATGTTCTCCAGCTCCTCGGCGGACCGCGCCTTTGCGAGCCGCTCACGGAATTCCTGCCGTGTCTGCAGGGTCTTGTCGTCCATATTATTTGACCTCCTTGCTTATTCTGTCTGTCAGTTGACAAAAAGATGATTTTGCTTATATAAAACAGATTGATTACATATCGGCGTGTACTTCAATCAGATATAAATCCCCGGAATCTTTGAAATACCTTGCGAAGTACATTACGGTGCCGGTTTCATTATTGATATACTGCTCTATCATGGCTGTCGAGTCCTTTTTTGTATATCCTTTAAACTCAAAGCCGAATGCGGCTATATACTTCCAGTACGTATCCCAGATATCGCCCCAGCGATAACCGGCGGCTGCCACGTCTGCGGCGGAATAAGAAAACGTTACCTGGGTAAAGGAGTCGTTGACGTCTATATTATAAGGCGATACTCCCACAAGCGCTCCGAAATCCGGGATCCCGGCAAAACCGCCGTAGTCTGCCCAGCCGTCCGAATCGGAAACGGTTACCGGAACGTTCAGGCTGATCGACGGATTGTTCTCAACGTAAAACCGGATCGAAGTTTTCGCATTGTTGACCAGAGCGTCGATCCAATAGAGCAGAAAACCGTTCCTTTCCTGTGATATTATGTCAAGTTTTGAACCGTCCCACTCACAGACGACAGTGCCGCCGGAAATATTGGCGGTCAAAGCAAGCAGACAGGTGCCGCCCTTGCATATATATATCTCGCGTCTTGATGCCTGCAGCGTTCCCGAAGGTATGCCTGCTGCCGCAAAATCACTGACCGACATCGGCCTGCTCATATCAAGCGTATTGATATAACCTGCAGGTATCGCAAAATTCAGGTTCTGACCGTCGGTATACCCCCACGTGTTGATACCTATCACTTCGCCTTTATCATTGATCAGGGGGCCTCCGCTGTTTCCGTGACTTATCGGAGCCGTGATCTGGATATAAGTCATGTCCGGATTATAATCTTTGTCTACTCTTGCCGGGTTTGATACAATGCCGTTGGAAAATGTATCCGATAACGCCTCCGAGCTGCCTAAGGTATACACGGTATCGCCGGTTTTCGGCTTTACGGTGTTTAAATTTGCCGGAAAAGTCGAGGCGTCGATTTTTAATATTGCTATGTCTTTGTTTTCATCATACGCCAGTATTTTTGTGACGGGATACAGTTTATCCGAATAATCCCGGACGTAGATCATGTATGCGCCGTCTATTACGTGATAATTGGTCACTATTTTGCCGTCGTATGAAATAAAGAATCCGGAGCCGAGAGCCGTTTGTGAATCGTTGATATAAGCCCGGACTTCTACGGTATATTTCTTTGCCAGCTCATAAACCTCATTCGCCGTCAGCTTTTTTGATTCAAACTGATCCAGAGAAGCGCTGACTCTCAGTATTTTTCGTGCGTCATCAGCCAGCACCTGCCCGTTGCTGTCCACGTCAGCCGCCGTTTTCTGAGCGGCGGTAAGATTTTCCAGCATCGCGGAAGCCCTGAGCGCAAGCCGGGCATCATCTGCCAATACGCGGGAATCGCCGTTCACGTCGCCGAGCGAATAACGCTCGGCTGCTTCGGCGACAACTAAGCATGACAGAAAGACTGCAAGGATCACAATGAGTGTTTTCAGACGTTTCATAAGTAAGCCCTTTTTATGTAGTTCGTTTTTCGGAATCCGGAAAGACCCCGGACCGGGATGAAAAGAAAGATCAGGTCCTGTAAAAGCGAATCAATGCTTTCGGGGAATGCAAAACCAAAAAATACTCCGCCCCATGCAACATGGGACGGAAGATTCCGCGGTACCACCCGTGTTCGCATCACGCTTTATTTCGTGATACGCGCTCTCTCCCCTTAACGCAGGGAAACGCCGCGCTTATCGTCGTGCTGCGCTTTAAAAAACGGGTCCGACGCGCGTGTGGGCACGCGCGGTACCGGTGCGCCTGTGCTGCGAAATATCCTGTTTCCGGATCCGCAAAACGCAGAGCGCAAAACGCAAAACGCATTTCGCCGCGGGGCTCCGGCGCTGAAATTCCCTTGCGTTAAAACGTGCGGACGCTTGCAGCCTTCGGCATCCGCTCTCTCGGACGTTTTATGCCCGCCGGTACTTACACGCCATCAAAGCCTGTACACAGCATACTACCACTGTAAAGCGGTTTTGTCAATGGTTTTCTGCCTTTATTGCTGCAGATAAAAATCTCCGCTGTAATACCATTCATCCCACTGATATTCGGTCTTCCAGTCGTCGAGAACGGAAAGCAGGTTCGGCTTATCATTTGCGCCCTCGCCGGTGTAGTGGATATACATGGACATATCGGTAATCACGTCGGTCCCGTTCTCGTCATCATACCGCACCGAGACGTAAAAATCGGCCCAATATCCCGTGGATGAGTCGCCGGAATCCACGACCAGCAGTCCATTTTCATTCACCGAGATATCGTAAACGTCTTCTCCGAGGATGAGTTTGCCGTCTGCTATCGTGAACCCGCCTTTTTCGGAAGCCCATACGCCCGTGAAGGCGTCGATGGCGATTTTGTTGTTTGCCATTGACGTTTCTGCGCTGCCGTCAGCATCCGTGCGGTACATAACGGTAATGCCGTATTCTTCACCGGTGATGATATCCTGGACGACTGCCGTCATATAAAGCACGTCATTATAGACATCGTAGGTAAAATAAAACAATACTGTCGACTCTGTTTCATTTCCTTTCGCATCATTGTTTATACTTTTTGCTTCCGTGCAGATGACCTTGTACCCTTCCGCCTCTATGCAGGTGAACCTTTGGTGGTCGTATGCATATGATATTTCCCGTTCCCCGTCTAAGATAAAGCCGGATTCTTCGTCGGCGGTTATTGTGCCGTCCTTGTTATAGGTCCACTTTTTTTCCCCGTCGGCGCTCACCCAGGTGCCTACAAGGTCCGTATCGACGAATCCGTCGGAGATGTCATCAAAAGAGGCGTATCTGTCCCTTAGCCCCAGAGCCGCGTCCGTTGCGATAAGGGAGGTGAGCTTGTCGCGAAGATTGATCTCTTTTACCTCGATGTCTGCCGTTTGCTCTGCTGCAGGAGTATTGTCCGTCCTGTCCCGGAGTATCAGGGGTATACAGATTACTGCCGCAACGACAGCCGCAACTGCAACCAGCGCGCAGATCACGATCAAAACGACCCGTCCGGAGTTGTTTTTCGGGAGCGGGGCTGTATGGCTGTAATGCGCCTGATCACCGGGACGGTAACCGACCGGCTGATCATAACCGCCGCTCCGGGTATTATCCCGGTCCGCGGGGCTGTTCTGCCGTTCCAGGGGGACTATATAGAAATACTTTTCGTTTTCGGAGCCGGATTTGCCTGCCGCCTGTTCCGGATATGGAATAAAAACGAAATTTTCGTTTCCGGAAACGGGTTTGTCCGCAGCCTGTTCCGGCGGGGGAGTAAAGACGCGCTTTCCGTTTTCGGAAACGGGTTTGTCCGCAGCCTGTTCCGGCGGGGGAGTAAAAACGCGCTTTCCATTCTCGGAAATGGCTTTGCCCGCCGCGTCCCTGTATGCCGATACGGTCCGGGGGGCGTTTGTCAGCAGAATGAGATCCTGTTTGCCGGCAGTCTGACAGTCCCGACAGTACAAACCGTTGTCAGGCGATGTCTCTCTGATCTCTTTTCCGCATTTTACGCAATAGTATGACATTTTCGGTTTATCTCCGGTTTAATACAAACCGGGCAATTTCAACACGCCGCAAAACGTATTACTGCAGATCGAAAGTCCCGGTGTAATACCAGCTCTCCCACTGATAATCCGTCTTCCAGTCGTCGAGGACGGAAATAAGATTCGGCTTGTCGTTTTCGTCCGCTCCGGTGTAGTAGAGGCCTAATGACATGGTCTCTGCGGCGTTGGTCCGGTCTTTGTCCTCATACTGCTTTCTCAGGACGAGATTGAAGGAGTACTCCGTGGCTGCGTCGCCGGAGGCAACGACCAGCTTTCCCGTTTCATTCACAGAGACATCGAAAACGTCCTCTCCGAGGGTGAGTTTGCCTTCCGCGACGGTGAATTCTCCTTTTTCGGAAGCCCACGTGCCAGTGAAAGTATCGATGTCGATTTTGTTTTTCGCCATTGATTCTTCTGTACTGCCGGTTTCGTCCGCGCGGTACATGACGACGAGCGAGGTATACGAGGAATCGACAAATTCGTCGGTCGTATCCTCGACTACCGTCATGAAAAGTGCGTCGTTATCGACTTCGTAGGTAGAATAAGACAATACGGTCGACTCCGTTGCGTTGCCGTCCGCATCTTCGCTTGTCATTCTGGCTTCCTGGCAGATGACCCTGTACGCGTCTGTTTTAATGCAGGTGAATCTTGACTCGTTGTCCCCGAATTCCGACGTCGCCACCGACGTTCCGTCCTCGTTATAAGTGTAGGTCGTTTCCCCGTCGGCGGTTTTCCAGGTTCCCACAAGGTCCTTGTCAATGGTTCCGTCGGCGATGTCCTCCAGAGCTGCGTATTTACCTTTTAGCCCGATTCCCTCGTCCGTTGTCATAAGAGCGGCGAGCTTGTCGGGAAGATAGATCTCATTCGCGGCATCCTCCGTCTGCGCGACGCTTCCGGACGGGGCTTCAGCCGCCGGATCTGTGTCGCAGGATGCGAGAGTCAGAGAGAGCAACAGAGCAAGTATCAGCGAAATGATGACAGTTAATTTCTTCATTTGTCAGGTCTCCTTTTGAATTCGGTTGATGCAAACCGGTTATATCTCCGATGATATATTATAAATATAACACAATCCCGGGGTGAATGTAAAGAATAAACTTTAAGGCAATACCGCATAATTCATAACAGGAATAAAATAATATTGTAATCTCGGTATCGTCTGTGATATAATCAATTATAATCAATTTTTTGGGGGTTTTAGTATGGCAAGATTAACAGGTACGGTATCAAGAGGCATCCGCTGTCCGATAATCAGGCAGGGAGATGATCTTCCCAAAATCGTCGCGGACAGTGTTGTCGAAGCGGCGGCAAGCGAAAACATCGCGTTCAACGACAGGGATATCGTCGCCGTCACCGAGTCGGTGGTGGCGAGGGCGCAGGGCAATTACGCAACTCTCGGCGATATCGCCGCCGACGTGAAAAAGAAGCTCGGCGGGGAGACCGTGGGCGTGATCTTCCCGATACTCTCCCGCAACCGTTTCGCCGTCTGCCTCCGCGGCATCTCGATGGGCGCGAAAAAGATAGTGCTGATGCTCAGCTATCCCAGCGACGAGGTCGGCAACTCGCTGCTCACGCTCGACCAGCTTGACGCCAGCGGCGTCAACCCTTACAGCGACGTGCTCACCATGGCGCAGTACCGCGAATATTTCGGCGAGAACAGACACGAGTTCACCGGCGTGGACTACGTCGCCTATTATTATGATATCATCACAAAAGCCGGCGCGGAGGCGGAGATAATCTTCTCCAACAACGCAAAGACGATCCTTGATTATACCGACTGCGTGCTGACCTGTGATATCCACACCAGGGCGAGAACGAAGCGCATCCTCAGAGCCGCCGGCGCGAAGACAGTCTGCGGACTGGACGATATCCTGAACGCCTCCGTGAACGGCAGCGGTTACAATCCGGATTACGGTCTTCTGGGCTCCAACAAATCCACCGAGGATACGATAAAGCTGTTCCCCCGCGACTGCATGGATTTCGTCAACAGAACGAGGGATCTTCTTTTTGAGGCCACCGGCAAACGGATCGAAGTCATGGTTTACGGTGACGGAGCGTTCAAGGATCCCCAGGGCAAGATCTGGGAGCTTGCCGATCCGGTGGTTTCGCCGGGTTATACGGACGGTCTTCGCGGCACGCCCAACGAGCTCAAGCTGAAATATCTTGCCGACAACGAGTTCAAAGACCTCTCCGGCGATGAGCTCAAAGCCGCCGTATCGGAAAAGATAGCGGCAAAACAGGGCAACCTGGTGGGCAACATGGCGTCCCAGGGCACGACTCCCAGGCAGTATCCCGATCTTATCGGCTCGCTCTGCGACCTGACCAGCGGCTCGGGCGACAAGGGCACGCCTGTTGTTTTCATCCAGGGCTATTTTGACAACTATACGAACTGATCAATTCCGATCGGGCAATACCGAAAGCAGATACCGGGCAATTTCCGCGCTGTTCATGATGTAGCCGGAATGCCCGGTTTTTTCAAATATCTTCAGCTGCGCGCCGGGGATCGTTTCCGCGATATGCTCGGTGTGGGACTGCTTTATAACGTCCTTTTCACCTGCCGTCACGAACGTGGGCACGGTGATTTTTCTGAGCATTTCGTCCGTTATGGACGGCTCGCGCATCATTATGCGCATCTTGTCGCTCCTGTCCACGTGGCTCCACAGCTTAAAGAACTTCATGGGCAGGGGCTTGGTGCTGTCGGGATTCAGGCTGGCGCCGCTCACGGCGAGAGCGCTCAGCAGATCGGGATGCTCCGACGCGAGGATGATCCCGGTTATCCCGCCGTCGCTGAAGCCGTAGAATACCGGCTTTTCAAGCCAGAGTTCTTTGATAAAACAGTACATGTCCTGCGCCATATCCTCATAGTGCAAAGTCTTTACTTTTTCACTTTTTCCGTGGCCGCGGGTATC
>JAILQN010000040.1 GCA_024699005.1 Clostridia bacterium
GCCGGCGCCGATATTGGTGTGCCCGACCTCGGAATTGCCCATCTGACCGTCCGGCAGACCGACGTTGAGCCCCGACGCGCCGATAAGCGTGTGCGGGCAGGTAGCGAAAAGATAGTCGAGATTCGGCTTGTCCGCCGTTCTTATGGCGTTGCCGAAATCCTCGTGATTATATCCGAAACCGTCCATTATACAAAGGACATAAGGTGTTTTACTCATTTTAATGCCTCCTTTTCTTTCGCCGTTAAAGATATCACACTTTACGCCGGTTTTCAAGTTTTTATTTATCTCTTATTCAAAGCTGTCGGAGTCCGTTGAAACAGGACTGACAGGCTGTGCCGTCCGGATATCCGATATTTACCCGCGGCTCACCGTTTCTGAATGATCTGACGAAGATACGACAATGGCCTTTTTGCAGCCCGCTGAAAAACCGCAAGCATTTCCGTTGCGGCAGAATCCCTTTTAACGACCCAATCGCTGAGCTTCGCATTATCTGCCGTTACGCCGCTTTTCCATCTGATCGGAACCATTCCCGGCGTGCAGTAACGGCAGCATTCATGAACGTGTGAGAACTTCCGCAATATTTCATCCGCGGTAGTGTCCGAATAAATGTCGACGCAGTCATCTTCGAGATAAGATGTTCCGAAGTGTTCGTTAAGTCTCCCGGCACAATACGCGCAGGAACAAGGAGCCAGTCTGCCGTGTCCGAGCATATGACAATGTGAAAAAAGACAGTTCGAGAAAGCTCTGTCACCGGACGGTTCGGGGCGGTCGAAAAGCATCTTGAAAAAGAATCTCACCGGCGGGTCAAAATTATAACCGATCCCTGCAGCATCAAGAGTCTTCTTTATATCCCGACGCATTTTTACCGTCGGAGGATAAGAGGATATATCCAGAAAAGCCCCTTCATCTTTCAGCTCTTCCAGAAGAGATACCCTGATCTTCGGGATAAGCGTACCGTTTGTGACTATACGCAGATCGCAATCGGAAAAAATCCGTTTCGCGAAACGCGCGTACTCCGCGACACGCGGATTCAGAAACGGTTCTCCGCCCATCAACCTGATTTTGTCGATGCCGTCAAACAACCCCGTATACGCGAGAGGTCTTTTTTGTACTCATCGAAATCATAAAAAGCCTTTTTCCCGGCAATGTTTGAATAGTCGCAGCATCCGCGGCAGTTCAGATTACAGAACTCGGATATTTCGATTTCAAGATAATCAAGGTTCATATTGACCGTTCACTTTCAGAATATAGCCGGCTTTTCCGCTTTTTTCGGTTACGTTATAATCATTAATGATATTGTTAAGTATACTCTCATTCAATCCGTCGCGGACGTAACGGTAACTGTAATACGGCACGTAAATACAGGCGGGATATTTTTCCGGATGATATTCGTAATAGTCTTTCATTTTAAGACTGCAGAAATCATCCCAGGCATTCGCAGGCAGATAGCCCGCGTACGTCCCGACCGGATTATCGTCAAGGTAAAGATATATCCAGCACATCTCGACCGGCACCATAACCGGGCCGTTTGTCTCTCCGGCGATACGTTCAAGGTCGGTCAGGATACCGGAATATACGTCTGCCACCGCGCGGGTCGTGATTATTCCTTTGAGCGGTCCTCTGCCGATGCGGGTATCCATTGCTTCCTCCCTTTTTGACGTAGCGAAAATAAATTCGGATTTGAACAGGTTGACGTTCGTTTTGACAACGTCGGAACCGAACTGCATACAAACGGCAAGCGTAACAGCTGCAACGGTGAAAGCTCTGAGTTTTGAGATTCTGTTTTTGTGAGCGGAAGTTATTGTTTTTTTGTCTACCATAACCGCTTCGGTTTTTTCACCCGCAGGAATTCCCGTCAACGCGCGATATATCATGATCGCGCCGGAACAGAAACAGACGGGAGCAATAGAAGAGCCCGCAAGAAAATCAAGGTCGGATTCAAAACATCTGATAACGATGACAGCCAGCGGCAAAAGATACATATTCCGGAACAATTCCTTATTTTTTTTCTTTGTCACGGCATAAGCCACAGCCGACGGATGAAGAAACGCCGCCGCGGATATCAGAGGCGATATCGACAAATTGCCGGCTCTTATCGTAAAGGCAATTATAAGCGACGCCGCGCACCAAAGGGCGGACAATCCCAGATGAACGCTTCCGTGAGCAACGCGGTTTTGATCCGCGATCACAGCGGCAAGGAGCAGCGCGCCGATTATCAGCGCCGGAAGAGTAAACGTAAACGTCAGATTCCCCGCAAGATCGGTTATCTTGGGCACGAAATTCACGATCCCGTCGAACAGTCCGCCTGTATACTCGCTGTCGCGGAAGATCATGGGAACGTTCCGGATGATATCTCCTACGGTGTTGCCCCGCAATGCGTAGACACAAAACACCGCGAAGCTGATAAATACCCCGCAGGTGACCGCCGCCCAGGATCTGATATGCAGCAGCGAAGTACGGTCATACTTTTTCCGAATGATCAGGCATATTACAGCGACGACCGTATAAACAAAATAGATCGTCGAAGAATACGGACTGCACAGCACCGCGAAAGCGAAACAGGAACCGGCCGCGACAAGCTTGACGTCTTTCGGTTTTTCGGAATGAGAAACAAGCAGCAGCCCGGTAAAAAGCATCATCACGCACAGTACCGAGTTATAGTATACTATCGGAAAAACGTCAAGAGGAATATTGACAAAAAACAGCAACGCCGCTACAACAGCCCCGGCCTTATACCTGCGCAGCGAGACGTATGCGATGACCGAGGCTGACGCCTGCATGGCCGCATACAGCAGGCGGGAGTATATTACAATACCTTCCGTTCCACCCCGGAAAGTGAGAAAAAGCTTTACGGGAATATAAAGGAAGATTGAACATAACTGCTCTATATGCCAGTCGTCCACAAGCAGCCTGTCACCTTTCGCAAACCGGAAGGCGTTCATTATCAATAATTCTTCGTCCGCGTTGCCCACCGAATAAAACGCGCTTCTTATCAACAATGCTGCAAAAACAGCGAGCAACGCAGCAAAAACCAGATCATACAGATTGAACCGTTTATTTGTTCTGTTCATAGTTTTACTTCGGATCCAGCGTCTTCACTCTTGCGATATAACCTGCCTCGTATTCGGTGATGCTGCAGTCAAAAACTTTACGCAGGCGCGAAAGGCTCTCTTTTATTTCTGTCTCGCTTATCGGCGAGAACCCGTATGCCTCATATTTGGGGACGTATATGTATTCGGGGAGTTTTTCAGGATATTTCCGCCAGTAGTCCACCTGTCTTGTTTCAAAATCCCGGTCCGCAAACCACGCGCTGTAGGTTCCATAAGGCATATCGAGGTACAGATATATCCATGAAAAAAGACCGAAAACGTAAACTCTTCCTTTGCACTCCGAACGTATAACGTCAAGATCGGACAACATCTGCCCGTATCTTTCCGCTATAACTTCAGTAGTCAAAATGGCTTTCAGCGGTCCGGCATCAAGCGTCACGTATCCGATGCTGTCATCCCCGGAAGCGATATGCGCCGTATTCGTATCAACGCTCAGGAGCATATCCCGCCGTCCGGACATGGAGACGAACTCGCAGACCGGCGCGATACAGCAAGCCAGACAGAGAACGCAACAGATCGCGCGGCGCGGAGATCTCTTTTGTTCATCTTTCCTTGATCTGTCATTTTTGATCTCGGAATAAAGTCTGTAAGTCAGACACATAACTGCCAGATCGGAAATAACTCCGCCAAGCAGGAACACTACCTCATACGCATCCGTGGACAGCGCCAGACAGGCGGAATATACCCACCCGGACAGGTACAGCAACCACAGCCGGCACGCCGCATGCCTGTTTCCGAGCAACGCGAAAACGACGATGCCGAAAACGAAAAACGGAATGTGACGCAGGATATACGGCTGCTGCATCCACGTATAGACAAAACTCTCTGTAAACGCGCGGGTCTGGGCGTAATATCTGCCATATAAAAACACAGTTTCGCAAACAAGCAGACAAAAGGCGATAATAATATATGCCCGTCGACGGATAAGCCGGTTTTTATCAAAAACGATAACGACAAGCAGAATCGCTTCCGCGGCGTAAAAATACCATCCGATCTCGCCCACGACGGTCAGAAGCGCATCATAAAGAAGACTGAAACGACCGAAGGAGTGATCGGAATCGGTAAAGAAATCAGGGAGCGCCCGTATATATTCCGTGAATCCTCCCCGCATACACAGGAACACAAAGAAGGCAGCGGCGCAGACGGCGACACCCGCAGTCAGCATAAGAGATGACCGGACGCTTAAAAGACTGTATTTATCGGCGATCTCCGATTTATTCGTTTTATTTCTTATCGTCCGGATCCCGACAGCGATCAGCCAGACAAAATATATGACTGCCAGAAGCGGTTCGCTCAGGACAGCGCAGGCGGCAAAGATCCCCGCAAAAAACAGTTCGCCGCTTTTATTCCGTCTGCCGGTAAACAGCAGCAGAAACACGACGGTACACGCCATAAGGCTCATTGAGTTGTAACTGAGCGCGAACGTTTCAATAGGTGTATAAAGGGCGTACGTCACCGCAGCTATGATCCCGGGGTATTTATATTCCCTCAGCCGAAGGAACACAAAAACGGAAACGGCAGAGTGCAAAGCGACGTACAGATATCTGAATGTAAGCACGACGCCCTCGTTGCCGGAAATGGAATAAACGATCTTATAAAGAGGATACAGAATGATGCCCGAAAACTGAGAAACGTGCCATTCGTCTATGAGCGGTCTGTCCCCCAGCGCAAATCTGTGCGGGACAGTGAGATAGAAAGACTGCTCTATTATGCCGATACCGATGCGGGCGAGCAGGAGTTCATACACCGTCACCGCCCCTATGCAAAGGAATGCGACCGCAAAAAAAACCGCGGGATTACATATAACGGCTTTGAGTTTCGGCGTGTTGTTTTTATTCATACAGTCACCGCGCGTTCAGCTTGGATCCGTTGACACTGACGATAAAGCCCTGTTCCGTTTCGGTCACGGAACAATCGAAAAAAGATCGTAGTTTCTTAACCTTCTTGTTGACAAATCCCTCCGCCAGATAAGTAAAATTATAAGCGTCAAACTTGGGAATATAGATATAGTCGGGATTCCTGTCGGGATGATCTGTCCAATAATCCACCTGTCTGGTATCAAAGTCATCTTCCACGAACCAGGTGCTGTACGTGGCGTAGGGCATATCGAGATAAAGATACATCCACGAAAACAGTCCGCAGATATACACGTTGCCACCCCCGGCTTTCAATACGTCGAGATCATCAAGCGTTTTATTATATCTGTCGGCAACAACACGGGTAGTCAGCACTCCTTTAAGCGGGCCTCTCTCCAATGTTGTGAACCGGTAGGTTTCATTCCGGGACTCAAGCGACGCGGTATTGCTGTCTATACCCGTAAGAAATCCCGGCTCATATTTCATGGAAACCGCCTCAAATACAGGCGCCGACGCGCAGGCGCATACAAGCAGCGCGCAAACACAACGGCGAAGGCGGTCTTTTCCCGGATATTCAACGGGCTGTTCGGACCTGATCTCAAGAAAGAGCTTATATGCGATCCCCATAACGGCGGCTGCGGAAAAAACACCGCCCATAAGGCACACCATATCATAAGCGTCTGTGGAGATATCCAGACAGAAGGAGTAAACAAAGCCCGACAGATAAAGAAGAAGCAGGTTTTTCGCCGAAGCCTTATCCTTAAGCAGAACGTAACACGGCGCGCCGAAAAGGAAGAACGGAATATGTCTCAGCACGTAGGTCTGCACCGGTCCGCGGAAAGAATAACTGACCTCGAACGAACGGAAATCCAGAAAAACTTTGAGATATATGAACACGACTTCGCACAGCAGCAGCCCGCAGGCAATGATCGCGTAAACGCGCCTGCGTTCCATCCGTTTTTTATCGGCGATCATAGCGATAAGCATCGCCGCGCCGGCGGCGTAAAAATACCAGCCGATCCCGAAAAATGACGTAATGAATTTCAGATCGATTATATTCTGACCGCCGCTGCCGCCGAACGAATACTCAGAGTCCGTAAACAGATTCGGAACGGACCTGATATAACCCCCGAGACTGCCGCGTGACAGCATAAAAATGAAGAAAGCTACAGCGCACAAAACGACTCCCGATGTCACCAAAACAAAAGATCGGACGCTCAACAGACTGTATTTGTCTGTCTCTCGCTGTTGCCCGGCATTTTTTCGCCTTATAAAAACCGAAAGGACCGCGATTGCCCATGCAAAATATATAATTGCCATAGCCGGCTCGCTCAGAACCGCGCAGGCTGTAAAAACACCCGCCGAAAACAACGCCGCGCTTTTTTCTTTCTTCCCCGTGAACAGCAGAAGGAACACCACCGTACACGCCATCAGACTCATGGTATTATAGCTGAGGGCAAAAGTCTCTATGGGAGTATAGCGGCAGTACATAAGGGAACAGACAAGGCCCGTGTATTTATACTCCCTCAGTCTCCAGAACATAAACAGCGACACGACAAGACGCACCGCAATATAAAGATACCTGAACACAAGCGCGATCCCTTCATTCCCGGCGAGGTAATATGCGATCTTATAAAGCGGATACTGAAGTACTGCCGAAAACTGCGACAGGTGCCATTCGTCGATCAGAAGTCTGTCGCCCATTGCCATTCTGTGGGGTATGGTAAGATAATAAGTCTGCTCGATTATGCTTATTCCCCGGGGGGCAACGATCACGAAATAAGCCGTAAGCGCCGCGAAACACGCGCACGCGACGCCGTAAAAGAACATGGGATTTAAGATCAGCGCCCTTACGCGGTTTTTCATCTGTTCATCACCTTAATTACGTAACCGGCCTTTCCTTTTACGGTCCTGCCGTAATAGGTTCTGATAATATCTTCGTAAGCCTCGTCAGCCCAGTTCTTGTCTTCATCACCGGTCTTGTACTTTGAATTGCAAAACGGAATATAAATATATGACGGATATTTTTCCGGATGATACTCAAAGTATCTGTTCACTTTATCTCTGTTGAAATCACACCAATACTCCAGTTTTATGTAACCGGAATACGTGCCGAAATCTGCCTTGTCAAGATACAGGTAGATCCAGGCAAATTCCGCCGGAACGAATAAGCTGCCGGTGTATTCTTTGCCGATTATATCAAGGTCGTCAAGCGTGTTGTTATAAACCTGCGCAACGTTCCTCGTTGTGGTTATACCCTTCATGGGGCCGCGTTCAAGCCTGACGTCCATCGCTTCATAAGACGTGGACATTCCGAACATATATTCCGCCATATAGAACGGTTCGGTCGCGCAGTCTGTCTGCGCGGCAAGCTGGAATACTAGAGTGGCAGCCGCAAGCATAGCCGTGATATTTTTATATGGTTTCCGAATTATTTCCGGAGACTCTGCGCGAATCTCCCGAACGACGTCCGACACAGCGAATACAGCGGCCGTCAGAGCTACAGGCGCCATCGCCGAACCCGACATAAACCCGGTTTCGGACTCGTAATTCCTCGCGATCATTCCCTGAAGAGAAATAATATACCCTGCGGAAAAGACGATCCGGTTCCTTCTTTTGTTTTCGGTTACGATAAAGCACACCGCACCGAACAAAACGAACGCCATACAGGAGAACATCTGCGGGATACGTAGTTCAAAGCTTCCGCGAAGATGTGTAAAAATAACGGCAAGGCTCACCGCGCACCAGACGGCGGCAAGCGACACGTATATGGCTTTCCGGCGATATCTGCCCTTGTCCGCGCATGCGCTTATAAATACCGCAGCTCCGGGTATCATAAGGTACGGGGGGAAGGTCTTATACAGCCCATAAAAGAATGAAAACGTCCTGTAAACAAATTTTTTCGCGCCGTATAACACGCCGCCGGGATACTCAAAGTCGTCGAATATGTTCGGCAGATTCCGGATGATCTCACCGAGTGAGGCGCGGCTCAGAACGACCGCGACGAATCCGATAAAGACAACAAAAATACCGGCTGTTGCAAATATCCACGTTCTGATCGAAAAGTATCCGGTCGCGGTGCGAATAGTTTTGTTTTTTATTTTTCCTGTCAGCGCAATGACAAAAACTGTTATAGTCCATATGAAGTAAAACAAAGCACAGTAAGGGCTTTCGGTGACCGCCGCCGCGAACAGAATACCGCAGAAAAAGAGTTTTACCGGGGACGGTTTATCACAGTACGATACAATAATAAGAAATATCCCCTGCAGAAACAAACAGAGCATAGAATTATAATACAGGATCATAAACGCGTTCAGCGGTATGTTAAAAAAGAATAACAGCGCCGCAGCAGCCGAAGCCGCGGGTCCGTGTTTTTTAAGAACCGTATACGTCGCGATCGCTGTCGTCCCGCGGGCAAAAATATACAGGAAACGCATATAAAGCATTATCCCGTCGGTCGATTTTACGATCGCGTAAAACAGTCTGACGGGCAAATACAGGAACAAGGCGTTCAGCTGAGTCAGGTGCCAGTCGTCCACAAGAAGCCTGTCGCCCTTCACAAGACGCAGAGCGGTCATGACAAATAACGAATCGTCGCTGTAGCCCACGGATCTGAACGCCCGCAGGACCATCAGACACAACAGGACCGTCATACCGGCGGCAAATATCAGATCTGCCCTGCGGGACCTGTTTATCTTGTTACTCATTAAGCTCACCGCAGTCCAGTATACAACAATTTGCAGATAATTGCAATATATGTTTTACACTTGACAATGTCGGAACAATTCATTAAAATTACAAACGTATCATTATTGTAGATTATTGTTTGAGAGAGACATGCAAAACACACTTTATATCGTGATCCCCTGCTATAACGAAGGAGAATCACTCAGAACCACCGCTTTCGCGGTAAGAGATAAACTGCGCGGTTTTATCTCGTCCGGCGATGTGAACGAAAAAAGCCGTATCATGTTTGTGAACGACGGCTCGTCAGACTGCACGTGGGAAGTCATCAAAGGCCTTGCTTCAGGCGACAGCATCTTTACCGGAATATCACTCGCCGGCAACAGCGGCGAGGATCTTGCCTATTTTGCGGGGATAGAGGAAGCGGCAAAGCATGCCGATATCATCATCACAAAAGACTCCGATCTTCAGGACGATATTAACGCCATGGACAAAATGCTCGCCGAATACAAAAACGGCGCCGAGATAGTCTTCGGAGTCAGGGAGTCGCGCAAAAACGAGAGGTTGTTCACACGCCTGACATCCGGCGGTTTCTATAAGATCATGACGACTGCAGGCGCCCGGGTCATTCCACAGCACTCGCATTTCCGCCTTATGAGCAGGCGCGCGGCGCTGGCGCTCTGCGCGACCAAGGAAGCCCGGCCTTTCCTTCCTGCGCTCGCCCCGGGACTGGGATTCAAAAGCGCGGTCGTTTATCACAAGCGCACCGCGAACGAACAAAGACCTTCACACTATAATCTTAAAAGGCTGTTTGCTCTTGCGTTCGGAGCGATAATCGGATACACCTCTGCGCCGGTAAAGCTTATCGGGGCTCTGTCGCTGCTGTCTTTTCTTACGGCGATCTGCGGCTTCATATACCTTATCGTAAAGGCATGCTCCGGCACGTTTTCACAGACGACGCTGCTGTTTTCATGCATATGGCTTGCCCTTGCCATAACGCTTTTTGCCCTGCGGATAATCGGGGAGTATATACTTCGCGTTTCGGCAGACGTCAGGGGGAGACCGCGTTTTATTATCGGTGAGAATCTGGCGGAGGATAACAACGATATATGATTATACCAAGCGATCTTAAAAAGCTTTATGCTCCAATAGCGGACGAATATACAGAAGCTTTCCGGCAGACGCTTCTGAACGGCAGGTTTATAGGCGGAGAACCTCTCGAAGATTTTGAAAAAATCGTTGCGCACTTTCTCGGTGCGAAATATGCTGTCGGCTGCGCGAGCGGCACCGCGGCGCTCCGTCTGGCGCTTTCCGCATGCGGCATCGGAAAAGGCGACGAAGTGATAACGGTCGCAAACACCTATTACGCCACCGCAAGGGCGATCACAGACGCCGGCGCGGAACCCGTTTTCTGCGACGTGACAGAGGAAGGCCTTATCGACTGCAGTAAAGCGGAATCTTTGATCACACCAAAAACAAAAGCGATCCTGCCCGTTCATCTGTACGGCGCCTGCGCCGATCTTGACGCGCTGCGAGGCATCTGCAAAAGGCACTCCCTGGCTCTTGTAGAAGACTGCGCCCATGCATTCGGCAGCAAATATAACGGCAAGATGATAGGTTCCGGCTCCCTTGCCGCCTGTTTCAGTCTTTATCCCACCAAAAATCTCGGGGCGTTCGGAGACGGCGGTTTTATAGCGACCGATTCGCAGGTAATAGCCGACGCAGCCGGACGCCTTCGATATTTCGCCGTGGACAGCGAGAGAAACGAATTTGATCCCGACGCGATACACGGAAGGCTCGACACGGTCCAGGCTGCGCTGTGCAGCGTTTCTCTCAGACACGTCGACGAATGGATAGAAAAAAAACGCCGGAACGCCGACGAATACATTAAAGCTTTCAAGGGCAGAGTGCCTTATATCACTTCGCTCGAACAGAAAGGCGCAGCTCCGTATCTGTTTCCTGTGCTTACAGAGGACCAGGATGATTTCATCGGTTTTATGCAGCAGAAAGGCGTTCTGTGTCTTTCGCATTACAGACCGGAACTGCACAAAATGAAGGAGCTTACAGGGCGGGATTATTCGCTTCCCGTCACGGAAAAACTGAACAAAAGCGTTGTCAGCATACCCGTCTCCCAGACGGTCACCGAAGAAGAGATCCGATACATAATCGAACAGACCCTTGCTTATTATGGATATTAAAAAGCTTCGCTTCAGACAGAATACCGACCCCCGGGGCAGTCTTGTCGCCCTGGAGGCCGGTTCGGATATTCCTTTTGAAATAAAACGCGTTTTTTTTATCTATAATGCTGATGAGGATGCAGTCAGAGGCTCCCACGCCCACGGAAAAATGCGGGAAGTGATAATCTGCCTCAGGGGGAGCTGCGCCCTGACAGTCGATGACGGACACGAAAGGCAGACCGTCACGCTTGACAGATCCGATGAAGGCATATACCTGCCCGCAAATATATGGCGGGAGATACATGATTTTTCTCCGGACGCTCTTCTGCTGGCGCTCGCTTCCGAGCATTACGATCCGGATGATTACATCCGGGATTACTGCGAATTCTTAAAAGCAGTCACATAGAGGTCTATGGTTTTCGGGAGTCCTTCTTTGAATCCCGTTTTCGGTTCCCAGCCCAGTTCCCGCCTTATTTTTGAGGCGTCTATCGCATAACGCAGGTCGTGCCCCTTCCTGTCGGCGACAAAGGTGATCAGACTCTCGGGCTTTTTAAGATAATTACAGATAAACCTTACGATATCGATATTCCTCTGTTCATTGCCGCCGCCGACGTTATATACCTCACCCGGTCTGCCGCGGCGGATAATCGCGTCGATCGCGGAGCAGTGATCCTCCACATAAAGCCAGTCCCTGACGTTAAGCCCTTGCCCGTAAACGGGCAGGGGTTTATTGTTAAGGGCATTCCGGATCATATGCGGGATAAGCTTTTCGGTGTGCTGATTGGGACCGTAGTTATTGGAACAGCGGCTCACCGTAACGGGCAGACCGTAAGTCCTGAAATAAGCGCCTACAAGCAAATCGGCGGCAGCCTTTGAAGCGCTGTAGGGGCTGGACGGCTGTATCTGCGATTTCTCTGTAAAAGCAAGGTCCGGTCTGTCCAGCGGCAGGTCGCCGTATACCTCGTCCGTGCTGACCTGATGGAATCTTCCGACGTTATATTTCAGGCAGGCGTCCATCAGAACGGATACTCCGGTTATGCCGGTTTTAAGGAATATTTCCGGTGAATGGATGGAACGGTCCACATGACTTTCCGCGGCGAAATTGACTACGATATCCGGTTTTTCCGCTTCAAAAAGCGCGTAAACGCCCTCCCTGTCGCAGATATCCAGTTTCGCAAACCCGAAACCCGGTTTATCGAGTACATGTTCAAGATAAGACATATTCGCGGCGTAGGTCAGGCAATCAAGGCAGACGATCCTGTCCTCCGGATGGTTTTTTACTTCGAAATTTATAAAATTGCTGCCTATGAATCCGGCGCCGCCTGTTACTATGATAGTCATGTTTCCTTTGCCTTGTTCCTTCGCCGTATAATTATTGTGCCGTTTTATTTTTGCCCGGTGACTGCCAGTTCGCATATCCTTACGCCGAGTACCGGTTCGGATATCTCCAGCCATGATCCTTTATCGTTCAGACAGCTGCCGGGGATCTTATAAATATGCGTCTCAAAACCCGGCGCGCCGTAAAGTCTGTCAAATTCCGGATCGGTCCTGCCGCCGTACTGAGGTCCGCAATATATGACGTGTCCGTTGACCGTTATTTTAAAGCTGTCGACCTTATCGCTGTACTGCGTCAGTATATTCAGCCGCAGCTCATGATCTGCCGACGGGTCAAGTCTCCCGATATCAAGCCTGAAATCAAAATGATCGTAGACCGCCGACATCCGCATGGGTATCAGACAATCGCGGAACCGCTCTCTGTCGCCCTGTATATCCATGTAATAATACGGAGTTTGTTCTTCCAGCACGCCGGCAGCGTCTTTCCCCGCGAACGAAAGATAATACTCATAATCGAGCGAAGGGATAAGGAACTGCCCGTCGGGAGCATCGGACAAAACCGGATCTTCGTCAAGATGTCTGAGCAGCCACTGTCTGTCTGTCACGGGATTGTCGATCGTATCAAGGACTGCTCCCCTCTCCACACCGTCCGCGAGATAATGCGCGACGTCAAGCTGGATACCTATATAATTAAACAACATTTTCGCAGTTTTGTCAACACTGTGCCTGAGTTCTTTTATTTCGGGTCCGTATTCCCTGTTAAGGCTTGTCCGGGCCTCCGCGTTATCTCCGGCTTTTATCAACGCATAAGCTTCATTTATCACGTTCAGGTCGGATATCCTGCGAAGTCTTATGTATTTGTCGCACGCGGCTTTGAAGTACATAAGCGCAATCCGCCAGTTTCCGCCGAAATCGGTCCCGTCGGCTGTCTCCGCAGAAATAAACGTGAACGCGCTGTCTATATGATTATTTTCGACCGGATCGCCGTCCCAGGCCCGTTCCGTATCAAGGATAAAGCGGGCGTATTTCTCCGTTTTTCCGCGGGCGATAAAAGTCCGCGCGTATTCGCGGGCAAATTCAGGGAGATCCGCATCACCGGAATAATCGAGCGCGCCCCAGTACATCTTGTTGATATCGTCGTGCACTCCCTCGGAATAACTGACACTGCCTGTGCAATAGGGATCCACCTCTTTATGCAGTTCCCTGTAAAAGCTCATCCGGGGATTGCACGATTCCCGGGAAAGAGCGTTGGCAAGCGCGAAATGCCAGTTCGGAACGGGGTGTTCGCATCTTAAGTTATGGGTGATATCCGGGTAAAACCTTATCGGGTAACGCTCCGGCAGCAGCTCCCGCAGAAGCTCTGTGGGGTAAGCCCAGTTGGGACCGGTCACCACGCCGTCTATCTCTTCCGGGCATTTGTTCATTTCCCTCATAAAGGTTTCCGCCCACTCTCCGAAAGGTCCATCGGGCGACTGCGCGGAGGGACAGACTTTCGCTTCGGGATGGATACTTTTAAGTATCCGCGAGTATTTTTTTGTTCTTTCAACGAACTCACGGGCGGGAAGCCTGCCCGGATCGCCCCCCGGCGGGAAATAGTAATTCAGCCTTCTGACCGAACGGAAGATCTTTTCATGACTTGCCTCGCCGTCGTCCGCAGATTCGCCGTCATAGTTCGGATACCAGAGCGACAGATCGATATCGTATTCTTCGCATATACCGGAGAGTCCGGCAAGAAGCTCTTCCTGAGAATATTTCATCAAAGCGTTCCTGTTCTGCGGAACGTCGATATATATCGTGTCCTCGACCGTGTTCGCGCCGAACAGCATTATATCTTCGATATATTCGCGATAATTGTCAAGGCTCCAGGCGTCGTAGGTATTCGGCAGGGTCCGGTAACCGAGCTGATGCCCGCGCACCTCCTTGTGCGGACTGTAATCGCCGGCAATTTCGCAAACAAGTTCCGCTCCGCCGGCAGTCCTTTCCAGCGACCTGAGCAGCATCCCGGAGGCATATATAAGTCCGCGCACGCCGTTTGCTTTCATTATCAGTCTGCCGCCGTCGGACACGATGCGGAAGCCGTCTTTATTGTCCGTATAATCATCGCGTTCAAGGATGATATACGCGGTTTCACGGTTCTCAGCAGTCTGAACTTTGACATCAAAATTGCGTCTCAGCCTGCGTTCGAGCAAAGCCAGAGCCATCTTCGCGCACCCTTCCGCTGCATAAAAAACCGTGCAGTTGTTTATGAACATACTTACACTCCTCATCATTATTTCAAATTTGTTAAAAAAAATTTAACAAAGGTCTTGATTTAAGTATAACTTGCGTGTATAATTAAGTCAAATAAAAAATCCGAGAAAAGGAGTTAATACAATGAAAAAGGTCATTTCAGTATTGCTTGCAGTACTTGTGCTCTTATCGATTATG
>JAILQN010000064.1 GCA_024699005.1 Clostridia bacterium
CCGACCATGGACATATTGAGAGTCCTGGGAATGGGAGTCGCCGATAGTGTGAGCACGTCCACAAACGGAAAATTCGCTTTGAGTTTCTCCTTCTGCTGCACGCCGAACCGCTGTTCCTCATCCACGATTATAAGACCGATATCCTTGAATTTAACGTTTTTGCCCAGAAGGGCGTGAGTGCCTATGATGATATCGACGCTGCCCTCGGCAAGCCGCCTGATTATATCTGTTTTCTCTTTGGCGGAACGGAATCGCGAGAGCATCTCGGTCTCTATGGGGAACCCCTCGAACCGTGACAGCACGGTGCGGTAATGCTGGAGCGCCAGTATCGTGGTGGGCACGAGCACCGCGACCTGTTTGCCGTCGGCAACGCATTTGAACGCTGCCCGCAGCGCGACCTCGGTCTTGCCGAAACCCACGTCGCCGCAAAGCAGCCTGTCCATGGGCACGGCCCGCTCCATATCGCCCTTTATCTCTTTGATGCACCTGATCTGGTCAAGGGTCTCGTCGTAAGGGAAACGCAGCTCAAAATCCCGCTGCATATCCATATCCGGCGAGAAAGCGAAGCCCGGAGTCTTCTGCCGTTTCGCGTACAGTTCGATAAGCTCCTTCGCGATATCCCGGACGGACTGCTTGACCCTCGCTTTTGTCTTTGTCCAGTCCTGCGAACCCAGACGGGAAAGCCTGACGGTCCTGTTCCCGCTCTCGTCGCCCGGAGCGATATATTTGGTGATATGATCAAGCTGATTGACCGGGACATACAGCACGTCCGTACCCCTGTACTGTATCTTGATATAGTCCTGGACCACGCCGTGCAGACTGACCGAGCGGATGCCGACGAACACGCCTATACCGTGTTTGTCGTGCACCACGTAGTCGCCCATGCGCAGGTCGTCCGTACTGCGGAAACCGTCGCGTTTTGCCTTCGCTCTTGATACGGCGCGCGACCTCTCGCCGGCAAAGACGCCGCCCTCGTTCGAGACGTACGCTCCGTATGCCGCGATCACCAGTCCCGCGCGGGGGAACCGGACGCCCGATGATAATGAACCGGGAACTATCCAGAGCGGAGAGCGGAGAGCGGAGAGCGGAGATATCGTGTTTCCATCCGACCTGTCACCGTTATCAATTTGTATTTTATCAACACTGCTTACAAACTGCGCATTTCCGAAATCGTTTATTCCTGTTAACTCTTCTCCGATCTCCGTTCTCCGATCTCCGCTCTGACGCAGATCCTCCGCTATCGCCTGAGCGCTGCGGGCAGTCCCGCCGAAAAGGACAGCTCTCGCCCCTCTCGCAAGATCGGGGGAGATATCCTCGCACAGAAGCTTTATGCTGCCGGACCAGACCGGCATCTGCTGGGCGTCGCAGGAAATAAGGGCTCTGACCGGGGTATCAAAGCTGCCGCGGGTAAGATTGTCGATATAGACGGTGTCAAAAACAGAATAAAGCGCCGCTGTCTCGTCCCACGTGAGGGAGTATTTATCAAGCCCTTTGCACAGGACCCCGTCTTTGATAAGCATCTTTATATCGTCGTCAAACGCTTTGGCGCGGCTGACGGCGGAATCCCGGACCTGCTTGCTGTCGCAGACGAACAGCATGGCTTCCGGGAGATAGTCGAACAGAGTGCTGCGCTCATCGTAGACAAAACTCAGATACCGCTCGGAGGAGGCGACCGGCGCGCCGGTCCTGAAGGCGTCCGCGTCGCGCAGAAGGGATTCCTTGACCGCCTGACCCGATCTTGAGCGCAGGGCAGCGCAGAAATCTTCGATCTTTTCCGAAAGCGCTCCGGGATCGTCGATTATTATCTCGCGGGCAGGGGTGATCTTCATTTTTTGGATCTTTTCGCCCCTGCGCTGGGTTATCGGATCGAAATACGTCAGAGAATCCACGTCGTCCCCGAAGAATTCCACCCTGACGGGGCCCGGAGCGTCCGGCGGGAAGAAATCCACGATGGAACCGCGCACGGAAAACTGCCCCTCGCCCTCCACCATATCCGAGCGGGTATATCCGGCGGCGGCGAGCGCGGCGATCGTCCGGTCGTATCCCGCCTCGGCGTTGCTCTTCAGTATAACGGTATAATTCTTCAGAAACGACGCCGGCATGGTGAACTGCGCCGCGGCGTCCACGGACGCAACGACGGCCTGTAAAGAGTGTGGAGTGTGGAGTGTGGAGTGTGGAATTGTCATCCGGCGGTTCTTACGGTCACCGTTGTTTTCCGTCGGCAATCCGCCATCCGAGCCCCCCGCTGTGAGGGGGGTGGCGCCTGCGCCGGGGGGAGTTCCTATCTCCGCAGAGTTCGTCGGCAATCCGCCCTGTTCCGCCTGAGATAACTCCTCTCTCCTCTCTCCTGACTCCTCACTTTCAATGATTCTTCCCAGCACGCCCAGTCTCGCGCGCTCATACTCCCGGGAAACGGATTCGTCCGCGCGGAAGCTCCTGTCCCTTGACGGATAAAAAACCGCCTGAACGCCGAGCGTGTTCAGATCGCCGGTCAGTCTGACCGCCGTCGGTTCGTCCTGAGTCAGAATGATCGCGCTTCTGCCGGTGTCTGCAAGAACGCCGGCTATGAAGATCGCCTTGGCTATATTGGGCAGACCGACAAGCCCCAGGGGGAATTCCCCGGAGGCCGCGTTATCGCGAAAAGTGACGTAATCGCCGTTTTTGCTCAGAAGTTCCGAAAATGCGGTCACTGTATCTTCCTTTCCTTTTCGCTGTCGGAAACAGACGGCTAATTGTTAATGTTCAATGTGCAATGTGCAATGTGCAATGTGCAATTATGGTTCATTTTTGCTGAAGCAAAAATGTTATATCGGCGCGCTGAAAACATATCCGGCAATACAGTTCTCTCCGCGATAATTCTCCTTTGACAGTGATCCGTTACCGGGGCGGTGAAATCTCTGTTTTGTACTTTCTGTGGCGCAATTGTACATTGCACATTGCACATTGCTGATTGCACATTGCACATTGATTTATGCTCCGAAAAACCGCCGCGTCTCCTCAACTGTTTCCGTTATATACTTCGCTCCGGCTTTCTCCAGTTCGTCCCCGTCCGAAAAGCCGTATTTTACCCCCAGGCAGTCTATGCCGCAGATCTTCGCTCCTTCGACGTCATGACGGCGGTCGCCTATCATCAGACATTCGCTTAATTTTCCGGGAGCGATCCCGAGCCGGTCGAACACAAGTTTTATCGAATCTGCCTTGCTGTTATGCTCGCTGGTCGCGCCGGCTATCGCGGAGAAAAACCGGGTCATATCAAAATGATCCGTGACCCTGTAAGCCATTCGTTCCGGTTTTGTCGTAGCGACGGCAAGGGTATATCCCGCGGCCCGCAGCCCGGAAAGCATTTCGGGAACGCCTTTATAGGGCGAGTTTTCATACACGCCCTTTTTATCGTAATAGACCCGGAACAACCGCACGAATTCCTCCGCTTCTTCCATGGAAAAACCGTAAAGAGCCGTAAGCGGTTCAAGCAGCGGAGGACCGACGAACAGCCTCAGGGCTTCATCCGCCGGGACCGCCTCGCCCATCTCGCGGAACGCATAGCGCAGGGCGTTGAATATGCCCGGCGAAGAGTCGGTCAGAGTACCGTCAAGGTCGAAAATCAGATATTTGTAGTTCATTGTCTGTATATAATATTCCGTCGGAGCATTTGCAAATGTAAACTTTTTGTAAACTTTTTGTTAATATTTAAGTATTTTGCGATTTTGATTGACTCAGGACCGTAATACCTATATAATGACATCCCTTGTGCTGTCGGCGGGCGGTACAAGGCTGAAATTCGGAGGTATTCATGGCTTCATTACAGTATAATGAATGATGAAAAATGAATACTGAAGAATGAATAATACAAAGCGGATCTCATCCGCTTTGGGAACGGAGATGGTGTATATGATCAAGGCGCATCCTGTCAAACAGGGCTTTAAAACCCGTATGAGCTACGGGGAGATCAACGAAGTTATGGAAATGCCCAATCTGATCGAAGTGCAGACCAGCTCCTATGAGCGCTTCCTTAACAAGGGCCTCAAGGAGATCCTGCTCGATATGGGCGAAATCAAGGATTACTCAGGGAAGCTCACCCTTAAGTTCACGGATTACTCTTTCGAGAAAAACGAAGACGGCAGCTTCAGGACCAAATACACGGTCAAGCAGTGCAAGGAACGCGACGCGACCTATGCTGTGCCGTATAAGGTCAAGGCCATTCTTGAAAACGCGAATACCGGCGAAATAAGCGAGAACGATATTTATATGGGTGAGATGCCCCTTATGACTCCCTCCGGAACGTTTGTCATCAACGGAGCGGAGCGTGTGATCATATCTCAGCTGGTGCGTTCTCCCGGCGTGTATTACGGCAGAACGAAGGACAAGACAGGCCACGATCTGTTTGCCGCGACAGTCATCCCCAACAGGGGCGGCTGGCTGGAATACGAGACCGACCACAACGACGTTTTCTACGTCAAGATCGACAAGAACAAGAAGATCCACATCACCACGTTCATCAAGGCTCTCAACTACGTTTACAACAACATAAACAGCGAGAAGACCCCCGACATCCAGAACGACATCGGAATCATCTACAAGGTCAACAACATCAGCGACGACGCAGGGCTTTCGGAGTTTTTCGGCAGCGACCCGCGCATAGCTGCCACCCTTGCCGACGAAGCAAGCAAATCGGGAAACAAGGACAGGAAAGAGACCGCCGAGGACGATAACATAGACGACGCCACAGCTCTTATCAACGTCTTCAAAAAGCTGCGTCCCGGCGAGCCGCCCGCCATCGAAACCGCCATCGAGACGATCCGCAACCTGTTCTTCGATGACCGCCGTTACGACATTTCGCGTGTCGGCAGGTACAAATACAACAAGAAATTAGGCGTTGCCGACCGTATAAGGGGCAACGTCCTTGCAGAGCCCGTAGTGGACCCCAACACAGGCGAGATCCTGGCGGAGGCCGGCGAGCGCATATCCAAGCAGAAAGCTCTTGAGATAGAGCAGGCAGGCGTCTGGCGCGTAGTGCTGAACCGTAAGGTGTTCGCGAACGTCGACGGCGAGAGGAAAGAAGTCGACGAGCAGGTGATCGTAATCGGCAACAACATGGTCGAGATCGCGCCTTACCTGCCCTTTGAGTACACGGTCGACGAGCTGGAGGACGTGGGCATCAACGAGCGCGTTTATTACCCTGTCCTTATGGAACTGCTGGCAAACCTGCCCCCCGAAGCGGACCGCAACGCTCTGCTTGCCGCGCTTCGCTCACAGAAGGACAGGCTGATCCCCAAGCATATCCTTCTGGACGACATCATCGCCACTATAAGCTATCTGCTCAACCTGGGGCATGAGATCGGTTCCCCCGACGATATCGACCACCTCGGCAACAGGCGTATCCGCTGCGCCGGCGAGCTTCTTCAGAACGCCGTGCGTATAGGCTTTGCCAAAATGGAAAGGGTCATCCGCGACAGGATGGATCATCAGATCCAGGACGCGGACAAGCTGAAACCGCAGTATCTGGTCAACAACCGTCCGGTCGCCGCGCAGGTCAGAGAGTTCTTCGGCTCCTCGCCCCTGTCGCAGTTCATGGACCAGACCAACCCGCTCTCCGAGCTTACTCACAAGAGACGTCTTTCCGCTCTGGGTCCCGGCGGCTTATCCCGTGACCGCGCCGGATTCGAGGTCCGCGACGTTCACTATTCGCATTACGGCAGGATGTGCCCGATAGAGACGCCCGAAGGTCCTAACATCGGACTTATCTCCTCCCTTGCGACCTTTGCCCGTATCAACAAGTACGGCTTTGTGGAGACTCCCTTCCGCCGCGTGGACAAGTCCACCGGCACCGTCCTCAGCGACGTGGAGTACATGACCGCCGATATGGAGGACGAGTACTTCGTCGCCCAGGCCAACGAGCCGTTGGACGAGAACGGCAAGTTCATCCGCGAGAGGATCACTGTCCGTTCGCGCGATGAGTTCCGCGACGTACCTGCGAACGAAGTCGACTACATGGACGTTTCGCCCAAGATGGTCGTATCGGTCGCAACGGCTATGATCCCCTTCCTTGAGAACGACGACGCCAACCGTGCTCTGATGGGCTCGAACATGCAGAAACAGGCTGTTCCGCTGCTCAAGACCGAAGCTCCCATCGTCGGCACCGGTATGGAATACAAAGCAGCCGTCGATTCCGGCGTTGCGGTAGTCGCAAAACGCGGCGGCGTCGTGCGCAAAGTCAGCGCCGACAAGGTCGAGATCCTTACAGACGACAACGAGCTTGACACCTACGAGCTGATCAAATTCATGCGCTCCAACCAGGGCACGTGCATCAACCAGCGTCCGATAGTTTCTGCAGGCGACAGGATCGAAGCCGGCGACGTCATCGCCGACGGTCCGTCCACCAGCGGCGGCGAGATCTCCCTCGGAAAGAACGCCCTTATCGGCTTCATGACCTGGGAAGGCTACAACTACGAGGACGCGGTCCTTCTGAACGAGCGTCTCGTCAGGGAGGACGTATATACTTCCATCCATATTATAGAGCACCAGTGCGAGGCGCGCGACGTCAAGCTGGGCAAAGAGCAGATAACCAAAGACATCCCCAACGTGGGCGAGGACGTGCTGCGCGACCTGGACGAGAACGGTATCATCCGCATAGGCGCCGAGGTCCGTTCCGGCGATATCCTGGTCGGTAAGACCAGCCCGAAGGGCGAGACAGAACTCACCCCGGAGGAGAGGCTGCTGCGCTCCATCTTCGGCGAGAAGGCCCGCGAGGTCAGAGATACCTCCCTGCGTGTGCCCCACGGCGAATACGGCGTGGTGGTGGACGTGAAGATCTACACAAAAGAGAACAACGACGAGCTTGACGCGTCCGTCAACCAGCAGGTCAGGGTCTACATTGCCCAGAAGCGCAAGATCTCCGTGGGCGACAAGATGGCGGGCCGCCACGGCAACAAAGGCGTCGTTTCCCGCATACTCCCGCAGGAGGATATGCCCTTCCTGCCCGACGGCACCCCGCTGGACATCGTCCTCAACCCTCTGGGCGTTCCCTCCCGTATGAACATCGGGCAGGTGCTTGAGGTCACTCTCGGCCTTGCGGCGAAAGCAAAAGGCTGGAACATCATGACACCCGTCTTTGACGGTGCGCACGAGGAAGAGATCCGCGCGCTGCTCCGTGACGTGGGGCTGCCCGAGAACGGCAAGACGAAGCTCATAGACGGCCGTACCGGCGAACCCTTTGCACAGGAGATCACCGTCGGCATCATGTATTACCTCAAGCTGCATCATCTGGTCGACGACAAGATCCACGCCAGGTCCAACGGTCCGTACTCGCTGGTCACCCAGCAGCCTCTGGGCGGCAAGGCGCAGTTCGGCGGACAGCGCTTCGGTGAAATGGAAGTCTGGGCGCTGGAAGCTTACGGCGCCGCTTACACCCTGCAGGAGATCCTGACTGTCAAATCGGACGATACCGTGGGCAGGCTCAAGGTCTACGAAGCCATCGTCAAGGGCGACAACGTTCCCCAGCCCGGTATCCCCGAGTCGTTCCGCGTGCTTATCAAGGAGCTCCAGTCGCTGTGTCTGGATATCCGCGTCCTGGACGACAACGGCGAGGAGATCGACCTTAAGCAGGATTACGATTACGACGAGACTGCCGAGAAACTCGCCGCGCAGAAGCGCGAAGAAGAGGACGCCGGCCTGGATATCGAGTATATCGACGATACGGCGGCGAGCAGTCTGTTCCATCCCGTGAGCCTGCGTGAAGATGAAGACGAAGATTTTGCCGAAGACGGCGAAGCGGACATAACGGATTGAGGAGGTCGATTGATATATGGTAAACGAAACCAACTATAACGAGCTGAAATTCGACGAGATACGCATAGGTCTCGCCTCCCCCGAAGCAATACTCTCCTGGGGCGAAGGCGAGGTCACAAAGCCCGAGACCATCAACTACCGCACCCTCAAGCCCGAGCCGGACGGTCTGTTCTGCGAGCGGATCTTCGGGCCCATCAAGGACTACGAGTGCCACTGCGGCAAATATAAAAAGCGCAAATCCGTGGGCAAGGTCTGCGAGAAATGCGGCGTCAAGATAACCCGCTCCAAGGTCCGCCGTGAGAACATGGGCTACATCAAGCTCGTGTCCCCCGTGGCGCATATCTGGTACTCCAAGGCGACCCCCTCCAAGATGAGCCTGCTCCTGGGAATCCCGCCCAAGAAACTGGAGACTGTCATTTACTTCCAGGCCTACGTCATCACAAGGATATACGACGAGCTGTTCTTCACGGAGTACAAGGTCGGCGACGTCATCAACGCGGACGAGAAGGAGCACCTTGAAAAGAAGTACAATCTTCCCGGCCTGCCCCCCGTGTTCGAAGCCGGCATCGGCGCTGCGGCTATCGAGACGATGCTCAAAGATATCGATCTGGACAAGCTGGCGGACGAGCTGAACGCAAAACTCGAGAAGCTGGACGCGAAGAGCCAGGAGAGGAAGAAGCTGATCAACCGCCTGGAGGTGGTGGAGGCTTTCCGCGCCTCCGGCAACCGTCCCGAATGGATGATCATAAACGTGCTGCCGGTCATCCCGCCCGATCTGCGCCCGATGGTGCAGCTGGACGGCGGCAGATTCGCCACTCTGGACCTCAACGACCTTTACAGGCGCATCATCAACCGCAACAACCGTCTTAAGGATCTGCTGTCCAAGCCGACGGTGGATATCATGGTCAAGAACGAGATGCGCATGCTCCAGGAGGCAGTGGACGATCTTATCGAGAACGGCAGACGCGGCAAACCCGTCGTCGGCGCGAACTCCCGCCCCCTGAAGTCCCTCTCCGACATGCTCAAGGGCAAGCAGGGACGTTTCCGTCAGAACCTTCTGGGCAAACGTGTCGACTACTCCGGCCGAAGCGTTATCGTTGTCGGTCCCGAGCTGAAGATGTACCAGTGCGGTCTGCCCAAAGAGATGGCTCTGGAGCTGTTCAAGCCCTTTGTTATGAAGGTGCTTGTGGATCACAACATCGCAACTAACATAAAGAGCGCGAAGAAGATGGTCGACAAGGCCGGTCCCGAGGTGTTCGACGCCCTGGAGCAGGTCATCAGGGACCATCCCGTAATGCTCAACCGCGCCCCGACTCTGCACAGGCTTGGTATCCAGGCTTACGAGCCCGTACTGGTGGAAGGCAGAGCGATCAAGCTGCATCCCCTGTCCTGTACGGCGTTCAACGCCGACTTCGACGGCGACCAGATGGCTGTGCACGTACCCCTTTCCGTGGAAGCGCAGGCAGAGGCCCGTTTCCTGATGCTCGCTTCCAACAACCTGCTCAAGCCCTCCGACGGAAAACCCGTCACGGTCCCGACCCAGGATATGGTCCTCGGTTCCTACTGGCTGACTCAGATGAAACCCGGCGCCGAGGGCGAGGGCAGAGCCTTCTCAAGCGTGGACGAGGCAATGATGGCTTATCTCGACCACGAGCTTGATCTGCACGCCGAAATCAAGATCCGCATGTCGAAGAAGATCAACGGCGAGATGAAGACCAAGGTGATTACCACCACCCTCGGCAGAGTTATTTTCAACGAGCCCATCCCCCAGGATCTCGGATTTGTCGACAGATCCGACCCGGAAAAAGCCTTCGACCTGGAGATCGACCATCTGGTCAAGAAGGGCGACCTCGGCGACATCATCTACCGCGCCATCAGAAGCAAAGGCGTGTACGAATCGTCGATAATGCTTGACAAGATCAAGGCCAACGGTTATAAGTACTCCACCCTCAGCGGTATGACCTTCTCCGTGTTCGACGCTATCATTCCCGCGCACAAGAAGGAGTATCTGGAAGAGGCGGAGAAACAGGTCGACAAGGTCAACAGAATGTTCGACGCCGGCTTCGCCTCTCCGGAGAACCGCGTCAAGGAGATGCTCAGGATCTGGGAGAACTGCACCGACCGCATCAAGAAAGATATAACCGTCGACCTGAAAGAGGGGAACCCCATCTTCACAATGGTCGATTCCGGCGCCCGAGGCTCCATCGGTCAGCTTTCGCAGCTGGTGGGTATGATCGGTCTTAAGCAGAACACTGCCGGCCGTACCATAGAAGTCCCCATCAGGGCGAACTACCGCGAAGGCCTCAACGTGCAGGAGTATTTCATCTCCTCCAGAGGCGCCCGTAAAGGTCTTACCGACACCGCTCTCCGAACGGCTGACTCCGGTTATCTGACCAGAAGGCTCGTCGACGTGGCGCACGACGTAGTTATCAGCGACTACGACTGCGGAACCGACGAGGGCTTCGAGGTCAGCGTCATTCTCAACCGCGAAGGCGACCGCGAGCTCGAGCCCTTCAGGGAGAGGCTCGAAGGCAGATTCCTGGTGGAACCCTTCGCCGATCCCGAGACCGGCGAGGTCCTGATCGACAACCTGCATATGCTCACCGACGAGGACGCCGACCTGATCGTCAGCACAGGCGTAAAGTCCGTGAAGATCAGATCGCTCCTCAAGTGCCGCATGAAGACCGGCGTCTGCGTCAAGTGCTATGGCAAGAATATGGCAACGGGCAATACCGTCCAGGTGGGCGAAGCCGTCGGCATAATCGCCGCTCAGGCTATAGGCGAGCCCGGCACACAGCTCACGATGCGTAACTTCCACACCGGCGGCGTTGTCGGCAACGCCGATATCACCCAGGGTCTTCCCCGTGTCGAGGAGCTCTTTGAGGCCAGGAAGCCCAAAGCGCACGCGCTTCTGGCCAAGCGCGACGGTATCGTCAGCCTGCCCGAGGAGAACGGCAAGCGAGGCAGAGAGATCAGCGTCCACCCGATCATTACCGACGAGGACGGCAAACAGGTCGAACTGCCCCTGCCCGAAGGCGAGAAACCGGACAGGATCTCCTACGACAGCATCCTGGCGGTCAACAACGGCGACTTTGTCAAACGCGGAGACGCTCTTACCGAGGGCTCCAAATACCCGTCCGATATCCTTTCCGTCATGGGCACTGATGATCCCGAAGAGGGCGTAGTCGCGGTCCAGAACTACATCATCAACGAGGTCCAGAGCGCTTACCGCGACCAGGGCGTTAAGATCAACGACAAGCATATCGAGATCATCGTCCGCCAGATGATGCGCAAGGTCATAGTCCGCAAACGCGGAGATACCGATCTTGTTGAAGGCGCCACCGTCAACGTTGCCGACTTCAACACCGCCAACGAGAAGGCCGCCGCCGAACACGGCGATATGGCTGTCTTCGCCGAAGCCGATCCGATGATCCTCGGTATCACCAAGTCCAGTCTGCAGACGGATTCGTTCCTGTCCGCCGCTTCGTTCCAGGAGACCACCAGGGTCCTGACCGACGCCGCGATCAAGGGCAAATCCGATCCGCTCACAGGCCTCAAGGAGAACGTCATCATCGGTAAGCTCCTGCCCTCCGGCACCGGTTTCAAGATCTATAACGACGTGGACGTCGAAACCGACGCCGAAGCGCTCTCTTACGACAGGGGCTTCTTTGAGAACAAAGGCTCAGACAGCGTAAGGCCGGCGTCGTGACAGGCAGCAGGGACAGGTTTCAGGTTTCAGATCCTGATATGCCGCATGCCTCCCGTCCCCGTTATTACTGATTCAAAAATCCTCCGCAATTCTCTGAGTTTTGCGGAGGATTTTTATATTTACACCGGCAGCGCGTGCCTTCGTGCGCATATCAGCCGCGTAAGCGGCTGACCCGTTTGTAATGAATACTGAAGACTTAAGACTTAAGAATGAATAATTGCAGACGGGCAAAGCCCGCACCCATATTTTATTATAATAAACCGTCGCCGTAAATAAAAATATGTGTCAGCGCAATTCACAGGGGCTGCAAAAAACACATTTTTTTACGGCCTGTCCTTATTTCTTCACAAACTCATGCTGAAGTTTCGCGGAGAATCTGAGTATCTGCCGCGCATCGTCCGCCAGGACCTCGCCGCTGCCGTCCACATCGGCAGCCTTTGCCTGTCTCTCGTCAAGGATTTCGAGCTTCGCGGAAGCGCGCAGGGCGAAACGCGCGTCGTCGGCAAGGACCTGACCGTTGCCGTCCACGTCGCCGGGTGCGTAATCTTCTTTCGTCGGGTTCAGTTTCGGTAGGGATTCTGTTTTTACCGCGCCGCAAACGGTGCAGGTAAAGGTCTTTTCGCCCTCCGCTTTCGCCGTCGGTTCTTTTGTGATCTCTCCGTTGTTCCACACGTGATTGCCCGTCAGTTTATGGGAAGCATCGTTTACACAGACGCACTGATGCTGTGAGTCATTCAACGGTACCCATGCGCCGTAAGCGTGTCCCGTCGCACCGATTGACTCTTCCCTCGTCGCTCCGCAAACACTGCATGTATACGTTTTCGTTCCTGTTGCGGTGCAGGTAGCGACTGTCGTAATTGAACCGTTATCCCATATATGATCTGCCGTTTCTTTATGAGAAGCATCATTGGCGCAAATGCGTTGATGTTTCGTATCATTCAGTTTTGTCCACGCACCATACGCATGTCCGGTTGCCGCAATCGTTTCGGTCTTCTTTGCTCCGCAAACACTGCATGTATATGTTTTCGTTCCCGCTACGGTACAGGTCGCGGGAGTTGCGACTAAACCGGTATTCCAAACATGATTCTTTGTTTCTTTGTGTGAAGTGTTGTTGGCACAGATGCGCTGATGCTTCGTATCGTTCAGTTTTGTCCACGCACCATACGCATGTCCGGTCGCCGCAATCGTTTCAGTCTTCTTTGCTCCGCAAACGCTGCAGGTATATGTTTTCGTTCCTGCTGCAGTGCAGGT
>JAILQN010000080.1 GCA_024699005.1 Clostridia bacterium
GTCTCTAAGTAAGTGCTGATTAATTCGGTGTACGCAGATTGCCGAGATATTTTTTCGGCAGCTGAAACAAAAAGCGCAGGCAATACTTTGTGTATTAACGAGCATTTTTGTGATAGATGCCGGAAAAAGAGCCGGCAAGATGTATGCACAAGAATTAATCAGTGCTTACCTAATGTATTTCGCTTTTTATCGATCAGAAATTCTTATCTCCGGTGCCGCCGAACAGGTTCTCCAGGAAATTGAGCACGTACTGCAAAAGATCGGAAAACTTCTCGATAAGATAACCGATATTGAACATTTTGTCACTGCCGGATTTTGTCTCCGCTTCCGCGGCAAGGGGTAATAAAAGCATAGTCCGTTCCTCCATGATTATTGATATGCATATATTTTAGCATATAAATATCAGTTTGTAAAGATTTTTTTAAGGAATTATGAACGTCAGAACCAGACGGTCACAAAGGATTTTCCGTCCTGTCCCGCGGAGGCGTAGTCGGTCAGGATCAGATCGCCGCGGTCGGTTTTTGCCCGCATACGGACCTGTTCGCCGCTTTCGGGGGCGAGGAGTTCATATATGATTTCGCCGCTGTCGTTTCTTTGGAACGTGATCATTCGTCCCGGAACGTAGGCTGCGGTTTTCGATTCGTCCGCCGCGAGGGTGAATCCCGCCCAGCTGAAAGCCGATCTGCCGTTTATGCGCTCTTCTCTGAGGCTGTTCGCTACGGTCAGACGGATCTCGTCGCCGTTTTTAACGCCGTCAAAGCGGGTATAATCATTTTGCAGTGTAATGTGCAATTGTCCGGACTTGAACTTGCTTTCCTGCGACGAATATTCATCTGTAGGCTTGAGATCTGACCGTCCGTATGTCATCGCGGGTTTCGTCGTATGTCCGACTTGTTCCTCCGGACAACATTGCACATTGCTCATTGCACATTGCACATTATAAACGTCGTCGCCGGTCGTTATCAGAAGCGGGAAAGATATGCCTTCCGGAGCGGATACTTTGACGGACAGTGAGGAGTGCGGAGAGAGGAGAGAGGAATTGTCAGGAGCCGATAGTATTATCTTTATATCTCCTGTGTCTCTCGAAAAAACATATTCACCGCTTATAAGACCGTTTACGCGTATCTCATTTCCGTTATCGGTCACGCACGTCAGCTGATAAAGCGCGAAGCCCGCGGAGGCGATGCAGGCGCAGCATCCGAAATGTGAGCCGTCTGCAAACCGTTTGAAACCTCCGATCCCCCTTGCGCGTCTGCCGTCGCAGAGAGGGGAGTAGCTGTCAAAGACCATCCCGGGCAGGAACGTTTTCAGCTCGCCGCTGTACTGCTCATAGCCGTTTGCGTTCAGCGCTCCGGCAAGAGCGTTCAGCGCGCTTTTGCGGAGCGCGTCGAAAAGTTCTTTTTCACCGGTCGCAAAGAACAGCCGGGCAAGCAGGCGCATAAGCGTCACCGTGACGCACGTCTCCTGCATGATTTTATCACTCGGCAGAGTCTGCCTGAGCGTTGAATTGTCAAACAGCTCGTGAGTGCATCCGCAGGAGCCGATGGCGGTGTAATCGGTGTCAAGGATACTGTGTACGAACCTGACGACGGCGTCCAGATAATACTTTTCTCCCGTCAGTTCGTAATAAGCAAGAACGCCCTCGAAAAAGCTCATGATCTCGTAGGCTTTCTGCACCGGGAATTCAAAGGGCGCTTTGCCGTCAAATACGCAGTCGATCAGGTTTCCTTCGCTGCAGCCGCCGGTTTTCAGGATATACTCGCCGAATTCCAGATACTTTTTGTCTCCTGTATCTTTGTAAAGGCGCAGGAACGGCTCGAGGATGCTGGCGGAATTCACGCTGCCCCAGAAAAGCCCGGTATCGAGGACGTTTATCTTCCCCTCGCCGATCCTGTCGACGATATAGTCGGCGTGGGCGGTCAGGGCGTTTGTTATCCTGCTTTTAAGCCTGTCGTCGGAGCAGATATCGTAAAAATGCTGAAGTCCCGTCATGACGTATTTCCTCGCCCAGATATCCCAGCCGAAAAACTCGTTCTCCACGCTGTAGGAGCTTATCCTTCCGTCAGATTCCTGTCTGGCGAGCAGTCCCTCGACCGCCTGCGTGAGAGTATCGTAAAGCTTCCCGGAGCGGGTGACCTTCCATACAAGGCAGGCGCCGCGCATCATCTTTCCCCAGTATTCCCCGCGCCAGCCGCGGTCATGATCGTCGATAGAAGAAGAAAAAACGTCGACGCAACGCTTCCACAGACCGGCGTCCAGAAGCTGCCGCTTCATAATGATATCGAGATAGTCGGCAAAAACGCCGTTGATTTTCAAGCTGTCGGCAAACATGGTCCGTCTCCTTTTTCGTGCTGCGTTTATTGATACGCAATATTCAATTTGCAATTATATTGATTTACTGAAAAAAATCAATAACCATATTTTACGCAGCACGCAAAGCGCAATACGCAAAACA
>JAILQN010000083.1 GCA_024699005.1 Clostridia bacterium
TTTTCTGGATATGGGCATCATACCCGGGACGGAAGTCAGAGTCGTGAAATACGCTCCTATGGGCGATCCGGTGGAAGTCTGCCTGCACGGATATGAACTGACGCTGCGGCTTGACGACGCCGCAAAGATCGAAGTCGGACCTGCGGAGGCGCTTTCCGGCAGCCCGGATGCGGAGTTGAAAGAGATCGGGGAGGTGGGAGCGGAAAGCGGAGATGAAAAAGGCGTTGATCCTGATAAAAAACGGCAGCTTTCCGGGCGCGATCCGAAAACCGCAGCACGCAAAACTCAACACGCAACACGCGGAAGCGAGCACCTGGGCCTGGGCGAGGGCGGGCGTTTCCACCCCAAGGGCAGCGGCGAGGAGCTTCCGGAAGGGACCGTTCTGACTTTTGCCCTTGTCGGCAATCAGAACAGCGGAAAAACGACCCTTTTCAACCAGCTTACGGGCGCGAGGCAGCACGTGGGCAATTTCCCGGGCGTGACCGTGGACCGGAAGGACGGTATGATCCTCGGACGGGAGGACACGCTGATCACCGACCTGCCGGGCATATATTCCATGTCCCCCTATTCGGGCGAGGAGCTGGTCTCGCGCAATTTCGTGCTTGACGAGAAGCCGAAGGGAATAATCAATATCGTGGACGCCACGAATATCGAGCGGAATATGTATCTGACCATGCAGCTGCTCGAGCTCGAGATCCCCGTAGTGGTGGCGCTCAACATGATGGACGAGGTGACGGGCAACGGCGGTACCGTGGACGTGAACGCCATGGAGGCCATGCTCGGCGTGCCGGTGGTGCCGATCTCCGCCGTCAAAAACCAGGGCGTCCACGAATTGGTGGATCACGCGATACACGTGGCGAAGTACCAGGAAAAGCCGGCGCGGCAGGATTTCTGCGACGAGAGCGAGAGCGGCGGCGCCGTGCACCGCTGTCTGCACGCCGTGATACATCTGATACGCGATCACGCGGCTGCTTCCGGGCTTCCGGTCCGTTTTGCCGCCTGCAAGGTGATCGAGGGCGACGAACTGATAATCGGACAGCTCCGTCTTGATGAAAATGAAAAAGAGACGCTGGAGCATATCGCGCAGCAGATGGAGAAAGAGCGAGGGCTGGACCGCAACGCCGCCATAGCCGATATGCGTTTCTCCTTTATAACCAGAGTCTGCGATGCCTGCGTCACAAAGCCCCGGGAGAGCCGCGAGCAGAAAAGAAGCCGCAGGATCGACAGCCTGCTGACCGGCAAATACACCGCGATCCCGGTTTTTATCGTCGTGATGGCTCTGATCTTCTTCCTTACGTTCAACGTGATCGGGGCGGGGCTTCAGAATCTTCTGGAAATGGGGATAGAAGCGCTCACCGCAGTCGTCGACGGGGCTCTGACCTCCGCGGGGGTGAACCGGGTGCTCCACGGCCTGATAATCGACGGTATATTCGAGGGCGTGGGCAGCGTCCTGAGCTTCCTGCCGATAATCGTGACGATGTTCCTGTTCCTCTCTCTTCTGGAGGACAGCGGCTACATCGCGAGAGTTGCGTTCGTGATGGATAAGCTGCTCCGGAAGCTCGGCCTGTCGGGACGCAGCATCGTCCCGCTGCTGATCGGTTTCGGCTGCACCGTGCCCGCGGTCATGGCGACCCGCACTCTTCCCAGCGAACGCGACCGTAAAATGACGATCCTGCTGACGCCGTTCATGAGCTGTACCGCGAAACTGCCGATCTACGCCTTCTTTGTGAACGCTTTCTTCCCGCGGTATAAAGCTCTCATCATGATAGGCCTGTATCTGTCGAGCATCCTTATCGGCATACTGGTCGCATTAATTTATAAAAAGACTTTTTTCAAGGGCGAGGCCGTGCCCTTTGTGATGGAGCTGCCGAATTACCGGTTCCCGAGCCTGCGGAACACGCTCCAGCTTGCCTGGGAGAAATCGAAGGACTTTCTGCAGAGGGCGTTCACCGTCATCCTGATCGCGTCTATCGTCGTATGGGTGCTGGGGAGCCTTGATTTCCGCTTCAATTTTGCCGCAGACGCGCAGAGCAGTATCCTCGCGAGGATAGCCGGCTTCATAGCGCCGGCGTTTGCCCCGGTAGGGCTCGGAGACTGGCGTATCGTAACGTCGCTGATCAGCGGCTTTATGGCGAAGGAGAGCGTCGTTTCCGTGCTGGAAGTGCTGTTCGGGGCTCAGGGCGGAGTCGCGGCGGCGATAAGCCCGCTCTCGGCGCTGTCTCTTCTCGTTTTCAGCCTGCTGTATACGCCCTGCGTGGCTGCCGTCGCCTCTGTAAGGCGCGAACTCGGGAATAAATGGGCGCTGTACGTCGTGGTCTGGCAGTGCGCCGTGGCGTGGATCGCCGCACTGGCGGTGAAGCTTATCGGAATGCTGTTTTTGTGATGAATTTCGTTGACATTCTTATCATACTTGCGCTGATAACAGTTGTGACGCTTGTGATTTATAAAAAAATAAAAGACAGGAAGAACGGCCGTTCCTCCTGCTCCTGCGGCTGTGAAAACTGCGCTGTCAGAGATGAGTGTCATCAGAAGAAAAAGAAAGACGCGTAACTTCCGACAAACAGATCTGTGAGGTCATAAGATGGACAGTACCGAAAGAGTGCGCCGCACGATCCTGGGACAACCGGTCGACCGTCAGCCTGTATACGGATGGGTCTCCGCGAACCTGAGCGGCGAGATCAGCGCCGCATACGGTTCGGTAGCCGCGTTCGAGGATAAATATGAGTTCGACGTGAGTCATATCTTCGGCGGTCCCGGAGCGTTCGACGAAAGAGTGTTCGACCGTATCCGGACTGAAAACGGGGAGCTGACTCCCGATCTGCTTGTGGACGAAGATTTCTTAACGGACCCGGATAATGCCGGCGAGTATAAGAATATAGAGGACGCTCTGGCGTTCCATAAAAAGCGCGGACGTTTCTGCTACGTGCAGACGCCGGGCTTTTTCGAGCAGTTCAACGGGATCTTCGGTATCGAGAACCAGCTGCTTTATATGGCGCTGTATCCGGACGAGCTCGACGAACTGTACCGGCGTCAGGCGGAGTGGACGGTGAAATTTGCCGACCGCTGCATCGATCTGGGGCTCGACATGATACATATCTCCGACGACTGGGGCGCTCAGAACGATATGATGTTCAGCCCGCGGCTATGGTGGGATATCATATATCCGCATATGAAGCGGGTCGTGGACCACGTCCACTCCCGGGGCTGCTTCTGTTCCCTGCACTCGGACGGCTGTATCGCGAAGGTCACGGACGGGATCGAAAAACTCGGGCTGGACGTGGTGCATCCCTGGCAGGAGAGCGCGGGCATGTCCTACGATCTTTATCTCGACCGGTACCGGGACAAGTTCGCGATCCTCGGCGGTATCTGCATACAGACGGCGCTCGGCATCATGGGGAGGGACGCGCTTGAGGCGGAGATCCGCCGCGTGTTCGGGCTGCTGCGCGGCAGGCGCTGGATCTGCTGCACGACGCATTTCGTCCAGAACCACTGTTCGGTCGGCGATCTTGCGTTCGCTTACGATCTGATAAGCAGACTGGCGAGGGAATGATTTTTTTCGGAAATCTATCGGGGGACGGCTCTGTGATTGACAGAACCGTCCCCCGATAGTTCAGACTGTGTTTGTCAGCCCGGGGCGTTTTCCGGGAGCAGCGCGGACAGACAGTGCGACGCGATCAGTTCCGCCTGCATACCGACGGCTTCGGGCTGATAATGAAACGTATCAGTCCAGTACCTGTCCCTGTCAAGCGCGTCCATGGGCGAGAACAGATCGAGCACAGGCAGATTCCGATCAGCCGCGATATTCCTGACCGTTTCGTTCAGTGAAACCACCGTCTTTGTGAGCTTTTCCTCCGTCAGCGGCGTGCTGAGCACGAGCGACAGCTTCGTATCGGGCAGCTTCGCCTGTATAAATGAAACCGCGGAGGCGTACGCCGCGTTCCATTCCTCTCTGTCCGTAAACAGACTGTGCAGCCCGTTGTTGAAGGTGATCATATCGTACGGCCGGGCGTCCAGCATGAAATCCAGTTCCCGTAGATAATCCGGGTCGGTGACGCATTTGGACGACGCCCAGAACGAGACGTTGACCTTGCCGTTGAGCAGGTCTCGCACCCTGCTCTCATAACCCTTGCAGATGGAATCCCCGATGAGCAGTACGCGGGGCTTGTCCGTTTCGGTCACGTTATAGGCGTAATGAATGCTCCATTCTGTCTGTTCCCTCTGTCTGGAGGAAGAAGCCGGCGCGAACGCCGTCCACTTTATATCCCGGTCTGTCATTTTATCCCTCCCGTTTTATGCGCGGCTGACCCATATGGGACTTGTCCAGCCCAGCCTGCCGTCCGCAAGCTCCGCTCTCATATAGTAGCAGTCGCAGGGCGTATCGGCGGTGTAATCCAGCAGGACTGTCTCGTTTTTGCGGACGAAAAGCACGTCCTCGCAGTTCTTCACCAGCGTCATTTTCCGTACGGGCGCATCGGCGTCCGCGCGCATATAGATCGTCCGGTCTTCGTTTGAAGTAAATTCTTCGCCCATGTAATGCCCGTTTATGCGAAGATCCAGAGTCATCCTGCCGCCCATGAAGCCGAAGCAGCGCCGCGCTTTCAGCGCGTCAAAAACAGCTTCAGTAGTGTTCTCTTCACAGAGAACGCCGGTTATGCCGGGATACTGACATGGATCGCCGCCCTGCGGGAAAGGCAGGCCGTTCTGCAGGCCGTGATCGTCCGACGCTGCTATGCATCCCGTCTTCGCCCCGCGTCTCAGCGCGTCCTGCCAGCAACAGCCGCGCACCATCCCTCCGCCGTCGTGGTTGTACGGATGGTCGTAGTATTCCGTGCAGTCGTCGCGGGAATATATCTCGATAAGCGGCGTGAACAGCTCCGGATCTATCCGGCTCAGATCCGCGCCGGAAACGAGCTGATAGGTGTCGTGCGGCACCACGAGCCGGTCTTCGCGCGAAAGCAGCTCCTTCAGCTCCGCGGCGGTGATATCGCCGTCGACCTTTTCACGGAAGATGTCGCCGGTATGGTCCCTGTGGTATACAATGAAATTATTGTAATAGGGATAGCCGTCTATCTCGTACCCTAAAAGCGTGGAAAAACTGCCGGGCTCGTTCATCCGGACCGCCGCGTCCCGCAGAGCTTCGCCTTTTGCGCCGTAGATCGTGGAGCAGCCTACCCCGCCGTGGTGATGGTCCGTAAGCGCGGCGAAATCCAGCCCGGCAGCGTCCCGGATATTCCGGTAATAATCGTCCGGCGAGGGACGGCCGTCCGAAAGACAGCTGTGTCCGTGCAGATCCCCGAAATATACGTTATATCTGTTTTCCTCCGGATAAAAGCGTTTTATCGTCTCCCGGAACTGTCGGAGAGCGGCCTGCCGTTCCTCCTCGGGCAGGTCTTCGTCGGTGAAGACCTGATCGGTCATGATCCGGCTGCGGTAGGGCGTATCGAACCGGCGCGCCTGTTTTCTCTCCGGACTGAAAATTGAATCGATCATCTTCTCTTTAACTCCCTGTTTAACGTGAAAGCGCCGCCTGCGCCCGCATTGCGGACACCTGACCCTCACCTGTCTTATTCCCAATAAGCAGGCGAACCGGCAAGGTCGCATTTCTGCGGTTCGGCGTTCCACTCTCTCCACATGATCCTGTTCTCTTTGATACCGGAAAGAAAGGCTTTTGCCCCGTCTTCATCGGGATGCAGACAGAGTCTTATGCACTCCCACTGCAGACGGGAGCGTTTTACCGCATCAAGCCGGTCGCCGGCGAGGCGTTCCGCCTCGTCCCACCAGGATCCTATCGTTTTTTCCATGGCCTCGTACCGGTCCCGGGGGATTATTTCAAAGGGCTTTTTCCAAATGTTCATATGGTCCCGTTTGCTCTGACCGACCGTCCAGTCTATATAGGCGCGGATATAACGCCAGCCTTCGCCGTAATACGCGGCGAGGAACTCGTCCATATGCCTGCAATATTCCGTTGTCTCCATCATGGGATCCCACATCAGCTTCGCCAGCAGATAACAGCGCAGTTCCCCGAACTCGCCTGACTGAGGAGAGTTGTAGTTGCCCTCCGGATACATGCCTCTTACTCCGTGCTCCGCGAAAAATCTCATGTTTTCCCGCAGGACTCCGAAATTCGGGAACGTCGGGACGTAAAAGCAGAAATCCGTGACGTAATCCCAGATATATATGCGGTCGCAGATTTTGCTCCATTCCACGATATCGTTGTAAAACGCCCTGTTTTCGGGACAGGAGGTATCGCTCAGCGGATGCGAGAAACAGCACTCGATGGAGCAGAGCCGGATGCAGACGTTAGGCAGCGGTTTAGTGATCTTCGGAGCCTTTCGGGTGTACTGATAGGCGAGAGTATCGATCACGACGTCTGGATAATCCTGTGCGATATCGGCGGCGACGGCGTTCACGAACCGGAGCAGCGTTCCGGCGCGGCTCTGTTCCTCCCCGTCGACAGCGGCGCATTTTGCGCAGGTGCAGTAGTTCTGATTGTCGTTCTGCGAGACGGATACTATCGAGAGAGTCGGGTCCTTCTTCAGTATCTCCCGTACGCCTGCGATCGCTTTCTTCAGGTTTCCGGGATCGCTCAGGCAGGGCTGTTTATCCGCCGGCGTACCCGTAAGCCCGCCGATCGTATGCACGAAACCGCCGTATGAGAACCCGCCGCCGAGATCCTTTGGCGGTTCCGGACGGTTGATCCTGTTTTTCAGGCGCCATTCAACGCTGTCGTTCCCGCAATGCCAGTCGGACTGCCGCATCTCGAACACGGGTGAAAACTCATAATCGCCGTCGATCACAATATCGCCCTCGCCGGTCGTTTCCAGTCCCGGCATAAAGAACCTCATACCGGCGTATCTCTCAAGGAACGTGTAAACGCTGTAGATAACGCCCCTGCCGTTTCCTCCGGAAAGGGAGAGCCCGTTATCTTCCGTAATGCGGATACTTACGGAGTCCCGGGGCAGGGAAGAGTCGACGCAGACCGTGATATCTGCGCCCCCTGCGGTTCCGATACCGGTTTTTTCAAGATATGCCGTCAGCTCGCCGGCGGCATAGCGCTCCGGTTCGCTGTTTCCGCTCTGAACGGATACCGAGGCGTATTCGTGTCCCCGGATCATCAGTTTTCTCATAAACTCGTGCTCCTTTGCAGATATCTGTCATGACGTTCGGTATTCATCGATCGGTTGTTCGTTCTTCGGCGAAGCGGTAACGGTAGCACAGCCTGCCGTAAGGCGCGGTGTCGCCGTGCAGATAGAAGTCCTCCACCGTATCGTCCGCTTTTATGCTGTCCGCCCATTTGAAGTCGAGGGCGAATCCGCCCTCCTCCGGCAGGCAGAGCAGTTTCTTCGGTATCTCGTATCTTATAACGGCTCCGTCGACGTAAACCCTGACGTCCGGCAGTTCTGCCTTTTCTTTGTTCAGATAAACCTGCGCGGTCCCGTCCGGTGTAAATATATATGTTTTCGTCTTATAAGGCGCCAGCACGCTGCCGTAATGCTCCTGCTCTGCGGGAACGACGTAAAGCCTCATGTAATTGCCTTCCCGCCGTATCGCATCGGCGCATTCTGCGGTGAATATGACGCTGTCGTCGGTCGATTTTACGGTCATGGAGCGTATATCGTTTGCGCCGGCGGGCTCGCGGTAATGGGTGTTTCCGTTTCCGTCCGTATCGCGGGGGAGGGCGCCGGCGGGATAATCGGAGTATACAAGACCGTCCCCCTCGTCCGTCGGGTCCGCGTCGCCGCCTTTATACCGGCGTATGAATTCGACCAGCTGCATATAGTAATTGTCAAAATACCCGCCCTTCATAGGCTCGATATCACGGCTGTATTCCAGGGAACAGCAGTCGCACATCACGGCGCGCATATCCTGAATGCCCTCGCGGTAATAGGTGAATTCGCCCTCGTCGTTCCTGACGGTATAAGTAAACGGCTCACGCCTGTCCCAGCGCCACTGGCCGGCTGTCCATTCGTTCCAGCCGGTCACGAAGACGATCTCCGGGTCGACTTTAAGAGCGTATTCACACTGCTCGGCAAAGTTGAAGCCGTACTGGACGGCGTTCTCGCGGATATCCATCCTGCCGTTGTGGTAACTGCGTCCCCAGGCTCCGTCCTCTCCGAAAAACGCCGAGTCGCTGTGCGCGCAGTTGGGATGTTGGGCGACGGATACGTTCACGACCTCGGGCGTGCCGTCCTTTTTGCGGTAAACGCGCTGCGGACGGATGAATTCCATCCACGGGAAACCTTCCTCATGCTGCTCGTCCAGCGGCCACTGAGAGATCCTGTGAGTAAAGAATTCCCTTGCCTCCGGTCTGCATTCCTCCGGTCTGTCGATGATCAGCGGTTTGCCGTCCAGCTCGAACCACGTGCTGCGGTATAACCCCTTTGAATATATTCTGTCATAGAGCTCGTTCACCGTTTCGCCGGCTTCGGTATTGGTGTAGAACACGACCTTCGGCGCAGGATATCCCGCGTCGATATACTCCTCCAGCAGGGACATGATCTTTGTGACCTGATCGTAAAATATCACGCGGTTGGTGGTGTCGAACACGAGGAAGTCCACGTCCGCGAAGCCGAGCATCTCTATGTGTTTCCGGATGACCCATTCGTCCTCCGTCATGTAATATCCGAAAAGCGGCTCGCCCCAGTAAGCGCCTCCGGTCCAGGCGGGATGATCCATATCCGTGGCGGCTGTGGGGTCCTCCGCTATGACCTTGCTCACGTCGACCGGCCCGCCGGCGGAGTGCGACGAATTGCAGACGAAATAGAAAATGCCTACAAGCCTGTCGCGCCGTCCGACCGTGTCCGGTATCCTGCGGCCGACACGGTCCGCGCCGCGTACGCTGCGCATATCTGTTTTTTTCATGATACCCTCCGTTATATATTTTCCGTTTGCCGACTGTATTACCTGAAATCGAACGAGAACAGGTTCGCGTCGCCGCCTTCGCCTCCCCACGTTTCGCGCAGGACAAGCCGGACTTGTCTGAGCGCCGTGTCCGGAGCTTTGTGATTGACGCACCCTGAGATATTGCATTCCGTTTCATACAGAACGGTTCGTTCCCCCGTTTGCGTTTCGGCAGTCAGGATATAGCTTTTTACAAGCGTTTCCGGTAAATGCGTTGACGGGCTATCCTGCGTGCGGTTGGCGCGCATCGTATGTTTCCGCTCGATCTCGTCTCCGGGAAGAGTCTCGCGGTCGAGGTCCGCGTCGAAGCGGATATGTATATTCCGCAGGATGACCGGCCGCTCAAATTCGTAAACGACAGCCCTGCCGGGCGGAATGCGGACCCGCTGATCCTCCGCGCCGTACAGCCGGTGGCTGCG
>JAILQN010000085.1 GCA_024699005.1 Clostridia bacterium
CCGGCGGTTCCGGGCGTCCGGGGTCCGCTTTTCGGAAAAGTACGATACGGTCCTTGTAAAAAGGCTCTGCGAACTGGCGGAGGAGAAAAACCTGCCCGCCGGGACGCTCGGGGAGAGAGACGCGGCGCTGGACCACGGCACGATGGTCCCCCTGTGGTTCATACGAAGGAAGTATTCCGGCGGGGAGATCGTGCGGATAGGGCTGTCCGGTCTGCCGCTTACCGATCATTACCGGCTGGGGCAGCTGATCGCTCAGGCTGCGGAGGATACGGACACGCGGGCGGTACTGATCGCCAGCGGGGATCTCTCTCACAAGCTCAAGGAATACGGCCCCTACGGATTCGCGCCGGAGGGCCCGGAATACGACCGCCGGATCATGGACGTCTGCGGACGGGCGGCATTCGGCGAACTGTTTGATTTTGACGAAAACTTCTGCGAAAAGGCGGCGGAATGCGGCCACCGGTCCTTCGTGATCATGGCGGGCGTTTTCGACGGTCTGCGCGTAAAGGCGACGGCGCTGTCCCATCAGGACGTCACCGGCGTGGGTTACGGTATCTGCACGTTCTATCCGGACGGAGAAGATAAAAACCGGCGTTTCCTGAAAACATATACGGAAAAAACCGAACGCGAGTGCCTTGAAAAGGCACAGAAAAGCGACGCTTACGTCAGGCTTGCGCGAGCCTCCTTGGAGGCGTGGGTCAAAGACCGCGAACGCATCCCGGTCCCGGAGGGCCTTCCGGAAGAGATGCTGACGCGGCGGGCGGGGACGTTCGTCTCGATCCATAAAAACGGCGCGCTGCGCGGCTGTATCGGCACGATCGGCCCCACCCGGAAAAACGTCGCGGAGGAAATAATCTGCAACGCGATAAGCGCCTGTTCCCGCGATCCCCGTTTTTCGCCGATAACAGCGGACGAACTCAGAAGTCTTGAGATCAGCGTGGACGTCCTCGGTGATCCGGAGCCTGTATCTTCCCCGGACGGGCTCGACGTGAAACGCTACGGCGTCATCGTCAGTCACGGGGCGAAACGCGGACTGCTGCTGCCGGATCTGGAGGGCGTGGATACCGTGGAGGAACAGATCGGCATCGCCCGCAGAAAAGGCGGCATAAGCGAATCCGAACCGTACAGGCTGGAGCGGTTCGAAGTCGTGCGTCATCACTGAAAGGATACACTTATGGCGAAATGCGGCGTCTGCTTCAGGCATTGCGATATCGCGGATGGCCGGCTCGGCTTCTGCGGCGGGCGGATATGCACAAACGGCAGGGTGGAAGCGTACAACTACGGCCGCATATCGTCCCTCGCGCTGGACCCCATAGAAAAAAAGCCTCTGGCGCGTTTTTACCCGGGCAGCATGATCCTGTCCGTCGGCAGCTTCGGCTGCAATCTGCGCTGTCCCTTCTGCCAGAATCACAGTATCTCCTGGTCGGAACAGGCAAAAAGAGAGGCAAAGACAGCGGAAACGCTCAGCCCGGAAGACCTGGTGGATATCGCGCTGAGAACAAGGATAAAAGGCAATATCGGCATAGCGTTCACATACAACGAACCGCTTATTGGGTACGAGTTCGTCCGGGATACGGCAAGACTCGCCCGCGAGGAAGGTCTTAAAAACGTAATGGTCACCAACGGGACCGCAGAGCTGTCCGTCCTCGCGGAACTGAGACCTTATATCGACGCGATGAACATAGACCTGAAGGGATTTACCGACCGGTACTACGGCAAAGTCCTCGGCGGGGACCGCCGGCAGGTCATGGATTTTATAGAAGCGGCAGCCGGCTTCTGCCACGTGGAACTGACGACGCTGATCGTCCCCGGCGAAAATGATACGGAAGAGGAAATGCGCCTTCTCTCCGATTGGGTCAGCCGGCTTAAGGAACCCGACGGCGAAGGCGTGCCTCTGCATATCTCGCGTTTCTTCCCGAGGTTTCACATGCAGGACCGGAAAGCTACGGACGTGCGGACGGTTTACCGGCTTGCGGAAATCGCCCGGGAGTCGCTGGAATACGTCTATACAGGAAACTGCTGAATACAGGAGTCAGTGATCAATGATCAGTGATCAGGGATCAGGAATCAGGGGTCAGTTTTTATGAAAATCAATTACAAACGAATCACAAGTCTGTTCCTCTGCGCCGCGCTGCTGTTCACCGCGGCAGGTTCCGCTTTTGCCGCAAAAACAAATACGGAAGAAAACAGCTGCTCCGTCCGCGTCCTGCCTTTTGAGGAAATATACAACGCGATCGCGAGCTTCTTCCATCGCATTTTAAATCTGTTCAGAATGACAAATGAAATGAAAATCCCCAAACCCTCGCCGCTGCCGGACAAAACCGAGCCCGCGGCGGATATTCCGGAAATCGATCCGTCCGCCCCGGTCATAAGCGCCGAGACCTGGCGCTGCGCCGAGATCGCTTTTGAGGCGGAAAACGGATATGAAGATCCGTTCAGTGACGTAACGCTCGATCTTATCCTTATCGGCGACGGGAGACAGCGCACGGTCCCCTGCTTCTGGGACGGCGGCGGCATATGGAAAGCCCGCGTCGCCTGCCCCAAGGCGGGAACGTGGTATTATAAAACCGTCTGCTCGGATGATACGGACGCCGGGCTCCACAATAAGACAGGCGCGATCGAATGCGCGGAATACGCCGGAGATCTGGACGTTTACAGACACGGCTTTCCCACTACGGCTGCGGGCAAGAAATATTTCACCTACGCCGACGGAACTCCGTTCTTCTACCTCGGCGACACCCACTGGAGCCTCGGAGACGAAACGGCCGATATGGTCCGCGAGATCGCGGAAAAGCGCGCTTCACAGGGC
>JAILQN010000118.1 GCA_024699005.1 Clostridia bacterium
CCGTCCTTTGCCGCGGCGATATCCATAGTGGCGTTGGCAGTGATTGTGGAAGTGTATCTGCCGGTCGGCCAGTTTTCCGGCGAATATGAGGGGATGATAAGATACTTTTCACCTTCGTTCAGCGCGGTTTTGCCCTCTTCATAGCAGGCGTTGCCGCGGGCGTCGGTATAGTATTCCGGCGTGCAGAGCTGCTCCCAGAAGTTCGCTTGCTTCGTGAGCAGCGGCAGAAGGATATCCTTTTCCAGATCGAGAGTCTCGCCCTCGTATTCGATTTCCGTGTTACCGTAACACTGCCAGTATTCAAATACCGGCTGCAGCATCCAGCTCGCCCCGGCGTTCCAGTACTGGAACGGATACCAGCGGCTGTATTCCACCATCATCGCCCGGTCGCCGTCCGTGTTCACGGGCACCTGAATGGCGTCGGTCATGCCGTAGGCTTTCGCGGCGTTATCCTCCCAGTCGGGTATCTGTTTCAGGATGAATTTTATATAGCTTTCGCCCGCCAGCGGCATATTGCCTGTGTTCATACCCGACGACTGCAGATTCACGTTTGCGTCCATCGTATATATGCCGCGCCAGCTCGGGTTCCACTCGCCTGTCCACATACCGTAAAGACGCGGCGCGGTCGTGCCCGCGCAGCAGAGCTGCACGTATCTGCCCTGATTGTAAGCGCGTTCCACCAGCGCCGGAAGGAGCGTATCGCTTCTTTTCTGCATCCGGATCAGATATTCGTTTGCTGTTTTCTCCTCCGGGCCGTTCCCGAGTTCAAACTTAACGGTATTGAACAGAGAAGACTGCAGTCCGGCATGCTGTTCCAGAGCTTTATCGTAGGAGAAGAATCCGTCCTCACTGTATTTTTCCGCGACTGCAGTGGTATCGGCAAGGAGTTTGTCCAGAAGTTCGTACCTCTGCGTACCGGCGAACTCCTCCATAAGCCCCATATCGAACGTGCGGTCGGATTTTGTGATAAGATATACCGCGTCCGCACCGGAGATCTCAATGGCGGGATTGGGCTCCTGAGCCACGTTTTCGGAATCATTGGTGCCGTCCAGAACGATACGCTTCTTTTCGCCGCCTTCAACGATGACTCTGGTAAGACCGCAGTAACCGCCGTTTTTAAGCTCGCTGTTTTCGTAAGACGGATAATGGGATATGAGCGCGATATAATCCGCGTCAGGATCAACGAGCTTTTTATAGCGCATGTTCTTTTCGTCGCCGTTGCCGAACCCGCGCATGGAATAACAGTCGTCGATGGAAAGCGTAAGATCGATCTTTTTCCCGAGATCCGATTTGGTTATTTTTGTGACCGTCACGTTATCCGTACGGGAGGAGAAAGTCATTCTCTCCCAGCTGCCGAAAATATCGGCGTACCGCACACCGACCTCGGCGGTCTCGAAATCCATCCAGCGGATATAATCATGATACGCGTGCTTTTTGCCCTTCGTCCGCAGCACGTGCCCGGGGTGGAAAGCGTAGAAATATGTGGACTGTCTGCCGTCCACGTCCCAGCTGTCATCAAAACCGATGACAGACTGCCGCGCCTTATCCAGCTGAGAAGAGAGCTCTTCCGGCGTATAACGGGGATCATTCGAAGGCATCAGAAAATTGATATTCTGATATATGATACTGTCGTTGTACGGCGAACCGGCGATAACGGCTCCGTTTTCCCCGTTGCCCGTGATCATGCCGTCCGTCCATTTGTCGTTGCCGCTGTACGGCTCAAGCTCGGTAAACACCGTTGAAAAGGACTTCGTGTGACAGTTTTTGATCATCGAAAGATCCCCCGCTCTCGCTAAATTTATCACGTCCGAAAAGAAGCTGCCTCCGGTGAGAAGACAAAGCAGAAAACAGATGATATACTTGATTTTCATGAACACAGGCAAATGTTCCCCCTTGATTTTTTCTGTTTCTTTTCTGTAAGATATATGTTATCATTTGTGCGTTATCAATTTTCATTTTATATTAGACAACAAATCACTGTCAACTGTTTTCTGTCAACTTATTTACATACAATATATCCCACGGAGGACGAATGATGTTTGTTCTGGAACGGACCTACGACCCCGCCGAACTCGCACGGCACAATATGCACACCCACTCGGTGTTCTCACTTTGCGCCAAAAAGGAAATGACTCTGGAGGCGATGATTGCCCGGGCGGAGGAATGCGGCCTTGAGACCATCGCGGTCACCGACCATTCCGATCCCGGCGACGGTATCGACAGCTACGCGAATTTCCTTGAGTATAAAGAGCGGCTCCGGCATATCGCAACGTCTGTGCGCGTGCTGATAGGGGCGGAACTCTCCGCTTACGGGATCGGCAAATACGGCGAACCTTACGAGGTGGACAAGGCGCTGGATTTCGCGAGCTATTCCCATATCCACTATCATCTGGACTCATGGGATCAGCCGGAGGACCGCAGTCCCCGCGGCTACGCGGAACACAATCTTAAGGTTCTGCACGCTCTTTTCGATACCGGCAGGGCGGACAATATCGCGCATCCTTTTTCGCCGAACAAAATGCACTTTTTCAACGACGGGGAAAAAGCCGCCACGCTGGACTGTTTTACGGACAACGAGCTGGGCGACGTGCTGGAACACGGCGAACGGTCAGAGTGCAGCTGGGAACTGCATACTCCCACGGTGTTCCGGTATCCGGCGTTTTCGAGGCGCTTCTTCGCCCTCGGGAAAGAGATCGGCGCGCATTTCTGCGTGGGCACCGACGCCCACAGGCTGGACGCGCTCGC
>JAILQN010000280.1 GCA_024699005.1 Clostridia bacterium
ATAAGATGGGACGGGTCAAAGTTCGCGCCTATCTCTTTGCCTACGGCGTCGCGGATGCGCAGCATGGTCTTCGTGTTGTAGACGCAGAAGCCCGGATGCATCTCGAAGGCGATCTTGTCCACGCCGTGAGCTTTGGCGAATTCGACCGTGTCTTTCCAGTAGGGGATGAGCACCTCGTTCCACTGCCAGTCCAGGATCTCAAGGAAGTCGGTCGGCCATGCGCAGGTTACCCAGTTGGGGAATTTTGAATTCTCCGAGTCGCCCGGGCAGCCGGAGAAGGTGTTTATCTGGTGGACGCCGATCTTCTCAGCAAGAAGTATCGTTTTTTTGATAGCGTCGTCGAACTCGGCGGCGATCTTTTTGTCGGGATGCACGGGGTTGCCGTGGCAGGAGAGCGCGCTTATACCCACGCCGTGTTCCTTTATGAGCCCTTTGAACGTGTCGAGGGCTTTATCGTCGTTCAGCAGGATATCCGGGTTCGCGTGGGCGTTGCCGGGATAACCGCCGCAGCCGATCTCTACCATCTCTATTCCCAAAGAGGTAAAGTATTTAAGCGCTTCCTCAAGAGAGAGGTTTGATAAAAGTGTTGTGAATACTCCTATTTTCATGTATCTGTCGTTTCCTTTCTTCTGTTCAATGAAACAAACGGTATCAATAATGTGCAATTAGCAATGTGCAATGTGCAATGAATATGGTTTTGATTTCTATTATGCCGCTTTGATGCCGCATATCAGTGAGGTTCCCTCCGCCTCGAAAACAGACATTGCTTTTTTGCTGAAAATAATCAATCTCACTCCTGAACAATTGCACATTGCACATTGCACATTGCTAATTGCACATTATTTCGCCGTGATCTTCAGATGGCAGCCGTTATCTGAAAGTCTTCAGCAGGTATTCCATGCTCCTCGCCGCGTCTTCCAGACCGCAGGGCTCGGGATCGTCGTTCTCCAGGATGACCCATTCGATGCCGGTGTCCTTCACGGCTCTTGCCACTGCGTCAAGGTCGCAGTCGCCTTCGGTGAGAGCCATCGGGTGACGGTCGATTCCGTCCTTCATGTGGACAAGGATGATCTTGTCGATATTCTCCGTAATATACTTGTAGTTGTCCACTCCGGCGCAGAAGCTCCAGTAGGTGTCTATCTCAAGTTTTGTGCCGTCGGAGATTATATCCATGGCGGTCCTGCCGTTCTCAAGCGGTGTGAATTCCTCCGTATGGTTGTGGTAGTAGGTCGGGACTCCCAGTACCGGCTCTGCGTTTCTGAAGGTGTTTGCGATCTTTTCGCACTCTTCGACCGTGCCGTGAGCCGCTCCGCCCGTGCCGGCGTAAAGCAGCCCGAGCTCTTTGACGTACCTGGCGGTTTCCTCGAGTTTGTCGCCCTCGTATTCGTCCATGCCGATATGAGCGCCGACGGGAACGAGTCCGGCCTCGTCCAGTTTTGCTTTCAAGGTTTTTGCGTCAGCGTCGTGGAAACCGGCGAACTCAACGCCGTCAAAGCCCATTTCTTTGAGTTTGGGCAGGATTGCGTACAGATCTTCGGCGGAGTCGATGTGATCTCTTACCGTGTAAAGCTGAATAGCTAATTTTGCCATTGTCGTTTCCTCCTCAGTTCGGATAGATCATCGGTTTTATGTAGTTGACCGTGTACCTGACTCCCCATTCGCCCAGGTCCCCGCGCCAGGTGTGGGAGTGCGGTTCTATGGAGAGCATGCCCTCATACCCTTTGGCGTAGAGCAGGCCCATGATCTCGCGCCAGTTGATCATGTCGAGCCCTGCGGGCGGATCGTCTATCTCATGACGGTCGATGTTGATAAGCCCTTTGATATGGAAGTGATATATCCTGTCCGCCCATTTGAGTATCTCCTTGTACGGGTCGCCGTTATGGACGTTTATGCAGTGGGACGGGTCGAATTTGATCCCCAGACCGGGGACGCGCGTCATAACGGCGGACCAGGTGCTGTCCTCCCGCACGAAGTTCGCCCAGTCGCAGTTGTAGACGGCGACTTTGACGCCTTTTGCGCTGGCGTACTCGACGACCTGACTGAAGTAATCGACGGCGCTGTCGCAGTTCTGTTCGAAGGTCCTGCCCTCGACCGCGTTGGCGCCGGTGACGTATACCGGGCAGCCCACTGCCTCGCAGACGTCGATTATCATTTTGCTCGCTTCAAGCTCGCGGGCGTTGACGGAACCGTCGGGATCGATGTGCGTCGCGCCCCATCTGCCTATGGAACCCACGTTTATACCGTACTGTTCGTTCCATTTTTTGATATCCGGCACGATTGCGGTAAGCTCTTCGGGTTCATGGTCATGGTTGAAGGTGAACTCGACCCATTTGAGCCCCAAAGACTGAGCGTGCTTATAGCCTTCTTCGTTCCAGTATTCGATTATTCCTAAGTTCATATGTTTACCTCACTTCAGTGTTAAGAGCGGAGTGTGGAGAGCGGAGCTGCGGTTTTTTATATAAAGTGCGTTAAGGAAACGCAAAGAATAGATCTTGCGGCCGCGCAAAAAACTCCATTCTCCACTCTTCACTCTACATACTTTATAATATCACCATCTCGCCGGTTTTTGCGGAATTATAAATGGCCTCAAGTATCCTCGTGACGCAGAGCGCTTGTTCGGGAAGGACGCATGGAGCCTTTTTGCCCTCGACCGAGTCGATCCACTGGCGCATTTCAATACCGTCCAGATCTCCCTCAAAGCCGCTGAAATAGGCGGCGCCGCCGGCGCTCATGCTCGGGCGCTCGATCGTCTGCCTGCCGTATTTTACGGAATTGACGCGCACTCCGTCGAAGGTGTCCACGCCGCCCTTGTCGCCGCAGAGTGCGTAGCATGCCTCTTTTGCGTCGATCAGGTTGATGGCCCATGACGATTCAAGATTGATGAGCGCGCCGTTCTTCATAGTGATGAAGCCGAAAGCGGAATCTTCCACCGTGAAATCCTTTGCGTTCCAGTCGCCCCAGGCGTTGCCGGTTTCCGTGTCCTGATCCGCCAGTTTGCGGAAGGTTTTGCCCACTACCGTAGCGGGTTCGTAGTTGTCCATCATCCACAGTGTGAGGTCAAGAGCATGGGTGGCTATGTCGATAAGCGGACCGCCGCCCTGCTCGTACTCGTTCAGGAACACGCCCCAGGTCGGGACCGCCCTGCGCCTGACGGCAAGGGTCTTGGCGTAGTAGATCTCGCCCAGCTCGCCCGACTCGCAGAGGCGTTTGACGTACTGGTTCTCTCTGGTCTGCCTGTTCTGATAGCCGATGGTCAGGAGCTTGCCCGTCGCCTTGTGGGCGTCGTACATTTTTTTCGCCTCGGCGTAGCTTGCCGCCATGGGTTTTTCGCACATGACGTGCTTGCCGGCGTAGAGCGCGTCTACGGTGATGAAGCTGTGCTCGCGGTTGGGCGTGCAGACGTGGACCACGTCGATGGACTCGTCTTTGAGCAGCTCCTTGTAGTCCTCGTAGACTTTCGCGTCGGGCGCGCCGTATTCCTTGGCTGCCTTCTGCGCTCTCTCGACGATGATGTCGCAGAACGCGACCATTTCCACGTCATCCAGCTGCGCGAGCCCGGGCATGTGCTTGCCGTTGGCGATCCCGCCGCAGCCGATGATCCCGACTTTGATTTTCTTGTCCATAATTACCCTCCTTATGTTGTTTATCCCGAGCTCTGCGTTATCTGCGATGAATGATACCCGCTGGTTGACGAGAACTCGGAACTTGGAACTTGGAACTTAAATTTCCGCTGATCCCGTCGTTCTCGGGAACGGCAGCACGTCGCGGATGTTTTCTATTCCGGTAAGGTACATGATAAGGCGCTCGAAGCCCAGACCGTAACCGGAGTGGCGGGTGCTGCCCCATCTGCGCAGATCAAGGTACCAGCTGTAATTCTCCTCGTCCATGCCGAGCTCTTCTATGCGGCTTTTCAGCAGGTCGAGCCTCTCCTCGCGCTGGCTGCCGCCGATGATCTCGCCGATGCCGGGCACAAGGCAGTCCATGGCGGCGACGGTCTTGCCGTCGTCGTTCAGACGCATATAGAATGCCTTGATCTCCTTGGGGTAGTCGGTGACGAATACCGGCATGCCGAAGACTTTTTCGGTCAGATACCGTTCATGCTCGGTCTGCAGGTCGCAGCCCCAGCTTACCTTGTATTCGAATTCGTCGTTATGCTCCGTAAGGATCTCGATCGCTTTGGTATAGGTGACCCTCGCGAAATCGGAATTCGCCACGTGCTCCAGGCGCTCTATAAGCCCCTTGTCCACGAATTTGTTGAAGAAGGCGATCTCGTCCGGGCATTTTTCAAGCACGTATTTTATGACGGATTTGATCATCGCCTCGGCGAGCTCCATATCGTCCTCAAGGTCGGCAAAGGCGATCTCCGGCTCTATCATCCAGAACTCCGCCGCGTGGCGCTGAGTGTAGGATCTCTCTGCGCGGAAGGTGGGCCCGAAGGTGTAGATCTTGCCGAAGGCCTGAGCCATTATCTCGCCCTGAAGCTGACCGGAAACGGTCAGGAACGCCTGTTTGCCGAAGAAATCCTGAGTATAGTCGACCTTGCCGTCTTCGGTCCTGGGCGGATCGGCCGGGTCGAGCGCCGTCACGCGGAACATCTCGCCCGCGCCCTCGGCGTCGGCGATGGAGATGAGCGGGGTATGGGCGTAGATAAAGCCGCGCTCGTTGAAGAATTTGTGAATGGCGAACGCCGCCTCGCTCCTGATCCTGAACGCCGCGCTCAGGGTGTTTGTTCGCGGCCTCAGGTCCTGCCTCGTGCGCAGGAACTCAAGGGAATGGCGTTTCTTCTGAAGGGGATAATCCGGAGAGGATGGGCCCTCTACCTCTATGGAATCTGCGTTTATCTCAAAGGGCTGGGAGGCGTTCTCTGTCAGCAGGAATTTCCCCGTCACAATAAGCGCCGCGCCTACGTTGGTACCGCAGATCTCTTTGAAGTCCGGGAGCTTGCCTTCCTCAAACACCACCTGAAGGGTATTGAAGCAGCTGCCGTCGGACAGGGAAATAAAGCCTATCGCCTTGGATGAGCGCAGTGTCCTGACCCAGCCCGCCACGGTGATCGTCTTGTCGGCGTAAGCCTCCTTGTTTCTGTAAAGTTCTGATATTTCGACTCTCTTCATGTTTTGTTCCTTTCTGTTTTCAGTCAATACAGCGATAGAATAATTATCAATGTGCAATTGCGGTTCATTTTTGCGGAGCAAAAATGTTTATATTGATCGGCAGTAAGATCCCTGCCGCGCAGCCGTGCAAACGACATTATACAGAATCAAAAACCTTATTCATTGCACATTGCACATTGCACATTGCTCATTGCTCATTGCACATTATTCAAAGTGTTTTCTTACCTGCTTGGCAGATAGCTCATTGCCGCCGCGGCATCAGCACCCCGACGCGTCGGCGGAGACCTTGAGCAGCGCTTTCAGCACGCCGAACAGGGTGGAGAAGATCTTCATGATCCTGAGGAAGAAGGAATTGCCGACGTGGGCGATGGCGTATACGTCTTCGGCGTCTCCCGTGACTTCGCCGCAGGATGTATCCTTCTGGATGGCGAAGGAGTCGACGCGCTCCGCCTTGCCGTCCACCATCTTATATGCGTTGAAGTAGAGCACGCCGTCCTCTATCTGGATCGCGGAGAACATCTGCGAGTCGGATACGTCCTTATACTCCGGGATCGGCATGGATTTGGCTATCTCGTTGTCGTCCTTGGGCGTATAGGTCTTGACGCCCGCCGTACCGCTGATGACGTAGGTCAGCCCCTTCGGCTGGACGTTCGCGATATATTTCTGACCATTGTGGGTCAGCTCGACGCGCTTCGTGGTCGCCACACGGTTGTTGTAAAGCGGGTAGGAGCGCATATAGACGTGATCGTGCCCCTGGAGCACCAGGTCGACTCCCAGGTCCGGCAGCAGCTTCTGCAGCTGCGAGCGGATCTCTTCCACGTCGGAATCGTCAAAGTGGCTGCCGTTGGTGTAAACGCCCTTGTGCAGACCGAGGATCTTCCACTGCGCGTCGCTGTTATTTATATCCTCCTTGAGCCATTTGATCTGCTCGTCGCTGAGACCCTTGTCTGAATTGAGGGCGTTGGTGTTGAGCATGACGAAATGGACGTTGTCCCTGTCGAAGGAGTAATAGATACCGGTGGTGAAATCCTGCTCCGGGCAGAGGGGATCGAGGATGAAATTATCCGCGAGGGCGTTCTCGCCCTTGTCCTCGTGGTTGCCGGAGACCGGCATCATGTAGGTGTTCATCAGCTGGGACGAAGCCGAGTCGAACATCCACTGCCACTGGTTCAGGTTGTTGCCGTGGTCAACAAGGTCGCCGGTGTTGAATATCAGCTCCGCGTCCGGATAAGCGTCGAAAGCCGCCTCGGTGACCTTCGCCCACGCCTCTTCATACTGCGCGCGGGTGCCCGACTGCGGGTCTGACATATGGAAGAATGTCAGTTTGCCGTTCGAGTCGTCGGTCTTTATGCTGCCCGTCTCGCTCCACCAGCCGCGCTCCGCGTCGCCGATTTTGTAATAGTATGTTGCGCCGGGCTCCAGACCGGAGATAAGGATCTTGTGGCGGGTCAGGTGCACGGTGTAGTTCATTATGCCGAATATGCCGATATCTATACCCGGATAGATGCGGTCTACGGTGCCCTTGCTGAGGTCGACGGTCACGCCGTCGGGCAGCGGCTCCGAACCCGTGAGCTCGGGTACCTGACCGGGCTCGCCCTTCACTATGGCGATATCGGTACCTTTTACGGACTTCTTGGTATACCAGGAGATATTCGCGGTATCGGCGGTGCTGCCGAGGGTGACGGAGACGAGGGACGGCAGTCGGTAATCCTCACGCGTGGGGGTGACCCGGACCTTCTGCGTATCGTAGCTGACGTCGTAATCGCCGTATTCGCGCGGGTTAACGTCGCCGGAGAAGTCATCCAGGAAATACCAGAACTCGTAACCGATCTGACGGAACTGGCTGTCCGTCATATATTCCTTGAGAACGAGGGTGTCGAACACGTCCCAGATGCTGTCATACGGAACGACGTCGAGGCTGAACACGTAATCGACGAGGCTCTTGTAGGAGGTGTCGCCCTTCAGGATCGTTTTTACGAAATAGTCCGCCGTGACGCCGATGCTCTTTCCGACGGGGTTGGACGGGTCGAAGAGCTTGCCGATGTTGACGTTCAGTCTTGACAGCACGGCGTCCATCAGAAGGTCGTTGTACACTATGTCCAGAAGCTCGTTGAATAACTTCTCCGCCAGGTCGCCCTCTTTGAATCCTTTGAGAACGTCGTTCAGGAAGGCGTTGCCGGAGCGGTCCTCGTTGCCGGTATACCAGTAATACACGGCAGAGAGCGCCGCCTCGCCGAAATTGCCGCCGCGGGAGGCGTCGCCGAATCCCAGGGTGTCGATGAATTCGGTACAGGGGATGTCGGATACCTGTATGCTCACTATCCGGTCGATGATACGGAAGCAGAGCTCATATGCCTTCTCGGGATCGTCTATATATAGACTCTCTACCTGACTGAAAAGGTCCTCGATGAACCACATTATGTTCGCGGCGGAGAATATCTTCGCCTTGCCTACGCTCACGCCGTCGCCGATATAGGGCTCCAGGAAGCCGCTTATGATCTGCTCAAGATCTATGCCATGGGCGATGAGATATGCGTTCAGTCCGCCGCCGGCCTTTATCTCTTTGAGTATTTTGCCGAGGTAATTCCTGACAAGACCGTCCGCGAAATAGAGCGCGCTGGGCTTGTGATCCGGGCTCCGGAGGTTCGCTCCGCCGAAACAAATGGCGAAGGAAGCGGTCTCGCGGAAGGGCTTTTCGTAAGCCTCGCCCCTCAGATAAACCGGATAAGCCTCGTCGCAGTCGAATATATCGTACTTCATCGAGCTCTCGCCGTCGGAATAAGTGGTGATCGTGTTCTTTCTGACGTAATTCGGGAAGCCGGAGAGAGCGGGGGTCTCGCAGTCGTAGATCACGTTGCCGTTGTCGGACGTGACGGAGGCGATATCGTTGGTGTGCAGATGGCCCGTGAACGCGTATTTTATGCCGGCGTCCGCGTACTGCTCCGCCACGTCGACGTAATCGTCCACGCAGAAGGCGAAGGTGACCGAAGGCTCGCATTTCATGTGCGGGGCGACGGAATGGTGCTGCATCACCATGACGGTCTTGCCCTGCGCCCTGCCCTCGCGCGCCTGCTCAAGGATCCACTCCATAAGGTCGGGGGTGATCTCTCCGCCGGTGTTCTGTTTCTCCGGCTCGTCCGCGCTGTATTTGCAGGAATCCGGGACTATCAGCCTGTAATGCTCGTCTAGGTCGACGGCGTAGCTCTGCAGGCCCCTGACCTCGCCCTCGGGCGGAGTGTAGTTTGCGTAAGCAAGATCGTAACCGAGATCCGCGTAGACCTCGCGGAACTCCTCGGGTTTGATGGTCCTTGCGCGGCGTGCGGTGCCGGTCGTGAACTCGTAGCCGTCGGCGGTGTTGATGTCGTGGTTGCCGCAGGTGACGATTACCTGTATGCCGGTCTCCTCTTCAAACTGCAACAGGCGCTCGGCAAGACGAACGTGGGACAGATACTCCGCGTCCTTGGTAAGGTCGCCGGAGATGAACAGATAGTGCACGTCGTCGGCCTCGGCCCGCGCCGCTATGCTTTCGAGTGCGGCGTCAAGTATGCCTGGTATCTGGTCGAACTCCTTCGCCGCCATCAGGACCTGATCCTCCCACTCGTCGCAGTAGTTGCCGGTATATTCAGCCGGATAGTAATGTATATCCGACAGGATATTGAAACTGAGCGAGGAAGCGACCCTGTTTTCCGCCGAGCCGAGACTCGCCGGCACGGCAAGACAGGATAAAACAAGGATCAGCGATAACAGCAGTGATAAAGAAGTTTTTGCGCGTTTCACAAAAAA
>JAILQN010000153.1 GCA_024699005.1 Clostridia bacterium
CCCACGCGCCGGTAAACAGATTCACGATGGCGGAAATACCGAAGTCGATCCTGACTACGTCCCAGATGAACCTGTTTTTGTAGCCGTTGATGTTGAAGGAGTTGGACCAGTCGTTGAACAGGTACGCCACGGTCTCTTTTGTGCCGACGTAGTTGTAGCTGCGGAACACGTTTCCGTCAGGACGTTCCTGCGGCGTCTGCGTATTCGTCGGTCCGTTCTCTTCCATCCGCGTCGCCTCCGTTTCTGATATAAAACATCGTAATCAATATATCACAAACTTCTTTGCATGTAAAGTGACGTTCAGGGACGACCGAGCAGGCCGTCCCCGAATTACGGTTTCAGATACTCATCAAAGCGCGGCAAAGTACTCCCTCAGCGCGACAAACCGGTGTATCAGGCTGTGGAGCGCGCCGATCAGACGGTCGGCGGCGTCGCCGTTATGGTATTTGCCGCACATCACGCAAGGTCCGAAGTTCGGTTTTTCTTCTTTTTCTCCGGTGGCGGGGATGACCTCGCCGTATTCTATGGTCTGTCCGCAGGTCGTGCATACAAGGTCGCCGGTGTAGCCGTCTTCGGTGGCTGTGGCTTCTTTTACCCCGACAAGCCCGGTGGTGTGGTCCCCGGTGCAGGTCGCGGGGCCCTCCGGTATCAGCTCGCCGCAGTCGTGATATATTCTGATCGCGGACTGAGAGATCGCGGACCGGAGATCGATTTTCAAAGCCGGGCGGATACCACTGTCGGCAAGTCGGTTATAATAGCAGGCGCCGACGTAGTTGGCGCCACAGGGGTAGCTGGGAGTGCGCAGAAGCCTGTCTGACGCGCCGCTGTAATATTCGCCGGCCGAACTTCTGACGTAAAGCCCCTGACATTTTGCGTAGTCCGTACCGAAAGCCGTACGGTTTGCGGACTCGATGCCGTCCGTTCCCGAAATAAAACCGAAAGCCGTGTTCAGCGCGTCTTCTCTTGAGAGCAGGAAGATCTTATCCGTCGTTGCGCCCGGGTCGAAAGCGGCGTTGAGGAAGTCGCCGTTCATCCTTTCGCGGAGCGACGAATAAGCCCAGTCTGAGGAGTAGTGGGCACGCTCCTCGTCGCTGTAATAACAACCGCCGCTTTCGTAATCAACATTGTTGAACGCCTGACTGTCGATGATGCTTTCGGTCATCATAAGCCCGACGTCCGCGTCCAGTATACGCCAGACGATCGGCTCGTATCTGAACCAGTAAACCGTATCCGGGGAATCATAGCCGTTGGAGGCCTTAGAGATGTTATTGGCGTCGGTTGAAGTACTTATGGTAGAGAACGGTCTGTAATGGCTGAAGGTGACCGCCCTGTATTTGTTCCCGTCAACCGGCACGTCGGCGTATTTCATAAAAATCCTCGGGCGCGCTGTCGACGTAATAATCATAATACGTCCGGTTCAGAGTCGGGATAAGGGAATCAAGTTCATCTTTCAGCGTTCCGTCCGGCACCAAAGTCTGCGGATAAGAGCCGAAAGTCAAAAGCGCGCCGTTCTCCGGTTCCGGCGCCGCCGCCGAAGACGTGAGCGTGAGCCCGCCGAAGACGGAGAGCAGCATGACCAGCGAGAGCAGTATGCCGATGGTTTTCATTTAACGCATCAGCACCAGCGTTGCAACAGCAACAAGCGTCTGGCATACGACATTGGACGCTTCGATTACCCAATGCACTTTCGGATCTTTCAGATTTGCTTTGATCCCGATCCCGCACAGCATGACAAAAAGCAGGATCGCTGCAGCATACATAATGATCGACGGAACCAGGCCCTGCCTTGCAGCCAGAATGATCAGGGATACGTAAAGCATCACATATCCTGCGGCTCCGGTCAGAACGGCGACGGTATTCATCTTTCTGCTTTTTCGGTATAACAGTATCAGCAGAACTGCCGTAACTGCAATCAGAACGCACAGCCATGCAGTGCCAATGTTTACCGCATAACGAAGAAGCATCAGCCCGGATATAAAGATCCCGGTATTTACGCAAAACACAAGAGAAACCGGCATTCTGAAACTGATAAGTCCAAGTCCGACAATTACTTTTCCTGTCGGTATAATGAATCCGAAGAGAACGGAAATGATCGCTCCGATCAGGAAAACAACACCATACGGCTGCCCCATATCTGCACGGGTATGCCTGATGATCGTCACCATGGTGATACAGTAACAGATCGGATTGATATAATCCAATAAGCCAAGCGGTATGGAAAACCTGTTAAACTTTTCTTCCTTCGTACTCATTTACTCCCTGCCCCTGTACGATTATTATTCCTGAATGAGCTATCTTTATTTGTTGATCCGGCGCTCCGGGCTCTTTCATACATATCAATCAGCAAAACCGGGATTTGCCGGCTGATTCTTCTTATTCAGGCATTATGCTTTTTATATACATTACGTCGCCCGGGGCGGATGAGTTGAAACAGTCAAAGTATCCGTCGTTACGGTTTCTTCATAAATACCGGTTTATCATGCGCGCCAGATTGCAGATCTCGCTTCGCGCACGTGATCGGTAAAATTCAATTCATTTATTCATACGGACCGGAATTTGTCAGTTATGTTCTCCGATTATCTTTTCCATCCAGATCATGTTATACCATCGGCCGAATTTGTATCCGCATTTATAAAAAGTTCCGACTTTGTAGAAGCCAAGGTGTTGATGAAATTGCTCACTGTTTCCGGTCAGATACTCATCCTCAACAACCGGATCGCCAATGCAGGCATACAGGTTCAGGATGCCCATATCCTTAAGAGCCTGCTCCAGGGTTTCATACAGCGCACGCCCAAACCCGAGTCCTTTTGAATTGCGGTCGAGATAAATGGTCAACTCGCATGAATGGTCATATGCGGCTCTGCCGACAAATGGTCCTGCATAGGCATAACCTTTTATAACACCATCCTCTTCAATGACAAAATACGGATACTTTTTGAGTATACCGCTCATGCGGTTTCCGAACTCCTCCAATGAAGGCACATCACGCTCGAAAGAGATTGCGGTGTTCTTAACATAGTATGCGTATATTTCCAGCAGTCTTCCGGCATCTTCAATTTTCGCTTTTCGTATCATAGGTGCAGACTCCTTTACAAGTACCGATCTGATGACCTGCTGACAAACCGGATCAAAACAGCGTCTTTACGGTATTGATAAGACGATTGAACCATATACCGATTCTTATATAGAAGCTTCCGAATGCATTTTCCCCGTCAAAAGTCCACGCTTTTGCAACGGTTACACCGAAGCGGTCCTTTGCCCAGGCGCGATACATGACGACGGGCATTCCGTCGGCAGATTGCGTGAGCGGAGAAACGATACGGCAGGTACCGAAACCGGGCTCGGCCTTCGGTTTTGCGTCTGTGCCGAAAACAGGCTGTTTCGCAGCCGCCTTCCGCTTTTATCTTTTCCGCCGACAATTTTGTTATAATACTCTTCTGTCTTTAAATAAAAGTTTTGAAAAGCTTCATCATTTCCGTCTGTCCAGATAAATGTAAATTCCAACATAGCTTTTTTCTCTTCACAAACATCGATTTATCTTTCGCACTGATGCGCCCGGTATACGGAAGTAAAAAGTATATGCTTCGCGCTGGGGGCGGCGGCTATGCACAGTTTGCTCCTGCCGCCCGGAGTGTTGAATTTCATAAGGGCTTTTTCGGGAGTGAGCTTGTCGATCCATTCTGCGTAATCGCGGATAAACGATATGCTGTGAGTTACCGGCATATGGGCTCCCCTGTATTTCGTATAACCCATCGACTTCACTTCCTCATAATATCTGCGGCCCGTTTCGGCGTAATCATGCAGACTGCAGTCCGGATTTGTGAACATCCATATATCGATGTCGCTCGCGTCGCCGGCGTAAATGAATTTAAGCGCCGGGTCAAGCAGAGTGATCGAACCGGGAGTGTGCCCCGGGAAATCCTTTACGAGCAGTTTTTTGCCGCCGAGATCTATCTCGTCACCGTCTCTGAGCGGTACGTATTCGGTATCGCCCTTCTTTGTCATCAGAAGCCTCTCCACCGGCTTCATCAGTTTTTCCGCTTTCGGATACCTTGCCAGAGTGGCTTTCACGATATCGTCGACAAGGCGGAAATACACGTCTGCGGTCGTGAAAGTCGGAACGTCCTTTTCGCCGATATGCACCTTTTTGAAATGATGGTTGCCGTTTGCATGGTCGGGATGGAAATGAGAATTGACGACGATAAGCTCCTTGTCCGTCAGTTTTGAAACGTATTCTTTGATGTTGAAAAGATCCAGTCCCGTGTCAAAAAGAACCGCCCTGTCCCTGCCTTCGATCAGGAACTCGTTGACGATACCGTCTTTTATCATCGTGACGCCTTCTCTGAGTTTCGATTTTCCGTATCTTAAAAACATTGCCGTCACCCCGCTATGAACCTGTTTTCAATCCCTTCAGAAAAGATTCTATATGTGAAAGATAATCCGGCGCTTCGTCATAGACCCCGTGACCGTAACCCTCGTAGATATAGTAAGGACAGTCAAGGGCTTTAATAAGATCGTAAGCCGCCTGTCTGCCGAGGACCCGGTCGTCCCCGGCGCCGAGGACGAATACCGGGCAGGAGATATCGCCGGCCTCTTTATGGACGTCGAAGCGCGTTACCGCGTCAAGGGAGATCAGGAAATTGCGGAAATCCTGTTCGGTCGCGCCGTCTCCCGACGCGATTATGTTCTCCCTGTACTGCCCGTAAAAGGTCGGGGTATAAACGCTTTCTCCGAACGCATCCATAAGCGCCGGCACGTTCCGTTCTTCGGCGAGAGTTTTCCACTTTTCAAAAACGGCGGGATCGGCGCGCGACGTATCCGCCGCCGTGGAACACAGTATCAGTGACGCCACGCGCTCCGGAGCTTTCAGGGCTATCGTCTGCGCGACCATGCCGCCCATGGAGACACCCATAAGGTGGGCGCGGTCAATGTCTTCCCTGCCGAACGCCGCCAGGGTGTCTTCCACCATGCCGGCGATATCGTAGCCCTCCGGCTCCTCCGGGATATGGTCGAACAGATATACGTCGTAATTCTCCGCGATAAGCGAATAGGCGGAAACGATCGCCCCGGCGGAACCCAGGACACTCTTCAGGGCGAGCCCCGGCAGTATCACGAACTTTTCGCCGTCCCTGTTCCCGAAATGAAGAAATTCCATTTTGTTTTCATCCGTATACGGCGTTGAAATCTTCTCCGCCGTTCAGTCTGTCTGTGAGCTCAAAAAGTCCATCGCGTCCGCGTGTTTCCAGCCAACCGGCGACTTCGTGCTTCGCGTTCAGGTAGCGAAATCGTCTGTCTTCGACCGTGCCGGCGTAAAATTCAGACGGCGTGTCCATATCTTCGGGGCGAAGGGCGTTTTTGCCGTTATCGGTCTGCCTGATCCACTCCTCTTTGCCGTATTGTTCACGGTAATCGTTCTGCAGGGCGACGCCCTCGTCGAACCAGGTGGGGATCTTTTTGTAAGCGGACAGGGACAGACGGGTGTGCAGCTCGGCGTGGGTCAGTTCATGCGCGAGTATATCGGTATTCAGATATTCGTCCGATACGGAGATATAGTGTTTCTTCACGGGGAAGAACCAGGTAACGGTATCGTGATCCCCGCCGAGTTTTGAAAGAAGTTTATCGTCGTCGCAGATGATAATGACGGTATCTTCGGGACAAAGCAGCTCCCCGAAGAACTCCCGGTCGCGTTCCTTCGCGCCGTCTGTGAGTCTGATGATCTCTTCCCTGTTCCCCGCGTAGCCTTTATTGACGTATACGCCGTCGGCTATCCTTTCAAAAGCGTGTCTGTACGGTACGGTAATACGGTAACCGCCGGAATAGAACCCGAAAAAATAAACTGCGGCAATGATCAATAAGAGAACAAATGCAAGAATGCAGGAAATAATGATCTTTTTTCTTTTTGTTTTCATATTTGTTTGTGAGGCGAAAAATCCTACGTCCGTATGGAAAAACCATAAGCGTCTGAGCCGGAAAAGTCAGGTATCGTGATGTATTCAGCCACAGTCCGTACCGAGCACTTTATAGTCCTGCGCCTCCACAGCAGCCTTCAGGACCTCGTCTGCCACATTCCCGCTCAGGGTCACGACAGCGGTGCCGAGATCATGATCTGCGACGGCGCATTCAACGCCTTCCACCGCCTCGAGCGCCTTTTTGACTCTCGCTTCACAGTGTGGGCACATCATGCCCTCTATCTTCAGTGTTTTTTTCATTTTGTTTTCCTCCTTGTTTTTCCGCGCGGCAACGATTTCCGTCAGCGCCTGTGCGGGAATTGATTTGATCGGTTTATCTTGTTTCGTATCATGGGGCTTTACCAGGTTCAGCCGCAGCGCGTTCATGCACACAAAAAAGCTGGACAGCGCCATTGCAGCCGCGCCGTACATGGGCTTCATTTCGATGCCGTAGAGCCCCATCGCAAGGGGAATGCATACGGCGTTATAGAAAAAAGCCCAGAACAGGTTCCCATGGATATTCCGGATGGTCGCCCGACTCAGGCGGATCGACGCAGTCACGTCTGTCAGGCGGCTTTTCATCACCACTATATCAGCCGCGTCGATCGCCACGTCCGTACCGGCGCCGATCGCTATTCCGTTATCCGCTGCGGTAAGCGCGGGAGCGTCGTTGATGCCGTCCCCGACCATCGCGGTCTTGCCGAGGGTTTTCAGCCTTTCGATCACACCTGCCTTACCGTCCGGCAGAACTCCGGCTACCACATGTGTGACCCCTGCCTGCTTTGCGACAGCATTCGCCGTACGTTCGTTGTCTCCCGTAAGCAGTACGGTACGGATACCCATCCCCTCAAGCTCGCGGATAGCCTGCGCGGAATCCGGTTTGATAGGATCCGCCACCGCGATAAGACCGATCAGCCTGCCGTCGTACGCGAACAGAAGCGGCGTTTTTCCTTCCTCCGCAAGAGCGTTCGCCTTTTCTTCAACATCCTTCGGAACAGGATTTATCCCCCGAATGTATCTGAGGCTTCCGCCCAAAAGCGGTTTTCCGTCCAGAACGGCGCGCAGACCGTTGCCCGGCAAAGCTTCAAATCCTTCAACCTCCGAAACGGGAAGACCTTCCGCGGCGGCGGCGACCGCCTTCGCCAGCGGATGTTCGCTGTTCTTTTCCAAAGAGGCGGCAAGCCTCAGCAGCCCGGTTTTATCCGCGTCCACAGGGAGCACGTCGGTGACCTTCGGTTCGCCTTGGGTGACGGTGCCGGTCTTGTCCAGTGCGATGATCTGAGTACGCCCCGTTCCTTCCAACGCGGCTGCCGTCTTATACAGCACGCCGTTTTTCGCGCCGACGCCACTTCCCACCATGATCGCGACCGGTGTTGCAAGGCCCAATGCGCAGGGGCAGGAGATCACCAACACGGAGATGCCACGCGCGATACTGAATGAGAACGGTTTTCCGGCAATAAGCCAGCCTATCAGCGTCAGGACTGCCAGCGCGATGACCGTCGGGACAAAAATCCCGGAAACCTTGTCTGCGATCCTGGCCAGCGGCGCTTTGGTTGCAGCCGCGTCCGATACAGTGCGGATGATCTGCGCGAGCGTCGTATCTTCCCCTACACGCGTAGCGCGGCACTCTATATAGCCCTGTTGGTTCATAGTCGCGGCGCTTACCGTGTCGCCCTCGGTCTTGTCAGCCGGGATGCTTTCACCGGTCAGTGCGGATTCGTTGACCGCAGTCATCCCTTTTACGATCACCCCATCCACGGGGATCTGCTCTCCGGGACGCACAACGAAAACATCTCCGGTCTGCACCTGTTCGACGCCGACCTCCGTCTCAACGCCGTTCTTCAGAATGACCGCCGTTCTTGGCGCAAGTTTCATAAGTCCCTTGAGCGCGTCGGTCGTGCGGCCTTTGGACATTGCCTCCAGCAACTTGCCTACGGTGATCAGCGTCGGGATCATGGCAGCGGATTCAAGGTACAGGTTCATGCCGTACTTCATCACGGTTTCATGATCCCCCCCGCCCTGCGCCAGAATCATCAGAAACAGTTCTGCCAGGGAGTAGCCGAACGATGCGCCGGAACCCAACGCCACCAGCGTGTCCATATTCGGCGCGCCGTGCAGCAGCGACGAGAATCCCGAGGTGAAGAACCTGCCGTTGATCACCATGACTGCGACCGCCAGCAGCAGCTCGAACAGCCCCAGAAAAACGTGATTATCAAAGGCTTTCGGCGCAGGCCAGCCCCACATCCCGTGACCCATCGAGAAATACATGAGTATCAGCAGGATCGGCACGGAAAACAGCAATCGCTTTTTCAGCTTAGGTGTTTCATGATCCTTCAGAGCCTCTGTGTCCGCCCATGACGGTGCGCTGGTCCCGTTTCTTTTCGCCGCGCTCCTGAGACTGGCTCCGTAGCCGGCAGCCTCGACTGCCCTGACGATCTCCCCGGGAGTAGCAGTTCCCTCTACGCCCATGGAGTTGGTCAGCAGACTTACAGAACAGCATGTCACGCCCGGCACGCCGGACACTGCCTTTTCCACACGGGCGGAGCATGCCGCGCAGCTCATACCCGTAACATGATATTGTTCCATATGCTGTCTCACCTATTTCATCAGCTTCCTGAGTATCTCCATCAGCTCATCAACGGCATCGTCCCGTCCGGCGCGGATATCCTCGGTGACGCAACTGCGCAGATGGTTCTCCAGCAGCGTTCTGCAGAAACCGTTCAGGGCCGCCTGCACCGCGGATGCCTGGGTCAGTATATCCGGGCAGTAAGCGTCCTCGTCCAGCATCCGCTGCAGTCCGCGCACTTGCCCTTCGATCCGTTTCAGGCGATTCATCAGATCGTGACGTTCTTCTTCTTCCCGCACCTTTGTGCGGACGGCGCAGTTGTGCAATTCATGTATCTCATCCATAGGCATCTTCCTTTTTGATACCCCGCTGGGGTATTTTTTTCAATTCATATTATATACCCCCATAGGGTATATGTCAAGAAAAAATAGCCTCTTCACGGAAAATTGTGGGATCAACAATACAGGACGCATTCGGTCGACACGGCGTTTCTGTAAGACTTATGTCTACCACCACGGTATTTCGCCTCTTATCAGCATTCATCGCTTAGGCGATGGACACACGACCGTTGTTAATTCTTATTGACAATGATACAAT
>JAILQN010000179.1 GCA_024699005.1 Clostridia bacterium
CTTTCTCTTGCCCTCATAGTACTCTATGATATGCAGCCACGAGGTCTCGCCTTCGCCTATCGAAACGATTTCCGCGATCCCGTTTCGCAGCATCGATTCCGGCATCATGGACGCCACGGGACCGCCGGCCACGACGTGTGCGCCGTGCTCCCGAGCGATTCTCGCAATTTGCGTCGCGTCGTTGAAACCGAGTGCGGATACGGTCGATATGCCGACAATGTCGGGGTGTCTGTTTTTAAGCTCTTCCTCAAGATCGAGATGATTCATCATCCGGTCGCAGATCCACGCTTCATGACCGAGGCGGTTCAGATAAGTACACAACGATATGGCTCCCAGCGGCGCCGCCGGAGACCCTGTGTATTTTTCGGCCATGGGTAGCACAAAGAGTATTTTCACGCGGACGCCCCGGATAGAAATGCTTGACCAAATAAAATAACTTGACTGTATTATCAAATAACATTATAATATAGATATACAGTGATGTCAATGACAATCATCCCCAACGGAGTTTGGCAGCGTGAAGAAAAATAAACCTGCAGCATTAATAATTACCGTCGCTACGTTCTTTCTTGCGGCGGCTGCCGTCGTTGTTTCCGTTTTTGTTTTCCGATCATGGCGAGAAAGTGCTGACGCACTGTTATATATCAACCCTTACGGTGGTGTACGCGATTCGATAGATACCATAGCCGTCAGCAAAGAATACGGCAGCCTGATGCTTTATCTTCCTGCAGGTGCCAATCGAAAGAAACTGACTGTCTGGTACAACGAAAGCAGGACTGTGACCGTAAACTCCGCCAAGCTCGAAAACGGCGTGGAAACATCAGTTTTTAGCGGTAGAGACAGCTTTAAGATCAATATTTCCGGCACGGAATATACTCTTAAGATCGAACAGTCGGTCGATGCCCCGGCGCTGTTCCTCGTGACAAAATCGGGCGATATTGAACAGATTGTACAGGACAAAAATAACAAGGAATCCGGTCGGGCGCTAGTTCGGGAAAATGGAGAGACCTCGATCGATGCGGAGCTTGAGCATATCAAGGGAAGGGGAAATCACTGGAGCGGATTCGGCGGGGCGGAAAATACCTCTCGGCCGTACAATATCAAGTTCACTGAAAAACAGTCCCTTTTGGGGATGGCTCCGGCAAAAAAATGGGTCCTTAAGCCCTCTGCAATCATTCAGGACAAATGCGCTTATAGTCTTGCTCGGCGGATGGATCTCGGTTTTACTCCTGATTTGCGTTTCGCGGACGTGTACCTCAATAACTACTATATCGGGAAGTACCAGGTCAGTTCAAGTGTTCAGATCGGCAAGAACAGGGTGGATATAACAGACCTTAAGGATTTGAACGAGGATGCCAACCCTTCAGTTCCCCTTGAAGAGATGCCACATCGCGGGACAAGATACAATGTCAGTCCCGGAAGTAAAAAATGGGTCGACATCCCGAATGATCCGAAAGAAATCACCGGCGGATATCTCCTCGAAATGGACGATCCTGGGCATTATGAAGAAGAGGTTTCCGGCTTTATAACCGATAGGGGATTCGCTCTTGTTATCAAAGATCCCGAGTACGCGACGAAATCCGAAGTGGAATATATTGCAGCGTATTGGCAGGAAGCAGAGGACGCTCTTTATTCCGAATCCGGATATAATTCTCAGGGGAAGCATTACAGCGAGTATTTCGATTTTGACTCCATCGTCAGGATGTATATCCTCCAGGAGCTGACAAAAAACGCCGATGCCGGAGTTACAAGCTGCTTTTTCTATAAGGACGCCGGCGAGAAGCTTTTTGCGGGACCCGTTTGGGATTTTGACGCCGCGCTCGGCCAGGATTATTCATATGAGGGACTCGACCTTGGTGACCCGTCAACTTGGTGGGTCAATCAGCGTGTACGCGACTGGTCGGATGATTTTCCTATGTTTTTCGGAACGTTGTATTCTCACAATGATTTCAGAGCCGCCGTGACCGATATTTGGCAGGAATGCTCGGACATCTGGCTTAACGACGGTTTTTATTCGGAGCTTTCCGACTTCGGGAACGCTCTGGCATCGACGAGCGCTGGAATATTCTCCTCACGGAGCGCGTCTGTAAAGGAAACGCAGCAAAAAATCATACGGTTTTTAGCGGAGAGAAAGACAGCTCTGGACCGGGGTTTCTCTGCTGACTCCGCATTTGTGCGCTACGATCCTACGGGTGGACGCGGACATCTTTACGAGTCCGGGATCTATATTGCGGGAGACTCGGTCATACTTAAAGATAATGCCTATTCAAAAGAAGGAGCTGTTTTCAAAGGGTGGAGTTTGATCCCGGACGGGGAAGCGGAGTATCTACCTGGCGATAAAGTGACGCTCGACGCGGGATACCATGTTTTTTACGCGGTCTGGGAGTGAACCGATGAAAAAAAAGGTCTCAAAACAGAAGATTGCTGTCCTAGCCGCCGTTGCTATGTGCGCTGCAGCGGCTGTAGCGTGCGCGTTGTTCTTTTTCCCACGTGGCGATTCCGAAGCGCTTGAATACTTCAGAGTGAATCCGTACGGTGGTTCAAAAAACGACGCGGAAACCATCATCTGGAACAAAATTGGCGAAAAGTATTATCTCTTTCTTCCGTCAGATGCCGATGCCGGTTCGCTTCGTGTGTTTTTTCGTGCGTCGGGAAAAGTGACAGTGAACGGGGATAACCTCACAAACGGAAGATCGACCGGGTTATTTTCCGGTGGCGGCAAGTTTACGCTTGTCTGCGGTGATGCGGAGTATCCGCTTTACGTGATGCAGTCCGAGAATATCCCATCGCTATTTATCACAACAGATTCCGGCGGCTGGGAATATCTTCATAAAGATAAAGACAACAAGGTGCCAGGGCGCGTTGTTGTCCGCGACGGTGGCGAGGTCGCGCTCGATGCACGGCTCAGCCATATCAAGATGCGGGGAAACAGTTGGGCAGATACCAGGGAAGACTATGCCAAGGCGTACAATATCAAATTTGTAAATAAACAATCCCTTCTCGGCCTCGGTAAGGCAAAAAAATGGGCGCTGCTGACCTCCGAGGTCGAGAGAAACCAATTTGCTTTGACTCTGGCGAGCACAGTCGGGCTTGATTATACGCCGGATTGCGCCCCCGCCGACGTTTATCTTGACGGTGACTACCGGGGGACGTATCTTGTCTGTGAAAATGTCCAGGTCGCGAAGAACCGTGTCGAAATACCGGATCTTAAAGATGCCAACGAAGCGGCAAATCCCGGTGTCGATATAAAGAAATGCGCTCTTGCGGGAGACAGGACCGACGAAGAGGAGATTCCCGGCGCGCGCAAATGGGTCGAGATACCGAACAATCCGGATGATATCAGCGGTGGGTATCTTATCGAGCTTGACGATTATGAAAGATACTGCGCGGAAATATCGGGTTTTGTTTCCGAGCTTTCGACGCCTGTCGAGATCCATTCTCCTGAGTACGCGTCAAGATCTGAGGTCGATTACATAGCGGACTACTGGCAGGAAGCCGAGGATGCGTTGTATTCCGAAAGCGGTTTTAACTCTCTTGGGCGGTATTACACCGATTATTTTGATTTCGATTCTCTTGTTAAGGTTTTTTTAGTGCAGGAGTTCTGCAAAAACGGTGATGCCGGGGGAACGAGCTGTTTTTTCTATAAAAAACCGGATGGCAAGCTGTATGCGGGACCCGTATGGGATTTTAACGGTGCGTTGGGAATCAAGCTCGATTACGAAGGGCTGAAGCTCGGCGATCCTTCAACATGGTGGACTCTTCAGCGTGTCCGCAACGAGGGCGACGATATGCCGTTCTTTTTCGCTATGCTGTTCAGGCACGGAGATTTCCGCGAGGCGGTAAAAAAGGAGTGGATTATTTTTTCTTCGGTATATCTTGACGGTGCTGCCGATAAAATCGATGCTATGGGGGACGTTTTGAGTGCGTCCTCTTGTATGAAGGCTGTGCGCTGGGGCATGTTCGCATCAGCCGCCGTAAAAACGCTGACGACCCTGCAATACCGCGCCGGGATCACAGCTTTGAAAAAATATGTAAATCTCCGTATAATTAATCTTAACAAGGGTTTCGCGCAGAACGCCGCGTATTTCAGATACGACCCGAACGGCGGAAACGGGCATCTTTATGACGCACCGATCCTTTCTGCCGGCGAGGAAATAACACTATGCAAAAACGCCTATTCAAAAGAGGGGATGGTATTCGTCGGGTGGAATACAGCCGCCGACGGCACCGGCGAGACTTATTCCCCGGGCGATAAGGTGACCCTTGAAGCCGGGTACACGGTGTTCTACGCTCAGTGGGAAAATGTACCCTGATATTATTCTTCAAACGGAGACTGCATTGATGGTATTCGGCGCGCGAAAAACAAAATATACCGATCTTGCGTTCTTTATCACGTTGGTGTTTTTTGTGTCGCTGATGATATTCAAGGTTTTTCACTCCGTCTGCGACAACGATGAAAGCACAGTTCTGTTTGATGCTTACCGTTATTTTCGAGGTTCCCGTCTGTCGACCGAGGAGAAGCTTGCCGGAATGTTCGTGCTGCCGGTGGTCGGTCTTTGGTGTTCCGTTGCAGGGACTACCGAAGGCATCGTCATCTTTTCAAGGTTGTCGTTTGTTGCGGCGCAGACGGCATGCGCCATCTTCCTTTACGCACGGCTGAAAAGATATGGCGTCGCCGCCGTCCCTGCGGTCCTTATCTTTTTTTTCAACGTGCCGCTGTGGTCGATGACGTTGATCTATTACAATACCGTTCTTGTCATGA
>JAILQN010000188.1 GCA_024699005.1 Clostridia bacterium
CCCGGCCATTCTCTGAGCGGCACGGCGCCGAAAGCCGTTTCAGAGCGGAGTTCGGAGAGCAGCGCGCCGCAGACATGACAATCAGCTTTCCGTATTGTTCGTATGCGGAAATTCGGGGATCTGCCGAGTTGACATTTTGATGGCTTTATAGTAAGATAAGATTGTCTGTAAAGATAATCTTAGCTGCGGAGGAAACAATGATGAAAAAAGCACTGTCGATCGTTCTTTCGGTCCTTATGATCCTCTCTGCCAGTGTCGTCGCGTTCGCTTTGGAGGGCGACAATGAGATTCCCGCTTTAACGGTAAATATCTATACCCACGGCTCCGGCAGTTCCGCTGTCTCACTTTATTACGGCGACAGCACCTATAGGGGCAAGTCCATCAGAGAGTATTCTCCCGGGAACGAGGATATCACCGTCAACGTATACACTCCGTTCAGGGATCAGGTCACCGACGCGACCCTCTCCGCCCTTATCACGGGAACGGACGTGCCCGCCGAGTACAGTTCTCTTATGACCGGCGCGACAAACGTTTCCGGAATAAAGAATTTCGTCGGCGCAGCTGTATATCAGGACGACGTGCTGATTGACGGCTCTGTCGTGGTAGTCAAGCTGAGCGATATCAAGACCAAGGCGGATACAGCCGCAAAGAACGCCGCAAGAGCCGCTGCGCAGGGCTTTGTTGACGCGGTCAATGCAGGCGGTATAGAGATCCTTTCCTCTACCGTCGGCACTCCTACAGTCACAGCCGCTTACTCCGGTTACGCCACCAGCGATGAGTTTATAGCCACCTATAAACCCTCTGTCACCGAGACTGTTTCCGTATGGGTCAACACTTCCGCAGGCGATTACACCATTCAGGGCACCATCGATCTTGTAAACAAGAAGCTGGTCCTTACGGGCGACGTGGTTTCGATGCTTCCGAGCGAGATTACCGGTCCCGCCGTAAGATCGCTGTTCTCATCTCTCGGAATGCCGATAGACAGCGAAAACAAAGCCGATATATCCAAGCTTCTCAGGAACAGCGAATATGACGCGACCAAAGACGCCGTGACGGTCGTTTTTGACAATCTTTCCGGCGGAGGCGGAGCCTCGGGTGCCGCTGAGCTTGAAAATTATATCAACACCGATTTCGTTATCGATCCCGCTGTCGTTACTTCCGATCTTATTGCGAATTACACAGAGTATCTCGGGATAGTCGGGCAGGCAAATCATATCCTCAAACAGATAACCGATATGCTGCTCACCGACGCCGGCAAGGCCTGGCTCGGGCTGACCGACACCAAGAAGAACACGTCCGAGTTTGACGACAATATCGCGAAGATATCCGCAAAGGCAAAGAGTCTTGTGAGCGGGCTTACCGACTTCGCCACAGCGGCAGGCTTCAGTCTTGACGATTTCTCTGCCGGTATTGCGAACGATCTGCTCTGGAAGATCGATTTCTCCACTGTTGAGAAACTCGTGTCTACCGGTATTGCGGCGATCCTCGGCGTTATCAACCCGAACGACGGTTCGACCCTTGCCAAGATCGCTTCCGCGGTCAAAAACGACAAGACCATGGACAAAGTCGCGGCTCACGTGACAGCCCAGCTTATCCCCGTAGCGGCAGGCAAGTTCAACGACATGCTTGACGGTACGGATTATACTTACTCCTACTCGGCCGATGCATCCAAGGATTTCTACACTCAGATCACAGACTTCGGCGTGAACGTTCTGGAATTCCTCGTGGGCACGGTCGCGAACGGCGCGGTCAATAAATTCATCGACAGTTTCAATAAAGTCGCCGGCGTTGCCGGTACCGCCCTGGAGATCGAAGACGTAAATCTCAAATTAGGCGCGACTTATTCCAAGAGCGCGGGTTATCTTGAAAAGATCGGCTCGGTCGCAGACAGGATCATAGCTCTTACGGACGGTCTTATGACGATCGACGCATACGACGCCTCCGATATACTGTCCAAAGCGAGCGCGGTCGCGAACGTCCTGCCTCTCGGCAGTCTGTTCTCCAACGCTGCGACGCCCCAGTTCTCCTGCGACTTCAATAAGATCAAACCGTACTTTGACGATGCTCTTGACGGAAAGCTTGAGGGAGTCCTCAGTATGTTCCTTGTCAACAACGGCACCAATAAGGTCGACGACGTTGCGTATGATGCGACCGTCACCTTCGCGTTTATCAATGCGGCGGCCTATATCGCGGGGCATTTCTTCCCGAACGCGATCGTTGCCTCCAGGTATTATTCCGTTTCACAGGCCTCTGTCCTGAATTACTTTACCGGTTCCGATTCCGTCGGCACTATCGCAGCGGCAGCTATAACGGATATCAACAGCAAGAAAGCGACTATTCTGCCTGCTGTTTTCGGCATGGCAAATGAGATGAGTCTTGTCAAGGCCGTATCCGGCGGCAGGGTGGCTTCCGATGTCGAGCCTGTGAATCCCGATAATCCCGGCGGCGACGATGATCCGGCAGAGACCGATCCGACCGAAGGAATGAACTGGTTCCAGAAGATAATCTACAGGATCAGGATGTTCTTCCAGAGAGTGCGTGATTTCTTCGCGAATCTGTTCAGCCGCGGTGATTGATCGACAGACAAAAACTGGACGGGGAAACCCGTCCGTTTTCTTTAGGTTGAAAACTATGGTTCTTCACGGATAATTGTGGGATAGCTAAGAATTTACTCCCTCAGTCGTCTTCGCCGACAGCTCCCTCTGAGAGGGAGCCTTTTTACATGCCCCCCATCGTGAGGTGGGTGGCGCTTGCGCCGGGGGGAGCATTAAGGCAATCATAACCTTATATGCAATCAGGATGACATCTTATCAGCAGTCGTCGTGACAGCGATGTACACACATTTGAGTTATATCTTTACATTCGATAAATGATAAATCCCACATCTTTCCGTGAAGATCCGAAAAATATGCAGAATCAGTCAGTACGATACCCTGATTTTATGCAGATTTCGCCTGACGGTAACTTTGATTCGGCATATACCTTCATCATTACTTTGTGATGTTTATCTGATATCGTATTTCAGAACATAAAAAACAGGACTGAAAAACCGGCGTTTTTCAGTCCCGTTCATCGGATGTTTTATTTGGTTCTGTATTTTGCGATCAGCGTCGCGATCGGGAAGAGGATACGGAGTATCTTGTTCATGATAGGGTACAGGAGGGACTGAATCCTGACTGATGAGGGCAGGTCGTCTTCGGCCTTGAACCAGAACGTGGGACGCACAAGGAAGTTTGGTTCTGCCTGATCCAGCGGCAGCGCGCCGCCTTCTGCAAGGTGGGAGACCCCGTATTCTTTCATATCGTCGTAGAGTTGTTCCGCTTCGCCGGCGGGATCTGTGCCGGGTATGAACCAGTTGAACTCACCCGCCCAGGTCGCGTTTTTGTAGAAACGCCAGCTCAGTTCCAGTCCGTAAAGGCGTTTCGCCTGCTGTCCGGTAAGTTCGCGGGAGGAGGCTTTTTTTAGGATGGAATTGAGCTTCAGAACGTCGGTCTCGGTGAGAGACGAGTTGTTCTCAAGGCTTTCTCCGCCGTCCTGACAGGTCATATGGCATGTTTTGAAATTAAGGAGATTAAAGCCTTTGACAGCCTTTTCAAAGCAATTGATGAAATCGATCACGTCAGACGCCGCTTCACCGTAATAGGCTTCACAGAACTCCCTGATATGCTTCTGAACGTCGGTATCGGGATCCCAGAGCAGCTTGCAGACAAGGTAGGTACGCAGCTCGTGCAGCTCGCCGGGGACCACGTTTTCGCCGCAGCCGTTGTCGAAAATCGCTATGGCGTTCCTGTCCCGGAAATACTGATATCTTTTCCCGATGGAATTGATGTTCGGATAGAGCGCGTATATATACTGGAAATTGGTGCTGTAATCCCAGACGTAGATCCTGTCGGTCAGCGCCGACCAGCCGCTCAGGTTTTTATCGAATTTTGCGTTGGCGGGGCAGGACTTGTCGTCCAGATCGTGCAGGACGCAGGTATTTATGGGGCAGACGCGGATGATGAGGTTGTCTTCGACCGTAAGCCCGGCGGGCGGGGTCTCCGTCGCCTGATAGGCGAGCGTCTCTATCCTCGCGTCGGGATAGTCTTTCCTGACTTCCGCGGCGATCCTGTTGGCGAAATTCAGCATGGACGCGGAATCGACTCCGCCGTGGGCGGCGTTGAACGCGGTGCATTCGGGGCAGCGGCAGAAGTCCATGCCGTCGTTCTGCGAAACGCTGAATATCGACTTCTGGGAAGCGCAGTGGTTTTTCGCCGCC